>JAYVUD010000532.1:0-6226 GCA_043788335.1 Chloracidobacterium sp. | reverse complement strand
TCCCTTTTCGTCGCCATGGAGCCACGTGCCATAGCAACGAATAGTAAGAAAGACAGCAAGCGGAATGTCGGTGTCGTTCCACATCGGAAATCAGGGTTGAACGAGTATACCGCGAAAAGAACCCAGTCGCTACAGCTCCCGGTTCTGACCCGGGCGATCGTGGTACTATCGTTGGCATCAACTACACCCGCGACAAACGATCCCCCGACCCCGCGACCGCCGCCGTCTCACGCGTCATGAGCGCCAACCGGCCCACCGACACCAAGCCCGAGATCCTACTCCGCAAAGCCCTCCGCCACGCCGGCCTCCGCGGCTATCGCCTCCACCACCGCATCATTCTTGACTCCCCGCCTTACCAAGGAGGGGTGTCGGCGCCCGGCCGACGGGGTGGTTCTCTCTCCGTCCGCCCCGACATAACCTTCGTCGGCAAAAAGCCAGCCTTCGTCGTCAACGGCTGTTTCTGGCGATAGTCGATTTTGGACTATTTTGAATTGAACTCTAATCTTCGATTAAGCCGTTAACGCCGATGGAAAAATCTATCTATTCGCACAAGGATCAAGATTTTCGTGACTGTATGTATCGAGACCAAGTCCAATTTAACGGAGGATTCTACAATCTACGCCTGATCGATTTTGGTGACGATTGGGGAGTCTATTTTGTTGCCTCGATCCACCTTGAACACTTGCTATGGGATGACGAACATGGCTACACTTGCGAGCAGGCCCGGTACGTCGACGAATTGATTTTTTATTTCATCCCGGCACATTATTTCAAATTGGACGATGACGCTCTTCGCGAAAAGATTCTTGACGAAATTGTATGATCAGATTTCAGTTCTTCCCACGATCCCAAGGAATCACGGATACAATCCAAGGCGTCATCGATTGTTTCCACGCCTCTGAACACCTATATAGATCGCCTGATTTTGATAAACCAAGCAACGAAGTTCTTGAGATCGTCAAACCGCATCTTGAGCGTATCGGCTTCACGGTTGAAACCGGAAAGTCCGCAAACCAGAAGATCAGTGTTCCGGTCCTCTTCGGGCTCGACAACAAGATCGATAAGTCATTCAACGCGGATGCCGTGAGCTCTGACGGCAAGATCGTAATCGAGATCGAAGCAGGTCGAGCGGTTGATAACAATCAGTTTCTTAAAGACATCTTTCAGGCCAGTATGATGTTCGAAGTCGAATATCTGGTGATCGCCGTGAGAAACCACTATCGCAAGGCAGATGATTTTGCCAAGATCTTTGCTTTTCTGGAAACGTTATACATCTCGAATCGCTTGCGTCTGCCACTGAAAGGAATACTCCTTATCGGATACTGAAGATGCCGAGCCGGGTCAGAACCGGGAGCGATAGCGACTGGGTTCTTCTAACGTACGACGCTCAGCGATCCAAACGCACCCCAGTGTCAGAACCGGGAGCGATAGCGACTGGGTTCTTGTGCCGTTAATGGGATAAGTACTTGATTGATCCGATTACATGTGACATTTTAGTGCTCAGAATATTTCCCCAATGTCAAACCGATTCTACTATTCCAACAGTATCGAAGGATTCCTCAAAGACTCGTCGAATGAGATTCTAGGGGAGTTATCGCGGAATAGTGAATTCGCTGATGAACAAACCCAAAAGGCTGCATGGTTGGTTCAGATTCAAAGTTTGAAGTATTGTTTGATCAATCACGATGGGCACATATTCTTTGAATATGCGATCCCACGCATGGGTCGACGCGTAGATGTTGTTCTAGTAATCCAGAACGTGATCATGGTTTTGGAGTACAAAGCCGGAGAGAAGCATTTCCTTGCAAGTGCAATTGATCAGGTCTGGGATTACGGTCTCGACCTTAAGAACTTCCACGAGACCAGCCACTCGCCAGTCCTGGCGCCGATACTTGTTGCGACCGAAGCGGCAGACAGGCCATTGTTTTCAGACTTTAACGTGGCACCGGATGGGCTCTTATCCCCGATACTCACAAATTCAAAGCAGTTATCTCTGGTTATTGATAATCTCCTCCGATTTGCAACCGGCGAACAGATCGATCTGACCAACTGGGCCGAGGGTCGTTACAACCCGACACCGACCATTATCGAGGCTGCGACCGCATTATTTAATAATCACTCGGTTGCAGACATTGCCCGCAAGGACGCGTCCGCTCGAAATCTCCGCGAAACTAGTACGGAGATTTCCGAAATAATCGTGAAATCTAAAGCGAGAGGCGAAAAGGCAATTTGTTTTGTTACGGGCGTGCCCGGAGCGGGCAAGACACTCGTAGGGCTCGATGTCGCGAATCGCCATATGAAAGCTGATTCGGGCGCCACGAGTGTGTTTCTATCTGGAAACGGACCGCTCGTCGCGATCCTGCGCGAAGCCCTTGCTCGTGACTCAGTTCAACGTGCAAAAGACCAAGGTGCAAAATTGAAAAAAGGTGAGGCGGTAAGTCGCGTGAAGGTCTTCATTCAGAACGTCCACCATTATCGGGACGAGTATTTGCGAGATTCTAGGGCTCCGATTGATCACGTCGCGATTTTTGACGAAGCTCAAAGAGCGTGGAACTTGAAAGAAACGTCGAGTTTCATGAAACGCAAAAAGAACCAACCGAATTTCAACCACTCAGAGCCGGAATTTTTGATTTCCTGTTTAGATCGCCATAAGGATTGGGCGGTTATAGTTTGTCTTGTTGGTGGAGGGCAAGAAATCAATCGCGGAGAGGCCGGGATCGGAGAGTGGATCGAATCGCTGAATCGGTCGTTTCCGAATTGGAATATTTATATTTCAAATCGATTGACGGATGACGAATATGCCGCAGGCGAAGTTCTCAGCAAGATTCAACATAAAGAGCATGTTCGGGTCGATGATCGACTACATTTGTCCGTATCGATGCGTTCGTATCGCGCCGAGAACGTATCGTCGTTCGTAAAGGGTTTGCTCGATCTCGATGTCGACGGAGCTAGAAATCACTACGCGTCAATTAACAAGAAATATCCGCTGGTTATGACCCGTGATCTTGTGACCGCGAAAAAATGGCTGAGAGAAAAAGCTCGAGGGAACGAACGGTACGGATTGGTAGTATCGTCGAACGCTCACAGATTGAAGCCTCACGCGATCGATATCAAATCGCCAATGAATCCGGTCCATTGGTTTCTTGAGGGCAAGGACGATGTTCGGTCGTCGTACTTCTTGGAGGATGCTGCGACCGAATTTCACGTCCAAGGGTTGGAACTCGACTGGGCCTGCGTAACCTGGGATGCGGATTTTCGTTATGCTCCGGATGCTTGGGGAACATATGCGTTTACCGGAAGCAGGTGGAACCGCGTACTGAGCCCGGAGCGGAAACAGTATTTGAAAAATGCCTATCGGGTCTTACTTACTCGTGCCCGGCAAGGGATGGTGATCGTTGTTCCAAATGGCGATAGCTGCGACGAGACACGCAGGCCGGAGTTCTACGACAGCACGTATGAGTACTTGAAGGATATTGGGATCGAGGTTGTTGGGGACTAGGGGCAGAAGAACCCAGTCGCTATCGCTCCCGGTTCTGACATGGTGCATGAGATATGTGGAATGACACGGATATCCCTCTTGCAGTTTTCTTCACGTTTCGGTGTTACGGAACGTGGCTGCATGGTGACGAACGCGGATCGGTTGACCGGGATAACAACATTTATCGCTCGCCGAGAATTTCTGCGAACCGTAATTGGCGAAAACACAACGAAGAACTACTTCTCCACCCGCCCGTTATTCTGAATGCCGCGCAACGAAAATCCGTTGAGCGTTCAATTCGAGACACGTGCGAGAAACGTGGTTGGACTCTTCTGGCGATCAATGTCAGGACGAATCACATCCACGCTGTCGTTTGCATTGGAGCAAAAAAGCCGAAAGATGCCTTGATAGCTTTGAAAGCCAATGCAACGCGGCTCCTTCGCGAAGACAAGCTCTGGAATCACGAACATACTCCTTGGGCAGACAAAGGAAGCAGGCGAAATCTCTGGAATGAAAAGAGCATCTGGGAAGCCTGCAACTACGTGAATAACGAGCAAGGCGACAAAATACCCGACTTTGACTGGTGGTAAAAGAACCCAGTCGCTATCGCTCCCGGTTCTGACATTATGAGCCTCGGGCGGTGCGGAGCTCGCGGATGCAGCGATCAACAGACGATAAGTATCGGGGGCGAGAAAGTGAAAAAGTGAAAAAGGGGAAAAGGGGGAAACGTGAAAAAGTGAAAAAGGGGGGAATTGGGGAGTGTGTCTTTTATCATCTCCGTGCGTTCTGTGTTCTCTGTGGCAGACCTTCGTCCGTCGAAGACATCTGACCGCTAAAGGCACCAAAAGACGCGAAACAAAAGCAGACATTTCGTCCTTTTTAGCATATTTCGCGGTCGAACCTCATCCGAAACCCGGTCGCTACCGCGGTTCGAGAGCCTCGCCGAGCGACTCCCGGTTCTGACAAGCACATTCGGGGGCATGTCGGACGTCGCGGATATGGCTTCGATGGTCGCCATGCCCTCGGTGGTCTCTGTGGCTAATATGCACGACTCAAATTCCCTCAACCGCGAGATGGACCTGTCGGCCGCAATGTACGTTGCAAATCCGGTCGATGGTCTGAATGGTTGCGATCAAGCGGCCAAAACGGGCGAAATTTGGCAAATAACCGGATTTTCCCTGATGTGACCTGGAGGGGGTCTTGATGTGACCTGGAGGGGTTTTTGGGTAGCGCTGGAGGCGTCCAAACATGGAACTGGATGCAAACTTGTGCGACCTCAAATTCGAGCTCGAAATGCCTGTTTTGCTGGGTCAGATCGTCGACATTTTTCACCGCCGCCGGTCACAATTTCCGACCACGATCGGGTCAAAAAAATAGAAATTAAAAACCATTAAAAAACAAAAAAAGTTCGTCCGGATCCGAGAGATCACGCGCCCGTATTCGTCTCGTCCGGAACCGCCGGCGTGAACGGTTTTTTGTAGAGTTCCTGATACACCCACCCGAGGTATCGAGCCTCGGCCGTACAGAGCGTTTCGATCCAGGTCGACGTCAGATAGATGCGTTTTTCGATCGCGGTCGTGAGCTTGTCGGCCTTGGCAACGGCAAACATCTCCGGGACAGCGTCGAGGTCGTAGGACTCCGCGATCTCGGTCCGGGCCTGCCGCGCATCGGCCAGGGCGTTGAGAATATCCGTGATCCAGGCATTGAGTTTCGGCTCAGTGTCGTTCTCCGCCAGCGCCTGAAACGCCCCGACGGCCAGGCGTGCCTCGGCGTTTTCGAACGGGTAGGTGGCGATGCCGTTCACCTTGTCGTCCTGCTGTTTCCACTGGAAAACCTCTTCGATGGACGGGTGGCGGACGCGGGCGGTCTTCTCATCAAAATTGAGAAACCATTCGAGAACGTCGGCAAGCGAGCCGATATCCGCCGAGCCCTCGGCGTTCAGGCGTAGCTTCGGCGGCTGATCATTGGACGGAGCGGTGTTTGACATAGATATTATTTCACCATTTAGACGTCGCAAAAACCAATTTCCTTTTACAATTTTCGGCAACGGTGGCTATAATCACAAGGTATTGTGGCAGAACAAACTATCGACAACGACCTACAGGCCGAAGAACTGATCCGCGAGGGCGACCGTGACCTCGGGTTTGGCTCGGTCGTCGCCGGCCGCAGCCGCCTGCGATTTCTCAACGAGGACGGCTCGTTTAACGTCCAGCGGACCGGCCTGCCGTTCCTGACTTCGCTCAATATCTACCACGTCGTGATGACGATGTCGTGGAGCTATTTTCTGTTGCTTGTTTTGGGCATGTACTTTGTCAGCAACCTGATCTTTGGGGCTCTCTACGCCTCGTTCGGGGCTGACGCGCTGGTCGATACGTCCGGCGATCCGGTGATGAGCACGTTTCTGAAAGCGTTCTTTTTCAGCGTGCAAACCTTTGCCACCATTGGCTACGGCACCATTCACCCGGTCGGGATCGTGCCCAATCTGCTGGTCACGATCGAGTCGTATTACAGCCTGCTCGCAAACGCCCTGATCACCGGCGTCGTCTTCGCCAGATTTGCCCGCCCGACGGCACGCATTGCGTTCAGCGAGGTCGCCGTGGTGGCACCATACCGCGATATGACCGGATTGATGTTTAGGCTCGTCAACGTTCGCAGTAGCCAGATGATCGAGGTCGAGGCCAAGGTAATGTTTGCAAGGTTTTGCGACGAAAACGGCAAGACGGTCCGTAAGTTTGACGAGCTCGAACT
>JAYVUD010000531.1:0-18643 GCA_043788335.1 Chloracidobacterium sp. | reverse complement strand
CAGCGAACGAGATTTTATCGTGTTCGAGCAGCGGGGCACCCAGTATGCCGAACCTTCGCTTCAATGTCCGGAGGTTACCGAGGCCCTGCATTCGAACATTCGGCAGGGCCTCAATTCAAGAGACGCCGATAAGGCCGAGATAGCTGCTGCCAAGACGTGTCGCACTCGGCTGGCAGGGCTGGGCATCGATCTCGAGGCATACAATAGCGTCGAAAGCGCCGCCGACCTCAACGACCTTCGCACGCTGCTTGGCTTGAAGGAATGGAATCTCTACGGGCTTTCGTATAGCACAAGGCTGATGCTCAATTACGTCCGTGCGTATCCTGAGGGCGTGCGAAGCATGATCCTAGACTCGGTACTGCCTCCGACGGCCAACTGGGACGAAACAGGAATCGAGCACACGATGGGTGCACTCGAACGCCTGTTTCGGGCCTGCTCGATTGATAAGATCTGTTCCTCAAGATATCCGCACACCGAGGACGCGTTTTACCGCGTCGTCGAAAAGCTTGACCGGCATCCGGAATCGGTCAACGCGGTCGTCGATAACAAGACGACCCCGGTGACGATCGCCGGGAGAGACTTTGTCGATCTGATCTATAACCTTCTAGAAAGTGCAGGTTCACTGACGTACATTCCATTCGCGATCGATGCGGTCGATCATGACAATTTCGAGCCGCTGAAAAAATACGCAGAAAACGGTCTTACGAGCAGCGGGTTTATCTGGGGTATGAGGTATTCGGTCTGGTGTACGGAAGAAATGCCCTTTCAGAGCCGGCGAAATATCGCGTTGGAAACCACAAAATTTCCGCGTCTCAAAGGATTTAAGATCCAGGGTACATTTCCCGACATTTGCCGGGTGTGGAATGTTCGGGCCGCCGCTCCGACCGAGAATGAACCGGTACACGCGGACGTTCCGGTGCTCATATTCTCGGGCGAGTTCGACCCCGACACGCCGCCTGAATGGGGACGGCTGGTCGCATCGTGGTTCAAGAACAGCCAGTTCTTCGAGGTGCGGAACGCGAGTCACGGAGTGATGAACCGTCGATGCACGTTTGCCACATTACCGATCGAGTTTCTGAAGGACCCCAAAAAGCCTGTCGATTCCACATGCCTTAGCGAACTGCCGCCGTTGGCATTCCATATCGAACCACCCAAATGAAAAGATCCCTGAGAAAACGCGATCGACGTTCCCTCAGGGATGTATTGAACGATCAACAACTATTAAGCGGCCGCCGACTTAAGGTCGAGCACGCTGTCGAGCGGCGTGTATTCGAGGTTCTGCGATGTTGCGACTGCCTCATAGGTCAGTTTGCCGGCGTAGGTATTGACGCCCTCGTAGAGTCCCGCATCCTCAGCGATCGCCCGCTCAAATCCCTTGTTGGCGAGGTCGAGTGCGTACGGCAACGTCGCGTTCGTCAGTGCGAACGTCGAGGTTCTCGGCACGGCACCCGGCATGTTGGCGACGCAGTAATGCAAAACGCCTTCCTCGTAATAGGTCGGGTTCGAGTGCGTCGTCGCGTGCGTGGTTTCAAAACATCCGCCCTGATCGACCGCAACGTCAACGAGGACCGCTCCCTGCGGTATTAGGTGGAGCATGTCGCGCGTGATCAGTTTCGGAGCAGCGGCACCGACGACCAAAACGGCACCGATAACGAGATCGGCGTGCGAAATCGCCTCTTCGATCGCATAACGCGACGACGCAAGCGTCTGGACTTTCGAAAGGAAAATATCGTCGAGCTGACGCAGACGATCGAGGTCGCGGTCGATGATCGTGACCTTGGCGCCGAGGCCGACCGCCATTTTAGCTGCCTCGGTACCGACGATACCGCCGCCGACGATGACGACATTTGCCGCCGGAACTCCGGGAACGCCGCCGAGCAGAATGCCGCGGCCGCCGTTCATTTTCTCGAGATATGTAGCACCGACCTGGACGGACATGCGGCCGGCAACCTCCGACATCGGGATGAGCAGGGGCAGACGCTTGCCGCTCGTGATCGTCTCATAGGCGACGCCCGTGACCTTTCGCTCGAGCATCTGCTTGGTCAATTCGAATTCCGGAGCGAGGTGCAGGTACGTGAACAGGACCTGATTTTCGCGCATGCGCGGATATTCGGGAGCGACGGGCTCCTTGACCTTGACGATCATATCGCCGGCGGCCCAGATGTCGTCCGCGGTATCGAGCAGTTGCCCGCCAGCTTTCACATACTGTTCGTCCTTAAAGCCGGAACCTTCGCCGGCCGTTCGCTGGACAAAAACTTCGTGTCCGGCATGGGTGAGTGCCAAAACGCCCGCAGGGGTCAAGCCGACACGATATTCGTTATCTTTTATTTCTTTTGGTAATCCTATCTTCATTTATAATCTCTCCAAATATTTATAAGTCTATAAGCAATAACTATCCTAATATTACGTGTTTTTTCGGAATTTGTTAAAGCAAAACGGGTGGTTACTATTTTTTTGGACATTGACGCCTGCCAACACGCAATATGAAAGGTACGATCGGCTCATAAACCGGCAGGGTCATTCCGTAATGATAAACCGATTCTGCCTTAAACTACGGCCTTTGGCTCATATTTTCCATTTCCCCGCCGCCGCCAGCACCGCCCTTATCTCGCCATAGCTATAGCCCTCGCCCAAGTATTCCTTGATCGGCCACATTGCGTTGCCGTCGGCAAATTTCTCGATCGCCTGCTGGATCACCGCGATGCGGTCAAGCGGCACGATCTGTTCGAGACTGATCTCACCGGCGGCGATAAATCGCGTCAGATGGCCCTCGACCGTGTTGGTGCTGATGCCGCGTTTTTTGGCGATCGCGGCAACTGTCTCCCCATCCTGAAACATTTCGAGTGATGTGTGGTAGGTGTCCTTGCCGTGAGCATCGCGTTTGGTGCGGGGCTTTCGTTCGCGTTTTTTCGACTTGAGGTCAATGAGCGAGACGAGACCGTTTTTGAGGCTGTAACTTTTGACCGACCGCAGAAAATCGGCACCGTACTTATCAAACTTCAGATCGCCGACGCCCGAGATCTTGTGCATTTCCCAGTCTGTCTGCGGCAGATAAGTCGCCATCTCGACCAGCGTCACATCCGAAAATACCACGTACGGCGGAACATTCTCGCTTTTCGCAAAATCGGCACGTAGACGCCGCAGGTCATCGAACAGGTCCTGAAAGTACGGCAAAGCAACGTCCGGCACGAGTTTGCCCTTTTGCTCGTCGCGGACACGCGTCTTGACGAGCTGGACCCCGGTATTGCCGCTCAAAACATCGCGGCTTTTTTCCGTCAGGACGATGACCGGATATTGCCCCTCGGTCTTTGCCAAAAATCCCTGTGCGATCAGGTCCCGAAAATACGAGTACCAATCATTTTTGGTAATGTCCGAGCCGACGCCGTAGGTTTTTAGATTTTTATGTTCGTCGCGAATCTTGGCGTTCTGCGAACCCCGCAAGAGGTCGACCACGTAACCCTGGCCAAATCGCTGTTCGGTCCGGTAGACCGCACTCAACGCTTTTTGGGCGATGACTGTCCCGTCGAACCGCTCGATCTCGGTGGTACAGTTGTCGCAATTGCCGCAATCCTCGTCCATCTTTTCAGAGAAATAATTGAGCAGATATCGCCGCCGACAGGTCGGAAGGTCACCGAACTCGCCCATCAGATCGAGCTTTCGCAGCATTATTTCGGACTGGGCCGCATTGCCCTCGACCTCGGCAAACCCCTTCAGCTTGGTCACGTCGCCCCAACTGAAAAAGAGCAACGCATCGCTCCGCAGGCCATCGCGGCCGGCACGGCCGGTCTCCTGATAGTAGCTCTCGATATTTTTAGGCAGGTCCATATGGACGACGAACCGCACGTTGGATTTGTCGATGCCCATCCCAAAGGCAATCGTCGCAACAATGATCTTGGTCTCGTCCTTGAGAAACGATTCCTGATGTTTATCGCGGGTCTGCTTGTCGAGCCCCGCATGATAGGCGAGGGCACTGAAGCCCTCGTCGCGAAGATCAGCGGCAAGCGAGTCGACCGACGCCCGGCTGAGGCAATAGACAATGCCGCTCTCGTCGCGGCGTTTTTCGAGATACTCGAGCAATTGACTGTACGAATTTCGCTTGGGCTCGACGGCGTAATAGATGTTCGGCCGGTTAAAGCTCGAGACAAAGACCTCGGCTGTCGGGACGGTCAACCGCTCGACGATATCCTTACGCACGAGTTTGTCGGCCGTTGCGGTGAGAGCAATGAGAGGGATCTGGGGAAACTCGCGCTTGAGCGTCGCGAGGCGCAAATATTCGGGCCGAAAATCGTGGCCCCAACTCGAGATACAATGAGCCTCGTCGATCGCGAACAACGAGACCCGGATGCCGCGTAGAAAATCCAGAAACTGATCGCCGCTCTGCAGGAGACGTTCCGGGGCAACGTAGAGCAGCTTTAGCTTACCGCTGCGGACGTCGCGAAAAACCGCAACCTGCTCTGCCGCCGTTTGCGTCGAATTGAGAAATGCCGCATCGACGCCGTTTGCCCTGAGTGCGTCGACTTGGTCTTTCATCAAAGCGATCAGCGGTGATATCACGACCGTCAGGCCGTCGAACATCAACGCCGGGATCTGATAACAAAGCGATTTACCGCCGCCCGTTGGCATCAGTACGACGGCGTCTCGTCCGCCGAGCACGGCCGCGATCGCCGGTTCCTGATTCATCCGAAACTCGTCGTAGCCGAACCGGTGCTTGAGTATTTCGCGTGCCTTTTCGATGGTCATGCAAGATCAAACATTTTTTTAACGCGGGTCGTGGTTTCCCGTCGATTCCGCTATCGCAGCTGTTCAAACAAAAATGCGTAAATGTCCGCGCGTTCCTCGTTTTGCTGTTTGTTTGACGACCCGATGCCGTGCCCGGCATCGTAGTCTAATCGTAGCAAAACGGGCTTGCCGCTCGCCGTTGCGGCCTGCAGACGGGCGGCAAATTTGGTTGACAGCCACGGTTCTACACGCGGATCATTCGCGCCGTGTGTCAGCATTACGGCCGGATACTTTTCACCGGCCTTAACCTTCGAATATCCGTCCATTGCCAGCAAGTTTTTGAAGCCTTCTTCGGTTTTGAAAGTACCAAATTCGGACATGTTGGAAACGCCGTTTGCGGTTGTTTCATATCGCAACGCATTGTTAATTCCGACCTCGTCGATGGCTGCTCCAAATAGATCGGGCCGTGTCGTGATCGCATTTGAGATCAAAATACCACCGGCCGACGCTCCCTCGATACCCAGGTTTTTTGCCGATGTGTATTTATTGTCGATCAAATATTCGGCACAGGCAATGAAATCTTTCCATGTGTTTGGCTTGGTCTTTTGGAACCCGGCCATGTGCCATTCTTCCCCGTACTCGCCGCCGCCGCGAATGCCGGTCCAGACGAAAACGCCGCCTCGTTCGAGCCACGGCAGCACCCGCGTGTAAAAAAATGGTGATGTATTTTCGGTGCCGTATGCTCCATAACCGTCCATCAAGGTTCGGTTCGCCCCGTTCATTTTCAAGCCTCTTTTGTAGAGAATGACGATCGGAATCATCGCCCCGTCATATGATCGCACCTTCGTGTTGACGACCTCGACTCCCGACATATCGATCGGCGAGGGTGGAGCAAGATGCGTGTCGGCCATCGCCTGTGTTTTCGAGTTATATTCGTAAACAGAATAAGGCTTTGTCCACGAATCGGTGTTTAGCAAAACGCTGTCGCGGTCGTGCAATGCATCTTGAATTGAAAGCGAACTAGGAAACGGGGTTTTGACCTCGATCGGCTTTAAGGTCTTGTAATCGACAAAGAAAACGCGTCGCGAGCCGCCGTCGAGGGTCTGCACATAGAGCCCGCCCTTGGCAGCGTACATGCTTTCAATGACCGCTTCGGACGCACCAAACACGGTCTCGGCTTTTGAAAGTTCCGGGTTGGCCGCATCCACCCGAACTATCTTGTAACGCGGAGTGTTTTTGTAGGTCAAAACGTAAAAATGATCACCGTGTTGGGAGATGTCTTTTACTTCGTCGGAACCTGAAAAGATTTTCCGCCAGGGCATCGTTTTTTCATTGAGCGACGACTGCGGTGCGACGTAAAAGTCGGAATTCGGCGATACCCCGGAGTTCACCGCAACCACCGCATATTTCGAGCCGACCGGGAAATATGCACCTCCAAACGGACTCGGTTCAAGCGAAATATTTGGATTGACTCCGTAGCCAAATAGAGGCCTGTCAGTCACGTTTTTCGCTCCCACTACATGGAGGACGGAGCGAATTTTCAACAATTTGTCGGTCGGCGGTGCATCGGGCAAAAGCGTTTGAAACTGATAATATGCAAATGCTTTCGAGTCCGGGGTCCAGTCACCGGCGAGCCACCGGGTATTTTCGATCGTGTCGGCAGTTTCCTTTCCCGTCGCCACGTCGATAACACGGATCGTGCCGTATTCGCCGCCCCCGAGAGCTATCAAGAACGAAACTAGTTTTCCATCGGGCGACGGGCTAAAAACGCTGATCGTCGATTGCCCGCCGTTGATCGCATATTTGTTCGGATCGACAAGTAGTTTTTCTGCTCCCGACAGGCCGTCCCGACAGTATAGTTTGCTATTACTCTCTCCGGCCAAAAGCTTTTTATAAAAATACCGGTCGCCGCGTCGCATCACTCCGCTAACCGAGTCGGCGGCGTCACTTAGCTGGTTCAGCCGTTTCAAAAACTCATCACGGATCGGGAGTTTTTTTAGGTATTCGGTCGTGTAATCAGCCTGGGCCCTCATCCATTTTTGCATCTCGTCCGATTTCTGATCTTCCATCCAACGGTACGGATCAAGCACTTTTGTACCGAAATGATCGTCGGTTACATTATCTACGCGTGCTTTCGGTTGTGTCCCCTGACCACAAACAACTGAACCGACGCAAAACAGACAAAACAAAACCCGGACGAAGTAGCCCGCTCTGACGTGCTCCCGGCTGTTAATTTTCATTGACTCAATATCTCCTTAGATCTCGACCTCATCGATCTGGGCCTTTTGCAATTTCCCTGAATAGTCGATGTACAACGATTTCCACTCGCTAAAGATGTCGAGCACCTGCGTGCCGGCTTCGCGGTGGCCGTTGCCGGTTCCCTTTGTTCCGCCAAACGGCAGATGAACCTCGGCACCGATCGTCGCCGAGTTGACATAGCAAATGCCGGTGTACAGTTCCTGCATTGCGTAGAAAGCGTGGTTTACATCCTGCGTGTAGATCGCCGATGACAGGCCGTACTTGACACCGTTGACGATGTCGATCGCCTCGTCCAGCGTCGAGAAAGGGACGACGCAGGTCACCGGTCCAAAGATCTCTTCCTGCTCGATCCGCATGCCGGGCTTGACGTCGGTAAACACCGTCGGTTCGATGAAAAAGCCATTCTTATACGCACCTTTCGTCAGAATATTGCCGCCGCACGCTAAGGTAGCTTTGTCATCCATGCGTCCGATCTCGATGTAGCCGTGGACCTTTTCCATCGCCTGGCGGTTGATGACCGGGCCGACCTCGGTCTTGGGATCGAGGCCATTGCCGACACATAGCCGTTTGACCTTTTCGACCAGCTTTTCGCAGAATTTCTTGTAGATCTTTTTGTGAACGATCAACCTCGACGATGCTGTGCAACGCTGTCCGCTCGTGCCAAATGCTCCCCACAGCGAGCCCTCGACTGCATTGTCAACGTCGGCGTCCTCCATCACAATGATCGCGTTTTTGCCGCCCATTTCCAGGCTCACGATCTTGTTGTCACGGGCACATTGCTCTGCGATCAGGCGACCGGTATTGGTGGACCCGGTGAATGAAATTAGACGGACGTCATCATGGCCGACGAGTGCTTTGCCGGCGTCGCCGAACCCATTAACAACGTTGACAACCCCTTTCGGTATCCCGGCTTCCTCACATGATTTGACCAGATTAATTGTCGAAAGAGGAACGTCCTCGCCCGATTTGATCACTACAGTATTGCCGCAAACGAGTGCAGGGATTAGTTTCCACGACGGGATCGCCATCGGGAAATTAAACGGCGTTATCAGTCCGCAGACGCCGACGGGCTGGCGGACGCACATCGCAAATTTATTCGGCATCTCGGCCGGCGTCGTAAACCCGTGGAGCCGACGGCCCTCGCCGGCGGTGTAGTAGGTACAGTCGATCGCTTCCTGAACGTCGCCTCCCGCTTCCTTGAGAACCTTGCCCATTTCGCGGGTCATCTGCTGGGTAAAGGCATCTTTATTCTTTCTGAGGATCTCACCGAGCGTGAAAAGCAGCTCGGCCCGCTTTGGTGCCGGCGTCCGGCGCCAGCGTGTCGCGGCGTTCTTAGCCGCGGCGACCGCCGCATTCATGTCATCGGCGTTCGACGCCGGAAAGCGGCCAACGATGTCGCTGGTATCGGCCGGGTTTACGTTGTCAAACCACTCGCCGGTCGACGCTTTGACCCATTCGCCATTTATGTAATTGTGATATTTCTTAACGCCCTGTTTTGTCGATTCGTTTTTTGTCTTAGACATATATTATTTGTGTTTTCGATAAAATCTACCTTACTGTGAATTGCACTAGCTTAAACACGCCGCTGCCTCCGCGGACGTCGGGTGAGATCACCTGCAATACGACCGCGTCCCCGGTCTTCAATTTTCCGGCTATCTCCCCGAACGTTTTGAGATCTTTGGCTTCGACCCGGTTGATCCGTTGGATCAGGTCACCCTCGGTCAGTGCCGGATCGCCGGTCGCTGTCCGGATGTCGGCGATATAGCTCGCCTGATTGATATCACGAACAAGCAACCCATTTTTGCCTTCGAGTTTATAGGTCGCCGCGACCGCCGGCGTTAGTTCGACCAGCGTCAGCCCGAAAGGCTTGGCGTCCGATTTGGCTCCGTCGATCAGCAATTTTCGGCCGTCGCCGTCGTTCGCCGCACGACTATTAGACGGCCGTTCTTTCAGTTTCAGCGAGGTCGTTTTTCGTTCAAAATTCTGGCCGGCCTCGCGGTAATATTCGATCTGGACCGTCTCATCCGGAGCGGTCGCGGCAACCTTTGCGATCAGATCGACCGCATTTTCGACGGTCTTGCCGTTAAAGTCGACGATCACGTCGCCGGCCTGCAGCCCCGCGACGCCCGCCGCCGACAGTTTGTCGCGGACCTCGGTCACGATCGCACCTTTTGCTTCCTTAAGCCCATAGATCTTGGCAAACTCGGCCTTGACCGAATCGAGTCGCGCGCCGAGATACCCTCGCCGCACACGCCCGTTAGCCAGTATCTGCCGGTAAACATTCGAGGTGACCGTTGCCGGCAAGGCAAATCCGATACCGCTCGAACCCCCGTTCGCCGTCGCGATCTGCGAATTTACGCCGATCACATCGCCGTCCATATTCACGAGCGGCCCGCCGGAATTTCCCTGATTGATCGCGGCATCGGTTTGGATGAATTTTTGAAACGCAGTGGCATACGGCGTTTCGCGGTCCTTTTGCGAAATGATCCCGGCCGTTACGGTCTTGGAGAGTCCAAACGGCGACCCAAGTGCCAGCACCCAGTCGCCGACCTCGATCTTTTCCGAGTCGCCAAATTTCACAAACGGCAGTGGCTTGTCCGAGACCACCTTTAACACCGCGATATCAGTTTCCTCATCCGTTCCGATGACCTTTGCCTGGAGCTCAACACCCGAATCGAGCCTGACGGTGATCCGCGAGGCATTGGCGATGACGTGATTGTTGGTAATGATGTAGCCCGCCGGATCGACGATAAAACCGCTGCCGACCGCGTACATCGGCCGATTGGGCATCTGGCGTTTGAAAAACTCCATTATGTCTTCCGAGTCGCTCGGTGTCGTGGTTCCCTTGGTCGCGACCTCAGGAGCATTCGTCTTGGCATCGATGCTCACGACCGCCGGTTCGACCGATCTGGCGACCGACGCAAACGACAAAGAGAGCCGTTCCGGCAGTGACGCCGTCTGGGCTTGCACTGTTCCGATTGCGATCAGAATCGCGACCAAAACGATCGCTATTCGGGCCGAAAACAAGGTTAGAGATGATCTACCACGCTTAAATAACATTGCTGATACTCCAATAATTCAAGATCTGTGCAATATCTTTGACGCCAAATTATATCAAAAAGCGGCTATTTTTTCTCGCCTCTCATGTCGCCGCCGAGAGGAGCACTTTCATGGACCCTCGCGTCCCTGCCGCTGTCATCGCTTCGACGCCGCGCCCGAGTGGCATGACTCTATCGATCAGGCCGGTCACGTCGACGGAACCGTTCGCCAACAGTTCGATCGCGGGGGCAAAACGGCCGCAGCGTGAACCGACGATCGTGATCTCTTCGACGACGACTCTCGATGCCGCCCACGTCGGCGTGCCGTGAAATGTCGATTTGAGCACGACCTTTCCGCGGGGGCGAACCAGGTCGAGAGCCGTCGCAAATCCCGTCTCCGAACCGCTGGCCTCGACGACCACGTCAAAAACGTTCTGCATGGACGGTCCGATCTCGCTCGCCAAAACACCCGCAACACCGCACTTTTCCCCGATCGCCATCTTGTGCCGGTGTTTGCCGATCAGAGTCACGTGCGGCGACCTGATATGCAGGCTCATCGCACACAGGAGTCCCAATTTACCGTCGCCGATCACCGCAACCCGCGTTATTGGCGTGATCTCGACTTGCTCGGTTATGCCGTAAGCGGCAGCAAGCGGTTCGGCAAAAACCGCCTGCTCGTCAGAGATACCGTCCGGCACGACCAGTAGATTTCGCGACGGCAGATTCAAATATTCGGCGTGGGCGCCATCGCGTCCGACTATGCCGAGTACAGTTCTGGCCGGGCAATGCCGCGGATCTCCGGCGAGACATCTTTCGCACGTCCCGCAACCTGCGTTGATCTCACCGACGACGCGTTTGCCCACGAGCTCCGGTGCGTCGTCTGCCGTTTCGACGACGCCGACAAATTCATGCCCGATCGTACCCTCAAATCCCGCGTAACCGCGAATGATCTCGATATCGGTATTACATATTCCCGACATCGTAACGCGAACCAGTGCCTCCGCGGCATTATTTGGTCGCTGTACGTCGTTGAGCGACAGTCGGCCGCCGGCAAATCGTAGTGCTTTCATTTATGATTTCCGTTAATTCTTATAGTAAAGCTTCAGATCGCGTTCCCCGGTGATCAACCAGCGGCCGTTTATCTTGCGATAATTGAACTGGGCCCTAACCTTGCCTGACGACTGGCTCCGGCCGCTAAAGTGCCATTCCTTGTCGAATGTGACCGTCGCCGTATCGCCGTTCGCTCCGTGGGCGACATCGACGTTCGAGACGTTTACCTGCATAGAGCCGTACGCTTGAAATGCCCGCATCTTGTCCGCCCTGACCGAACCGACATTTACCGATCCCTTCTTATAATAGTCGACCGTGTCGGCGTAATTGCCCATGTATCCGTTGACGTCTCGCGATTCGAGCGACGATTTCCATTCGCCCAACTTTTGTGTCACTTCGCCGCGAACCTGACTGTCATCGGGCGGCGGTGGCGGCAAAGTGTTCGCGTTGGCGGCGGGCGTTTTCGCCACGGTCGGCGATGTATTCGCCTTCGGAGTCGCGTTTGTAATTACCGGCAAATTCGCGTACACGTTCGTTGCGATGTTCACATTTGTCGTGCCGTTTGGGCCTGTTTCCGGCCGCCGGGTGTACAGCCATAGGCCGCCGAGACCAAGCCCGCCGAGGGCGAGCAGCAAAACGACTACGACCGCCGCGGCGAGCAAAACGGCATTTGAGCCCTTCTTTGGCGGCATTGCCGTCGCAACGCGTGTCGCTTCTGTATTCTGCCAACCCGTGTCCTGAGAGCCTCCGATCGGCACGCTAAATCGTTCGCCGCCGCGTGCGACGACCGTCTCGGTTTCATTTAGCACGACCGTCGGCGTGTCGGCCATCAACGGTCCGCGGAGCCGCGCTCCGTCCTGCAGACAAAATTGCAACGTGTCGTCAGGGTACTGCGTTCCGCATTGAGGGCAACTTTTCATAGCACTACTCCCGCCTCCGGTTTGTTCGCTAAAATCATAGTCGAGGCTGTCAAAATAGTAAACGGCGTCGATTTAACGGCAATAAAATTTACATTTGTGCCGCGGGAATCTATACTTTCAGTCTACATCTACTTTGAGTTCGTCAGGTACAAATTTATGCAGAGATTATTATTGGCTATTATGGGACTGGTGGTGATGGCATTGGCCCTGAATTGCGGCGGGACGGCTCCGGCCGGTTCGAGCGGCGATTCGCCGACCGAGGCATACAAACGGCTTTTCGCGGCGGTCAAGGGCAAGGATACCGAGTCGATCAAAAAAGAAATGACCGCCAAATCGCTCGAATTTGCCAAAATGGCGTCGGCAAAAAACAATACGCCGATCGAGAAGGTATTTGAGAACGGATTTACCGCGACCACCTTTTCGCCGACCCTGCCTGAGATCCGTGATCAACGCATCGTCGACGATCAGGGTGCAGTCGAGGTCTGGAACAGCAAGGAAAGCAAATGGGAAGACCTCCCGTTTATTAAAGAAGACGGTGTCTGGAAATTTGCCGTCGGCGATCTTTTTTCGGGCTCGTTCAAGTTTGAGGTCGTTGGCCGCGGCCGTTCGTTCCGTGAGGCAGAGGCTGCCAACGCGGCGGGCAAGGGCCCGGTCCAGGCCCCGGGTTCGGCAAACGCAACGGCCGGCACGAATATGAACGTCGCTCTGCCGCCGGCAAATTCCAATCCGATTCCGCCGCCGGCTAACGTGGCCAATAAGGCCAAATGATCACGGTCGAGACCTTTAACGAAATCGTCGCCGTCTATGTAAGACACGGATGGGCTCTGCGCCGTGTCCTGCTTTCGCCGGCGTTAAGGGATGCGTTGAAACCGTCGATAAGTAAAATGTCGGATCATGTGCTCGTCTCCGATTCAGATATTGACGCCGCGTGGTTCTCGCGGCCGCCGTTGCGGGGCGGTGTTCCGTGGGAGATTCGGCATTTAAGTGATAATCCGTACGCACTGTTATATACTATCGATGAGCTCGACGCGGAGTTTGAAGATTCGCTCCTGGCGGGTGAGAACAAATTCCGCGAAAGTGTTTCGTCGAGGAAATCGGCTTGACAAGCATCCACGGCGAAAGCAAAATTAAGCGAACATGATGATTATTGAAGATATCGGCGGCAGGGTGGCGAGCGTTTGGGAGGGCATACGGCCCGTTACCCAAAAAATGCTCGTGCGCGTACTGCAGACCGGTACATCATCGACCGCCGTTCCGCAGTCGACTAAGGCGTACTATGACGCCCACGCTGACTGGGAGGTCAGCGGACTTTTGACGGCTCTCGACGAACAGTCACGGTCGAAAGAGGTTCGCACCGATGCAGCCAAACTTACGGAGATCGAGCAACTGGCGAGCACCTGCGTTAAGGTGTTGGAAAACCAGTCGGCATCAGCCGAGGTGTTTATCCAGCTTGCCGAACGTGCGATCAAGGCAAACGACTACGACCATCTCGATAAGTTAGCGGACCGTCTCGCCGAAAGATTTTCGACCAGCGAGATCGCCGAGATAATTCGCCAAACCGACCTGCCCCAGATCCGTGCCATCGCCTACGAAACTCTGGCAATGATGCCGGTCCCGGTGATCACAACCTTGCTCGACGACCCACTCTACGCCGGCATCGCCGCCAATTGCCTCGAGCAAAAAGCCTACGAGTTCGACTCCGAAGAAGCCCGCGACATCCTCGACCAATTCGACGCCGAAAACGACCTCCCCGGCGAATAACCGCCCCGTACCCAAGTCAGCACCGCCCACATCAGCGGGCGACAAACGACCTGTCAGAACCGGGAGTCGTAGCGACTGGGTTCTTTCTTCTTCTTTTCCTTCCCGACGCCTATTCAAAAGTATGAAAGTATGAACAAAAAAATGCCCGGGTGTTTTCACACGCGGGCGCGTTTTACCGTTGCCGGATATCCTACGAAATAATTCTTGTTATAAGAAGTAACGTATTCTCTTATCTGCTAAGATAATGGCCCTATGCTATATTAGGTCGACAAAATAAGCAAGCGTGGACAGCCACGTTCGACCAGGAGAACCCCCATGCCCCACTCACAAACTGTTTTAGGCCTCGATCTCGGCGTTACATCCGTCGGCTGGGCCTTGTTAAGATCGAATTTCGAAGAAAGCGGCGCACTCATCGACCGGCAGATCATAGCGGCCGGCGTCCGCATCTTTCCTGCGACAACCGAGGATAAGACAAATGCTCCGAAAAATCATAAGCGCCGGACATCGCGCGGCCAGCGTCGGCTCGTTATGCGTAAGGCTCAACGGCGAAACGCGCTTCGCGATCTTTTGACCACTATCGGTATGTTGCCGCCGATCGAGTCGGCGACGTCCGCCGAGGCATTTCACAACCTTGGCGACCCATACCATCTCCGTGTCCGTGCGCTCACCGAGCGGCTGGAGCCCTTTGAGGTCGGCCGTGCCGTGTACCATCTGTCGAAACGGCGCGGATTTTTGAGCAATCGCAAATCGGGCGACGCCAAGGAGGACGGCAAGGTACTCGGCGGCATTGCCCGCATCCGCACTGAGTTGGAAAGCGGTCAATTTCAAACACTCGGCCAATTGCTCAGCACCAAGGAAAAAAAGCGAAAACACTTTACACACCGGACAATGACCGAGCACGAGTTCGAAGCCATATGGTCGGCTCAGTCCGTGTTTCACAGCGGCGTGATGACCACAGAGGTTAAGGCAGCGGTCAGGAATATCATTTTTTACCAGCGTCCGCTGCGCTCGCAACGCGGTTTGATCGGCAAATGTTCATTTGAGCCCGGCAAAAAGCGGTGCGATCTCGCCCGGCAAGAGGCACAGCGGTTTCGTTACTGGCAGGACCTGAACAACCTCCAGTTTCAGGACCGAATGACGTTAAACTGGCGTTTGCTAAAGCCGGTCGAAAAAGAGGTACTCGTCAAGGAACTCGAAAACACCGAGGTTCTAAAGTACGAAAAGATCCGAAAGCTGCTGCGATTACCTGACGATGTTCGCATCAATCTCGAGGCAAACGACAAAAAGATCAAGGGCAACACGACCGCTTACCAGTTTCGAAAAGCCCTCAAAAAGTCGGCAAAAGAATGGGATGCGTTTTCCGCCGAACAACAGGACCGCCTCATCGAGGAACTTTTCCGTATCGATAACGAGACGGCTCTCCATCGGCGATTAAAGGAACATTGGCAGTTTGACGACGAACAGATCCACAAACTCGACGGTGTCTGGCACCGTTTAGAGGACGGTTACAGCCGTTTGTCGCTGAAAGCTATTCGAAAGGTGCTGCCGCTGATGGTCGAGGGAAAACGTTATGACGAGGCGGCGGCCGAGGCGTATGGTGACCACCGCAAAATATTCGGCGGCGGAACGTCGCTGAAACTCGAATTGCCGCCGAAAGATCTGCGCAATCCGATCGTTTTCAAGGCTCTTTGCGAGGTCCGCAAGGTGGTCAATGCCATCATCCGCGAATACGGTTTGCCTGACGAGATCAGGCTCGAAATGGCACGCGATCTGAAGATGACCAAGATCCAGAAAGAGCGTGCGATGAAACAGCAGAACCAGAACAAGCGGGACAATGAGGCAGCCGAAGCCTTTTTCAAGCTTCGTTTCAATTTGGAGAATGTTTCATCCACCGACAAGTTGAAATATCGTTTGTGGAAAGAATCGGGCGAGCGATGCCCGTATACGGGAAATAATATTCCGCCCGAAGCACTTCTTGACGACGGCCTCGTCGATATCGAACACATTATTCCATACAGCCGTTGTTTCGACGATTCGTATATGAACAAAACGATATGCGACGCCAAATTTAACCGTGAGGTCAAACGAAATCAAGCTCCGGGCGAAATATACGACCGCGAGAGCCAGCAGTTTTTCGAGTTGATGGAGCGGGTAAAATGCCTGCCGTTCCCGAAGGTGAGGAAATTTGAACTGGCGAAGCAGGAGCTTGAGCAAATGGATTGGGCCGGACGGCAACTATCGGACACCCGGTATATCTGCAAAGAAGTTCGCGGATACCTTCGTCAGCTTTACCCATACAGCCCGGACGAGGGTAAATATGTGCAGGTCGTTGCCGGCGGTGCGACCTCTAATCTGCGGCACGTCTGGCACGTTAACGCGATACTCTCGGACGGTGATGTCGGGGTTAAAAACCGTACCGATCATAGGCATCACGTCGTTGACGCGATCGTTATCGCCTTGACCGACCGCGGACTGTATCACTACATCTCAAAACTTGCGGGCCGCAACCGTGAATTGATGAAGCGCAAACTCTCAGGTTTTGATCTGCCGTGGGAAAGTTTTCTTTCAGACGTGGAAAACGCTCTCAACACGCTGACGGTCTCGCACGCCCAGACGCACCGTCTACGCGGACAGTTTGTTGAGGAAACGGCATACGGAGCGACATCGGAGCCCGGTATCTATGTTACGAAAAAGAATGTTTCGTCGTTGACGCTCCCGTCGATCGAGAACATCGTTGACGAAACGGTCAAACGTCTTGCCAAAGACCGCCTCGCGGCGTTTGGCGGCGACCTCAAGAAGGCGTTCGGGGATGAGAACAACCCGCTTACGCACTCGAACGGATCAACACCGATCCGCACGGTCCGCGTTTTCGTAAAAATGTCGCCCGAGACGCTCGTTCCGATCAAGGATGAGAGCGGAAAAGAGTACAAGTACTATCCGATGGCGGGAAACCATCACGTCAATATTTACGAGAATATCGACTCGGGCGACCGCCGTGCCGAGTTGGTCCCGAGGTTCTATGCCGTTCAACGCGACTGGAAACCGGCCGATCTCGGGGCCGATTGGCGAAAGCTGTTCTCGCTCTGTGCAAACGACTATGTCGAGTTTTTGGGAGATGACGCCCGATTGCGCGTTTATCGGGTTCAGAAGATGTCAGGCGGACAAAAATGGCAAATTCAGATTCGCCCTTTGGAAGATACGCGAGCCGAATACATCCCGGGGGTTACTATTGTCATCACGGGATCCAATGCATTACGCAAAATAACTCGCAAACTTCAAGTAGATCCGCTTGGGCATCTTACCCAAGCCAATGATTAAAAGAACGGTTGAGATATCGACGCACGGCTGTTATGTTCATTCCCGCCACAAACAGCTTGTGATTGAAAAAGGCGAAGAGACATTGGGGAGCGTGCCGATCGAAGACATCGGCGTGCTCATCATCGACAGCCCGCAGATCACGATGTCGTCGGGGCTCATCTCGTATCTCGCCGAGGCCAATGTTGCCTTGATATTTACCGACGCCAAGCATCTGCCGTCGTCGATCTCTATCCCGTTTTCGGGCCACTCGACCCAAACCAAGATACTTCAGCAACAAGTCGCGATCTCGGCACCGCAGCGAAAACGGATGTGGACCGATATCGTTTCTGCAAAGATCGCCGGTCAGGCGCGTTCATTGGAGCTTGCCGGAAAGGATGGAACCGGTTTGCTGGAAATTTCCAAACGCGTGCCGAGCGGCGACCCGAAAAATCTCGAGGCTTATGCCGCGCGCATCTACTGGCAACGATTGTTCGGCACCGATTTTCGCCGTGACCGCGACGCCGACGACGCCAACAAACTGCTCAATTATGGCTACGCGGTGTTGCGGGCGTCGATGGCACGGGCGATAGTCGCCACGGGGATGCACCCCGCGTTCGGCATCCACCACACCAACCAGTACAACCCGATGCCCCTCGCCGACGACCTGATGGAACCGCTCAGGCCGTTCATCGACGCCCGCGTTTTCGCCATCGAACGCGAACTTGAGCCAGATGCGGACGGATCGGAACCCGAGTTCAAACTGGACACGGCCGTCAAGGCCGATCTGCTCGGCGTTCTCGGCAACGACTGCCGCTTCGACAAGCGGACGATGCCCCTCCTGGTGGCGATCGGGCTTTATGCCGCTTCCGTCAAACAGGTATTTTCACGCGAAGCCGAAAGGCCGCTGTTCCCGCTGTTATGATGCAAAAGACGCGGGATCGGCCCGATGTCCCCGAAAGGGACACAGAAAATAGGAGGAGGTCTGAAAAGCTGCTGAGGTCGCTTTGAACTCTCTGCGAACTTCGCGTCCGACTTTGCGGACTTTGCGTTAAAAGTCAGCTAAACATTGAAACCTCTATGACTTACGCAGATCCGGCGGAAGATCGAGAAAGTTCGGTCTAATTTCAAAACACGCAATGATCATCGCTCGTCCGACGTTTCAGACACCCTCGTTTTACATCATTCCCTCTCAGGGAATTACTCGGGATTTATGAGATTTTTTGGAGGACTGGACACCGTGTGGATGGTTGTAATGTTCGATCTCCCGACCAAGCTTAAGGCCGAGCGGAAACGGTATACGATCTTCCGTAACTTTTTGCTCAAGGATGGGTTTACGATGATGCAGTACTCGGTCTACGGCCGTCACTGTGCCAGCGACGAAAACGCCGACGCCCACGAACGCCGGGTCACGATGGGATTGCCCGAAAAGGGAAACGTCCGTATACTAAGAGTTACGGAAAAACAGTTTGCCCGGATGAAAACTTTCTATGGGAAAATGCCCGCAAGAACCGAAGAACCGCCGCTTCAGCTCAGTTTTTTCTGAACCTCGACGGCGGTTTCTCCTTATTTTTTCAACCATTTACGGCTGATCTATTTTAG
>JAYVUD010000530.1:0-3000 GCA_043788335.1 Chloracidobacterium sp. | reverse complement strand
TGATATTTCCACCTTCCCTGATTCCCTGATAAACCTGCTGGAACGCAAGCGTATGCCCCTCGTTAATGCCGAACCGTGATTCCGACGGCATTATCTCTTTCCCGTCGAGGCTGATCGAGATCGATTTTGAGACGAGATCAGCAATCGCGATTTTGTCGTCGAGCGATCCGATCCGTCCGATCTCGGTGGCCAAGTATTCGGAACTCAACGTCAGTGCCCCTTCTGAGAATTCGATGATCAGCGAACTCATCCCGACCTCGTGGGCCCGGGCGGGCGCGGCAAAAATCAAACTTACGGCGCACGAGAGAATTGCGATTAAAACGGTTTTCCGGGAGAGTGTCTTCATAGCCCTGCAGCGACTTTCCAATCATGGCATCTTGATGTACGAATCATTAGAGTTTCGAAATCCCGGGAAAGTCGATCTAATCGCGTCAAGTTATGTCGTGATTTTGTAAAGTTCTGTAAAGCACGGATCTCTGGGGATCGGATACATAATTTGACACGAGATGAGCTACCTAAGCAGAAATTCCGTCTGCGATTTCAAGGCCCGTTTCGCTTCGGGCAAAAATCCGGCCATCATGAAATCGTGAAATGCATCCGGGTACTCCTCATACTCGACGCCCACATTCAGATCCAAACATTTGAGATAAAATTTTCGACAGTCCCACAAAAGCATGTCGGCCGTACCGATCTGGATCAACGTTGGCGGTAATACGCTAAGGTCGCCAAATAGTGGCGATATCAGCGGGTTTCTCGGATCTTCTTTTCCTACATAGCTATCCTCGGCGATCGTTGAACCGCCGTACGTTAGCATTACGTCGGTCGCGGCGTTTAATTTGATCGCCGGATTTTCAAGCGTGACATCAAAATAACCTGACATCAAGATCAATTTCCGCGGGAATGGTTGACCAAGTTCCTTCAACTTAAAAACGGTCGCGACCGCCAAACCGGCTCCGGCCGAATCTCCGGCGAGACACCAGTTTTCCGGTAATTAGCCTTGTCCGGCAAGCGTCGAAATGATCCCAATCACATCGTTTAAGCCATGTGGAAACGGAAATTGCGGGGCGAGTTTATAATCAACGAGAAGCCCGGCGAAGCCCGTGCGCTTGCAAAGATTCGCAAAATATCCCCATTGTTCCCGGTACGGCCCCGTAACATAACTACCGCCATGAAGATAGACGACGACGCCGGCGCTTTGATTTCCCTTATTGAGCCACCAGGCGTTCGCTCCGGAAATTTCGACTTTCTCGCAAACCGCGCGCCGGGCAATGCCAGCCGGCGGATTTGGTGTGTTGGCGCTTTGTCGTTCCAAAATGGAGCGTTTTCTCGCAGCGTTTCGCCGCTTGCGGTTCCGACGGTAAATTTTGGTAATTGAATTCAGAATGCTCATGAAAAAACCATTTAATCCGACATCTTTAACACGCACTGCCGATTCCGATCTACGACTAACCGCAAAACATCCGGCCGCGAATAATGCCCCACGACATCCATATTCTGCCTCTCCTGACGAACGCGCGCGTGGTCGATCTCGGCGAAAACGAGTTTTTCCTCGTTACAGAATGGTTCGATGATCCATTCGCCGTCCGGCCCGGCCAAACAGGTTCCGCCATTTGCCAAAACCTCCGGAGCCCGCTCAAGCATTTTATCAAGGTGAACCGTGTCGGCCGGAAAGTCCGCCCTTCGCATCATACCGCAAACGGAAGCGGCAAACGATCGGGATTCTTTCGCGATAAATTTCGTCAGATCAACATTATGAATCCCGCCCGGAAACACGCAAACATGAAAATCCTCGCCCTGTGCGTAGAGCGCCGTGCGTGCCAGCGGGTTCCAGTTTTCCCAGCAGTTCAAACCGCCGACGGTAAAGGCATGGAGCCCGTGAACCTGCAAGCCGTTGCCATCGCCGGCGCCCCAAACCAGGCGTTCTTCATAAGTCGGAACGAGTTTCCGATGGACCGACCCGATTTCGCCGGTATTATCGATATAAACGAGCGAACAGTAAAGGCTCTCGCCCCTCGAAGCAGGCTTCTCGACGATTCCGATATAGACCGCCATCTTCCGCTCCCGGGCCAGATCGCACACCGGTTTCAGATCGCCGCGCTCGATCACGAGCGCCTGATTTGAATATTCGGCATAGATTTCTTTCTGGATCCGGGAATTAATCCGCGCACCGTCCGTCAGTTCGAGCCAGAAGGGGTATCCGCCGATCGAGGCTTCTCCTCCGAGGATCACCAAATCGCAATTTTCACCGGCGGCCTGACCGGCAAACCGCAAGGCTTTTTCGATCGATTTCTCGCGTTTCATCCAAACGGGCGCGAATTGCGCCAAGCCGATTTTCAAGTTTTGTTTATCCATATTCGTGGGCAAATTTTCTAATAAAAGATACCACCCAACCGCGAAAGCAAAAAGCTGTCGCGATTTTTTGAAAACATAATTGACAGTAAGTTTTCGATTGGTTGAATATTGGTGGTGGTAATCACTTTCAGGGGAAAAACTTTATGGCTTTCGCAATCAATAAATTCGAGTATGTTTTACCGGAAGAATTGGGGACCGCGGTCGCGGCGATGCTGGAAGAATGGCATATCGAAAACAAGGTCTTTCGGCTTTGGTCAAAAGATGCCGCGCTCTGGTCAAATAACGATGAGGCCAAATGGCTCGGCTGGCTCGATATCGTCGGCGTGCAGCTTTCAAGCGCGGAAGCATTTAATGAGTTCCAACTTGAAGTAAAAGCACGCGGGTTTTCGCACCTACTGCTTCTCGGAATGGGCGGTTCCTCGCTTTGTCCGGAAGTTTTTTCGATGACATTCGGACATCAGCCGGGTTTTCCCGAGCTTCATATCCTCGATTCAACCGTGCCCGCACAAATCGCGGCGGTCGAGCGCAAGATCGATCTCGCTCATACGCTTTTTATCGTGGCGAGCAAATCCGGATCCACGCTCGAACCGAATACGTTCAAACAATATTTCTTCGAACGTGTTTCGAAGATTGTCGGAAAAGAAAATG
>JAYVUD010000529.1:0-23313 GCA_043788335.1 Chloracidobacterium sp. | reverse complement strand
ATACCAGCTCAGATCCGTGTACGTATGACCGTCATTTGGAAACAGTAAAAGAGCCCGTTTCGAGATATCGATCGCGTCGGCCAAACGGTTCTCACTGCGGTATATCTCGGCGAGGTTATGATACGCCTGGTAGTTTAAGGGCTTGGCAGCGATCGAACGCTGGTACGCCTGAATCGCTCCGCCGTTATTGTTCTGCTTTTGGTAAGCGTCGGCAAGAAGGTAGTATGCCTCGCCGATGAGCGAGGTGCCTAGCCTGATTGCCTCCTCGGCAGCGATGGCTTGAGCATTCGGGTCATTTAGCTCGAGCTGCACCCGGGCAATATTGTAATAAAGGTCGCCATCCTTGGGCGATAGTACCTCGGCTTGCTTAAACGAATCCAGAGCGTCGGTGAACGCTCCTTTAGCGTACAGTATCTCGCCCTTCGCCTTTAGGAAAGCGACATTTTGCGGCTCGACAGCGAGACCGCGGTTGATATCGTCGAGAGCCCCATCATAATTCTTTTGTTCGTAATAGATGTACCACCGAAGCCTGTAGACATCAATTGGCTTAAATCCCTGAGAAAGAGCAATGCCGAGTTCATTGACCGCCGGGTCGTATTCCTTAAGGTAGTAGTGAGCATAACCTTTCCAGAAGTGCCCGTACGGACTCATCGGCACAAGCTCGATGGCCTGGCCGTAGGTGTCGGCAGCTCCGCGGTAGTTTTTCTGATTGAACAGCTTATTGGCCTGATCGGTCAGGTCCTTGGCCCTTTTTATGTCTTTCTTTGATTGGGCAGAAACTCCGGTTCCAACCGCTAAGACCACGGCGATAATAAACCCGATCGACAATGTTTTGAAAATTCTATTGATACGCATTTCTCTTCGATCTCCGTAATTACTGCAAAATGACTGTTCGGTCATTACTTGGCTTTGGTTTCGGCGTCGGTTTTGTCGCCGGCGTCTGTTGCGGTTTCGTTACCGACGGATCTTTGGTTGGCGCGACCTGCGGCGTCCTGGTCGCAACCGGCCCGGCAGTTGGCCCCGGCGTCGGTGACACGGTATTGCTGTTATCATTACTGTTATCGCCGATGGTCAAGTTTGAATTTGAATTCGAATTCGTCTCGGACGAGTCTACTGTTGGCGACGGTGTCGGTTCGACCGTAGCGCTTGGCGACGGCGATGGCGACGGCGTTACGCTTGGCGACGGTGTCGGCTTCACAGTAGAGCTTACATACTTAGTGTAAGCGTACCACCCACCCGCGGCAGCAACGCCGATAAGGATAAACAACAGCGCAAGCAAACCTAATATCAAACCCGCTTTCGATTTCTTTTTTGGAGACGGCGGTGGATTTAGCTGCGGTGCCTCCGGTACATTAGCATTTGCCGGCGGCGGCGGTGTCGGTGACGCGGCGACCGCGACTGTTTGAAAGAACTCAGGATCAGTCGGTGCCCCGGCCTTGGCCGGAAGCTCTTCCTCCATATGGATCAGTGGTACGGTCGCCGCCGGTTCAAAGTCAGCGCTTGGCGCCGCAGTGGCAGTGCTCGAGACCGGCGGCGGGGCCGACTTCCCTTCATCGGTAAACGGTGATGGTGGCGTGTCCGTTGAGCTGGAGGCAATGTCAGACGAGAGAAAAACAGCCGTCTTAACGTCCGACTGCCGGATTGCCTCTTGAACCTGCGGGGCGTCCATTCTGATCGTGGCCTCCATTGACGGTGCCTCCGGAATGAAAACAGGCGGTGTCGAAACGACCGGACTTGACGGCGTGGCTGTCGCCATTTCGGACGGGGCGACGGAACGGCCCTCGTCGATCGGCGGCGTTGACTGATGTGGATCAGCCCCGGTCCGGTCACCGATATTAAATGCGACAGTATTTGCCGACATCTCGCCCTGGATCTGAGCGTACGCAGCCCTCAGTGATTTCTGCATCTCAGTTGCGGTCGCAAATCGCTTTTCCTGGCTGACCTCGAGTCCCTTGAGGATCACATTTGAAACTGCCGGCGATATCTCGTGATTAATATCAGAGAGCGGCTTAACGGGATCGATCTGGCCGTTGAGCATCGCGTCCGCTCGCGTCAAGGCGTCCGGGGGCACAGTATCCGTCATCAACTGGTATAACGTTGCCGAAAGCGAATAGATGTCGCTCCGCGGATTGGTTCCCGTACCACGTATCTGCTCCATCGGCGCAAAATGCGGCGTGTACCCGACAACACTTCCCGATGTGCCCGGCGCCGAAGCAACGGCATTGTTAGCCGTATCTTTCGACAGCCCGAAATCGAGCAATACGATGTGATTTTCGTCCGTCAATTTCAAATTGTGAGGCTTGATATCACGATGGATGATAGGCGGTTCGTGCGAATGCAGGTACGAGAGTGCGTCCAGCAGTTGGTCCGCCCAGAACATCACCCAACTCACCGGAAACGGTTTTTGTGCGCTCTCCAATCGTTTCGATAGGTCATCGCCCGAGATATGCTCCATAACCAGGAACTGATCTCCATTCTCGGCGAAATGGTCACTGACTTTCGGCAAAACAGGATGCCGGAGCCGCGCAAGTATTTTGGCCTCACGTTCAAAGGCCGCAGCGAGCAATTCGTTTTCGGCAAAACTCGTCCGTTTAAGGGCGACCGCACTGCCGAGCCGTTGATCTACTGCTAGGTAGACCTCGCCCATTCCGCCCTTGCCAATCAGGTGAACCACCAAATAGCGGCCCTGAATCATCGTGTTCGGAGATAATGGTTTCATTAAACTTATTTTACGGTCCCGTTGGACCCCTCTAATATTACCTGATCAGCCTGCCCGAAGTTTTTCTGACGGCAGCATGGCCGGCATTCCGGTATGCTGAAAACAACGGACATTACCCTTAACCTTTCTAGAACAGGGCGTACCTTTTTTTGTCTGTGCCCCGCAAAAGTAGATCGGTCCTTCAGCGGCGGCCTTTTCAACCGGAGCCGGTCTGGGCGCCTGGTTCGTCGCGAGCGCAGATATTGGCGCACTGGTCGCGTTTGCCGGCCGAACCGGCTCGCTGTTTCCAACCTGAGGCACCGCCGCAGAATTTACGCGTTGCCCCACGGGCGTCGCTGAGCCTGCCACCTGCCGTGCAACCATTGGTTGCTGAACCCTCGACCCGCCGCCGATGTATCCGCTGATGCCTAAAACGATCCCGACTAATCCCAGTGCCACAACCACCTTCGGGATTAGCTCAACGCCCTTGAATTCCGTTTCGCACAACTCGCAGAAACGGCGACTTGTCCACAAATGCCACTCGGACCGCTCGATTTTTTCACCGCAATTAGCACAGTAACTTGGTCGAAATAGCATCTACTCCACCCTTAGAAGACGTTTGCGCACTACCATTTTGCGTAAGCGCACTTTGCCGGAGTCACAACCATCTAATTCGAAGTAGATTATAAACCATAATCATAGATCTGTTAAGACCTTAAATATCGCAGTCAATGTGCAACCTTGCTTTCCGAAATGACGTCTGATTGTTAATATTTTATTATGCTTTTTCTAAGGGCGTTCTCAATAATTCCGCTTATCTTGCTCATCGCAGTTTCTGCATATGCTCAGCAAGACGATCCGATCAGTGTCGATTCGTCGATCGTTCGCCTGAATGTTGGCGTTGTTGACAGCCGCGGACGTCCTATCACCAACCTCGACAAATCAACTTTCACGGTCTACGAGGACGGAGCCAAACAGCAGATAACTCGCTTTGAACCGTCAACCGCCCCATTTAGCGTCGTACTTATGCTCGATATGAGCGGTTCGACTCTCGGATTTCGACAGATAATTAAACTGTCTGCTAATCGTTTCATCGACGCTCTCGGACCGGACGACCGTGTCGCGGTCGTCGAGTTTTACGACCAGATAAATCTGCGAAATGATTTCACGACCAAACGCGATACTATAGCTTTCTCGATCGCAGCATCGAACGGACGGGGAAAGACGCAATTCTACAAAGCATTAGAATTTGCACTCGATAAACTCTCCCGCGAAAAGACGCGACGCAAGGCAATTATCGTATTGACGGACGGCATCGACACCGCTGCTCGCGACAAAGACCGTGACGTACTAGAACGTGCCTCCGATAAGGACGTTACATCGGCCATCAAGCCTGAAACCAGCGACCTCCTAAATCACGTGCTAAACCGTGCTGACCGTCAGGGTGTGACGATCTATCCGCTTGCGTTACCAACCGGCGACCCTGCCAAGCTTGCGGACCCCACTCCGCGTCAGGTTGCGATGTACCGCGCCGCCCGGACCCGCCTCCAGATCGTCGCCGATCGCTCGGGCGGGGCCCTAAACTCGATCGACCGTCTAGAGCAAATGGGCTTGCTCTATGCCAAGGTCGCGGCCGACCTCAGGACTCTTTACACGATCGAATATCAACCTGCAAACGATAAACCGGACGGCAAATGGCGTTCGATCAAGATCGAAACGCGCGACCCCGACCTGATCTCTCGAACGCGAACCGGATATTTTTCGAAATAGGCGTTGCGTTAGTATGTGCCTATCAAAACTTGACACATCCGCCATCACTTTGTAGACTATCTACTTGCCCACTGTGCACCCGTAGCTCAGCTGGATAGAGTACTTGACTACGAATCAAGGGGTCGCATGTTCGAATCATGCCGGGTGTACCACTAAGATCAAAACGAAAACGGATGCCGTTATGGCATCCGTTTTCGTTTGTTCGGCAGATTGAAATTTGGTCTCAGAATGAATACGAAGCCCCAAGATTCACGTGATTGGCATACTGTCGCTGACTGAACAGATAGGTTGTTTGAAATCGTCTGAACTCAAGGCCTAGGGAAAACTGAGGCGTCCATTTGTATATCATTTCGGCGGCGAACGCGACGTTCTTTGTCCGCCAGTCACGATGCGAAATGCTTGTCAGGTCGCTGTCATTGGGATCGTCGATGCCAAACGTGCCGTATATGCCGAGCCGATCTTTCAATACCGCCGGCGTGAAGGCAAGTTGTGCCCAACCACCGCGAGTACCGATCGAGCGAACGCCTCCGGCGGTTGATGCCACGCCCTGACGAAACGCAAAATCGTTATTGTAGCTTTGGAAAATGCCTGACTGAAATCCACCGAGGTTTCGGCCAAAAAAAGCCTCACCGGTAAGACTCAGTCTTTTTGCTAAGGGCAGGTTCCAATCCGTGGCCAAACCGACCGACTCAATGTCATTTCGAACGTTATTGGCTCCTGTGAATACTCGCGAGCGGCCATAATGGCCAGCGAGGCCGATCGTTCCTACCTTTTTGCTGCCAAACCAGTCTTTGCCGCTGAATGCGATCCTCGATTGGAGAAATGGCACTTGCGATGCCGCTCCGCTTGTCGGTTGGACAGCAAACGCTGCGTTCGTGGCGAAATCGCCGGTTTGGGGCTCGAGCACCGCACCTTGCCATAATATATTCGGCGTCAACTTATGCTCGACTCTGAACTGTGGAAGGCGTGCCCAGTTGTTTCCAGCCGCACCCATCTGCGGATTTCCCGCCGCGGCGATCGACGTCGGGTTAAGCGGCGCAAATACCATCCAATCTTGCCCTACAACCACCGAGGTCTTTTCCCAATCCAATCGCACGTTTGCCAACCGAACGCGCATAATGCCGAAATTCTCACCGGTTCCGATTGACGGAAACCCGCCGAAAAAGTCCGCTTCGACGACGGCAGAGAGCCGAGCGTTGCCTACTTTGGCTCCCTCAAGTTTTAGGCCGAGGCGTGTCTGTCTGACGCTAGAGCTGATATTGCCGCCGCCGGTGGGCGTGGCAAATATCGGCACGTCCGCATTATTGGTTCCGTGGCTGTTGCTGAATGCATTGAAAAAGATCGTTCCGTACGGCGTCAGGCGGGCAGAACCGACGTCGACGCCAAGATCTTTTTTGAGAGGCGTTGCCGGTTTGGGGTCTGCTTTGGCGACGTCAATAGGTTTGGTTTCCGATGACGCAATCACGGTTTGCCCCGGAACATTATTCCTGGAAACGAGTGCTTTCAACTCCGCCATTTCACGGCGCATCGTCTCTACCTGCAATTCGAGCTGTTTGACGCGTGCTCGAACCTCATTATCGGTCGGGGTCGCAGACGGAATTGGCGCCGCATTGACCGCGACTGATGCCGCGGCGGGCACCTGTGAAAGCGTTATTATCGCGAGTGAAAAAGTCAGAAGAACAATAAAACCAATATTCTTAAAGTAGATGCACATAATTGTTGATACCAATCAAGTTTGGGACGGTCGCGTTCGCTCGACCCTCTCGACTCAACGTCTGGTAGTCGATCGTGTGAGACCTTTTTTCGACACTGGCTGCCAAACGAACGCTCGTCCCGACAAATTTCCATCGAAACTTCCAAAAATTCGAGCCTATTCCGACTTAGTTTTGCTCGTTGGTGGTAGATACGGATGAACCGGGGTTACGCCGCTCAAACTCATTAAGCCAAATCTCGAAAAGTTGATCGATTCGCCCAAGACTCTCGTTGCCTCTTGCGGGGCATGAAAACCCATCGAATTTTCAGCTTCAATAAAATCCAGATAGAATTGCGCTTTTCGTTGAAAATCTCTCGCGGTCGCCAGGTCCGCGTCAGATTTACCCGCTTCCTTAGCGGCCTTGATCTGCGCGATCAGATCCATCAATGCGTCCATTGCCAGATTCCGCAAATTGTAGGTCCGCATCTGGATCGTCTCTGCCCTTGACTTCAGTTCATCAGCATCCGCCTTATGGCAGGCCTGGCACGACTGGGCAATATTTAGTAGCGGGCTCCGCACCCAGTGATCAGTTATCTTCGCCGGACCAGCCGTTTTCGGCATATGGCAATCTACACACGAAACGCCCGCACGTCCATGGGAACCTTGATTAAACATTTCAAATTCAGGATGCTGGGCCTTGAGCACTTCGGCACCGGTTTCCTTGTGAGTCCAGTCCTTAAACTTGACTTCGTCGTAATAGGCGAGAATGTTGTCGACCTTGAGCCCCTTGCTCCAGGGGAAAGTTAACGTCTTGCCTTCGCCTTTGAAATAGTACTCAACGTGGCATTGGCCGCAGACAAATGAACGCATTTCATTTTTGGTCGCATCGCGGTTAACATCGTAATCCTTAACACCCTGAGACGCCTTGAAGGCCGCTATTCCGATCATGAATGCGGGTTTGGTGACTCTCAGTTTCATCGACTTAGAATCGTGACAATCGATACAGGAGACCGGGTGGCTTACCTCTTTTCGGGCATCTGCGAACGGCATTTTGTTGAGAATATCAAACCCCTTAAAGATATCTCCTTCGCCGAGTCTCTTGTACGTTAGATAGGTGGAGGCATGACAATTGATACAAGAGCCCGGCTGTTTGACGACCGCTTGACGTCCGGTAAATGTCTGGTCATCGAGCATATATGCGTGCCCTCGGTCTTCGCGAAAATCCACCGAAAACGCATATCCTTTCCACATTGTTACCAATCGCGGATCTTCTTCCAAACGCGACTGCGAAACAACCGAACGCGGGTCTGATTCCTTGGGCGTTACCTGAATCGCTTCGCTGCCCCCGAACCGCGTCCGCGACTGGTCAACTGTCTTTTTGTATAGCTCATAGTGCATCGGAAATCGTTTACCCCAGACCGCCGGGTCGTCGGTCTCGTCTGTTTGAACTGGCTGCTTTTTACTCTCGATCTCACCGCTTTTGCCTGCCTGCCCCTCTTGGACGGCTGAGGGTGAAATATAACTACTTTTGCTTTCGACAATGTTGGCCCAAAAACTTGCTGCCGATAGGATTACTGCGAACATCGCAAACGATGCCAGCACAACTCCCTTGATGGTCCCGATGTGATTCTTCCGACCAATTATGTTCGATCTCATTACTTGTTTTCTCATTTACACCTCCGTGCGTCTTGAAGACATTTCAACCGCCATACACGCACTCAAAAATAAATTCCCGATGGATGTCGCCTGAGCAAATTTTATTGAATGTAAATTCAGTAAAATATGATTTAAATCATATATTGAGCAAAAATGTTTACGTCCTAAAGCGAACCGTGGTAATGAGCGTTTGTACGGCAGATGCCTAGGGCAATTCATACCAATTCCTTCGGCCAAGACGATGGCCGATAGGGCCTCCGAATAATTATTTTCAAAATATGATTTAAATCATAAACCCACCAACCTTTGTACTCTACGATACTTTTGCTCGCAATTGTCTTATATGGCCCTTTTGAATCGCGTTTAGTTTTGACCGGTCTTGGTTAGTCCATTTTATTAGCGGTCGTGATACCCGCAATTGCGCAGTTTTCAGTTTTAAGTGTTCCGGGATATACAGTTTCAGAAGATCGACATGACGCTGAAAACCGAAGTTCCAAACGAAAGCTACCATCAAAACCTGATCTCATGCCAGGTCGCTTGTCCCGTCAATACCGATGCCCGCGGTTACGTGCGGGCGATCGCCGAGGGCCGCTTCGAAGACGCCTACCTTATCGCCCGCGGCCCCAATCCATTCGCTTCGATCTGCGGACGTATCTGCGGTGCACCGTGCGAGATCGCCTGCCGCCGCGGCAAGGTTCCCCGCGTCGACGACGACGGTTTCTTTGTCGGGCACGACCGCCCGATCGCCATCCGGGCGTTAAAACGTTTTGCCTGCGACCAAGCGGGGCCCGAAGCGAGGGCGACGCAGGAAGTACTCGATTCGGTCAAATCATTCGTTCCCCCGATCGCCGGCAATGCCGAAGAAATGGCGGCACTGCTCCGTTCGACGACTAACGGGCAATTTGAAAAGGGTGACGGCGAAAAGGTAGCGATCATCGGTGCGGGACCTGCAGGGTTGTCGGCGGCTCACGATCTCGCCTTGATGGGTTTCAAGCCCGTGGTCTTCGAGACCGAACCGGTCGCTGCGGGAATGCTCGCGGTCGGCGTGCCCGCCTATCGTCTGCCACGAGAGTTGATCGAAAAGGAGATCAAGGTGATCGAGGCGCTCGGCGTCGATATCCGCTGCGGCGTGACGATCGGCAAGGAAATCTCGTTCGACAAACTCCGCAGGGACTACTCTGCGGTCATAATCGCCGTCGGGGCAAAATCATCGCGAAGTCTCGGCCTGACGGGCGAGAACGGCCCGGGCGTCTTTGGCGGTGTTGATCTGCTGCGCGCTGTTTCGCTCGGTGAGACCGTCGACGTTGGAAAATCAGTCGTAGTGATCGGCGGAGGCAACGTCGCCTACGACGTAGCCCGCACGATCGTCCGCCAAATAGCCTACGACACGGCACGCACCGCCGCTCGGCTTGAGAAGACGACCAGCGTAAATCTCGTTTCGCTCGAGGGTGCAGAAGAAATGCCGGCCGACACCATCGAGATCGTCGAGGGCGATGAGGAAGGCGTCGAACGTCAGAACGGCTGGGGCCCGACCGAGATCGTGCGGAACGCGGGCGGCACCGTAACGGGAGTGAAATTTCGAAAATGCCTGCGGGTCTACGACGAGGAACGCAGATTTTCGCCGCTTTATGATGATGACGACACGCTGACCATCCCGTGCGACACCGTCCTGCTCGCCGTTGGCCAGGCACCGACGCTCAACTTTCTCAAAGACGGCGGTAAGGATGTCGAATTGATGAAGAACGGTTGGATCACGGTCGACAAATCGTCGCTGCAGACATCGGCAAAAGACGTGTTCGTGACCGGCGACCTGGCCCACGGAACTCGCTTGCTGATCGACGCGGTAGCCTCCGGCAAGCATTGTGCACGTTCGGTCTACCAATATCTCACCGGACGCAGCGTTTCGGCTCACGCGACGACATCGCACATCGTTCTTGATCGCTATCACCGCGAACGTGGCTACGAATCGCTCCGCCGCGTCGCGGTACCCGTGATCCACCCCGAACAGCGGCTCGATCATCCCGATAACGTCGTCGAATCGGGCTACACCCGGGAGCAGGCGATGCGTGAAGCCTCGCGATGCCTTGATTGCGGCGTGACGCCGGTATTTGACGGTACACGTTGCGTGCTATGCGGTGGGTGCGTGGATGTGTGCCCGACCAAGTGCCTAAAGATCGTGTCGCTCGACGTACTCGAAATGACGGACGACATCTCGGCGGCCGTTGAGGCTGCGATCGGTGTGGACGCAGAACTAAATGAAAACTCAGCGATCCTTAAGGACGAAGACCGGTGCATACGTTGTGCCCTGTGTGCGATGCGCTGCCCGGTCGAGGCGATCACGATGGAGCGCGTGGCATTTTCGACAGATTGGAGGTCCAAATGACAACAAAACCTGGAAAGGAACGGTCGCGGTTTGACCCGGAGCCCATGGCCCGCAGAGATTTCCTTGGGCTGGCCGCGATCGGTGCCACAGCGGCCGCATTCATTGTTTCAATTTTGGGAATGCTGAAACTGCCCAAAGCCGCCGTTCTTGCCTCGCCGGCAAAAAAATTCAATGTTACGTTGCCCGATGGATTGGCGGAAGGCGAAGCCTTTGTTCCGGCCGGACGATCCGCTGCCGTTTTTCGCGATGGTGAAGGAGTGTATGCGATCTCGATCGTTTGCACTCATCTCGGCTGTATCGTAAAGACTTCAACCGACGGATTTACGTGTCCGTGTCACGGTTCAGGCTACGCCAAGGACGGAACGGTTACTAAGGGCCCGGCTCCAAAGCCGTTGCCTTGGCTGAAGGTCACTAAGAGCGGTTCCGTATATGTTGTTGACGAAGAGAAGAAAGTGCCGATTGGCACAAAGGCATAAGCTATGAAAAACGCCGACCAGACAGCATTGTCGAGTTTTTACGAAAACCTCAAGTCTACACCTCGCCGCATCGTAGAGGTCACATTCCGCAGCGGTGTGCCCAAGACCGACCGCACACGATCGTCGTTTGTATTCGGCAACGTGTTCCTCCATCTGCACTCCGTCCGGACGCATCTCTGGAGCTTGCGTTGGACAACGACGATGGGCCTCGGCATCGCGACAACGGCCGCGTTTCTGATCACGGTGATCACCGGTGTTCTGCTGATGTTCTATTACAAATCGTATCCGGACGTCGCATATCAATCGATCAAGGACATTCATTTCGTCGTACCGACCGGACGGTTTATGCGGAATATTCACCGTTGGGCAGCAAATGTGATGGTCGTCGCGGTGATCTTTCACATGGCAAGGACGTTCTACACGGCGGCGTATCGCAAACCCCGTGAATTCAACTGGCTGATCGGTTGGGGCCTGCTGGTCGTTACATTGGCCTTGTCTTTCACGGGCTACCTGCTGCCGTGGGATCAACTCGCTTACTGGGCTATCACTATTGGGGCCAATATCGCTCAATCACCGCGCGAGATAACAGATGCAATGGGTCTGACTGATCTGATCGACATCGGCGGATTCCAGAAGGAGTTGCTGCTCGGATCGGACAAGGTGGGCGAAGAGGCGCTTATACGCTTTTACCTTCTCCACGTGATGCTGCTTCCCATTACGCTGGTAATGCTGATGGCGGTACATTTCTGGCGTATCCGCAAAGACGGCGGCCTCGCCCGGCCGGCAGACGCCGACGCGATCGTCGAGGCTGAAGCCGAGGCTGAACCCGTCGAAAATTACCCGGTATTTACCGAAGCGCCGCAAAAGACGTATCAACTCGCCGCGATCGTCAAAGGCAAGACTTCGGCGGTAGGCAACGGCCCCGAGAACACGCTGCCGTCAATGCCGCATCTTTTTTACGCTGAGATGGCCGTGATGATGCTGACGGTTTTGATATGCCTGGCTCTCGCGATGTTCTCTGACGCCCCGCTAAAGGAGGCTGCCAATGCCCTTGTTCCAGAAAACCCGGCAAAGGCACCGTGGTATTTTCTCGGCCTGCAGGAGATCGTCTCGTTCTCGGCGTTTATGGGCGGAATCGGTATTCCCGGGCTGGTCGTCATCGGACTCGGGCTAATACCGTTTCTTGATCGGGAAACGGAAGGAACAGGCCGGTGGTTCGGCGGCCCCGGCGGTTGGCATTTGGTCAAATGGTCGACGCTCGTCGGATTTGGCGCATCGATCGGCGTCGAGGCCTTTGCGATCCGTTTCGGCTGGCTTCGCGAGTGGATACCAAGCATACCGCAACTGTTTATCACTCTGATAAATCCGGGCACGGTCCTGACGCTCATTTACGCCGCGTATTCGTTCTGGCTGGTCCGTCGCTATAACTCGACGCGGGCCGGAGCGTTGGGACTGTTTACGTGTTTCCTTTGTGGATTTATTGTGTTGACGGTCATCGGCACGTATTTCCGGGGCCCGAACTGGGGATTTTACTGGTCGCCATCCGATTGGCACGCACACTAAATATATGAACAAGAATAAATACCTATTGTTGTTCTCGAGTCTCGGCGTATTGCTCCTGCTCGTCATAGCGGCCGTGTCTGAAAATTTCTTCAAGGAATGGCAGGGCATCCAAAAGACGGCGAAGAGCACAGACGGGCCGGTCGATACCCGTCTGCGTCAGATCATCAACCCCAGCCTTCGGAGCACCGACCGCTGCGTATCCTGCCACGTTGGGATGGCTCCGGGCGAACAGATCACATCGAGCTTGCCGGTCGCCGCTGCCCACAAACCCGTTGTGCATTCGACAAGCGAAATGGGCTGCACGGTGTGCCATGGCGGACAGGGACTGGCGACGGAAAAGGATGCCGCCCACGGCAATGTCGAATTTTGGCCCGAGCCGATGCTTCCGGCGAAATACGCCTATGCGAGTTGCGGCACCTGCCATACGCCGCTGAATGTTCCGAATCTGCCGACGCTGGAAGCGGCCCGGAATGCATTCGAACGCCTCGATTGTTATGCCTGCCACCGCGTCGAAGGCAGAGGTGGAACTCTTCGCGTTGGCGGAGTCGGCGGAATGGAAGGGCCGGACCTTTCCGGGGTGGGCGTGAAAGGCTACAACACGGATTGGTATGCGTCCCACATGGAGAAATCGCAGGCGGTGCCCGACAGCGCCTGGAAGACGTCATTCAAAGAGATCAGCGACCCCGACCGCGATTTGCTCAAAATATACCTCGGCACACTGATGGGTGCGTCAAAACTGATCGAAGCCAAAGCCCAATTCAACACTGTCGGATGCACCGGTTGCCATAAGGTCGGCAGCTTTGGCGGGGACGCCGGTGTTGAACTATCCCGTATCGGCGAGCGAGACCCGGGACAATTGAACTTTGCAAATGTCCACGGCGAACATACCTTGGAGAACTGGCACAGTCAACATTTCCGCTCGCCGTCATCGGCGGTCGCGGGGTCACTAATGCCCGCTCTTGGCCTTTCGAATGACCAAATCGACCTGTTGACTATGTATATGCTCTCGCTCCGCCGACGGAGTTTGCCGGACGTGTATTTGCCCAAAGATAGGATCCGAGCAATGCGATTCGGCGAACACGAATTCGCGTTGAACGGTGCAACTATCTACTCCGCCGTTTGTTCGAGCTGCCACGGTGCGGACGGCAAAGGGAACCGCTTCGCAGGTATCTCGCCATATCCCTCGATCACCGGCACGGACTTCTTATCCCTCGCATCCGACGATTTTTTATCCCAGACCGTCGCCAAGGGCCGCCCGGGACGTCCGATGCTGGCGTGGGGCGAACGCGAGAATGGGTTTAGCCCGGACGAGGTAAAAGCTTTGGTTGCCTATATCAGGGCCCTTGGCGGAAATGTTCAGCAAACGCCGGATAATTTACCACTGATCTGGGCTCAGGGCGATGCCAACCTCGGGGCACGTATGTTCGCCGCTAATTGCTCGGGCTGTCACGGCAAGAACGCCGAAGGCATGGACGGCCCGGCTTTGAACAACAAGGTGTTTATGTCGACCGTATCGGATACCTATCTTGTCGGCACGATCGGACAGGGCCGGAGCGGTACGGTTATGCAGGGATTTGCAAAACCGTCACCGATCCGACGAGAACTTACAAACCGAGAGATCGATTCAATCGTGGTCTACCTAAGGCAGCTTTCGGTTAAGTAAATTTGGGCTGTGTGACAGGACAGACTTATTAATGTTCATCATATTCGAATAGGAATCACTATGAGTAAAGGAATTTCGAGACGTGAATTTATGGCGAGGATCTCAGCCGCAGGTTTTGGGGCCTTGATCGCCTCGTCTACCAAAGCCTGGGGACTGGATACGATCACAAACCCGCTGGCAGTGTATCCGAATCGAGACTGGGAAAAAGTCTACCGCGACCTCTGGAAATACGATTCGACATATACATTTACCTGTGCCCCGAACGACACGCACAATTGCTTGCTGAACGCCTACGTCCGCGATGGTGTGATCACCCGCATTGGGCCTTCGATGAAATACGGCGAAGCCAAGGACCTTGCCGGAAACGGCACATCGCACCGTTGGGATCCCCGCGTCTGCCAAAAGGGATTGGCCCTAACCCGCCGATTCTACGGCGACCGTCGCGTCAACCAGACGATGGTCCGAAAAGGTTACAAACAATGGTACGATGACGGTTTTCCGCGTGGAAATGATGGCAAACCTGATCTCAAATATTTTCAGCGAGCCCGCGACGAATGGGTGCGAATGCCCCACGCCGAAGCCGCGACAATCGTCGCGGCCGCACTCAAAAACATTGCCGAAACGTATACCGGCGACGAGGGCAAACGCCGTCTGACCGAACAGCATTACGACCCCGCAGTCGTTGAGGCGACACAGGGAGTGGGCACGCAGGTTATGAAATTCCGAGGCGGCATGCCGCTCTTGGGGATGACCCGAATTTTCGGTATGTATCGGATGGCCAATTCCATGGCTCTGCTCGACGACCACATTCGAAAGGTCGGCCCGGACAAGGCGATGGGCGGCAAGGGTTTTGACAACTACTCGTGGCACACCGATCTGCCGCCCGGACACACAATGGTGACCGGACAGCAGACGGTCGAATTTGACCTAAACTCGGTCGAGAATGCCAAGACCGTTGTCGTCTGGGGCATGAACTGGATCGCGACCAAGATGCCGGATGCTCACTGGCTGACCGAGGCGCGTCTAAAAGGGACACGCATCGTCGTAATCGCCTGCGAATATTCCGCAACCGCTACCAAAGGTGACGATGTTTTGGTTGTTCGGCCCGGCACTACGCCTGCACTGGCTCTGGGTTTTGCCAACGTCATCTTGCAGGAGAACCTATACGACGCGGAATACGTCCGACAGTGGACCGATATGCCGGTCCTGGTCCGAATGGATACGCTTAAGTATCTCAAGGCAAGCGAGGTGTTCGGCGGCGAACCGGCCATTCTAAAAAACACATTTCTTGTAAAAGAAGGTGAAAAGGAACCCCCGCCGCTGCAACAGACCGGTCAGAATGTGATACCGGAACAATTGCGAAATGAATGGGGCGATTACGTTTGGTGGGATGCCAAAAAGAACGCTCCGCAGGCTCTGACTCGTGACGAGGTCGGCAAGAACGCAAAAATGACGGACGTGATGCTCGAAGGCTCAGTCGAAGTCACTTTGCAGGACGGAACTAAGGTCAAGTGCCGACCTGTCTTCGATATGGTCAAGGAGTACGCGGCTCATTTCGACCCGAAAACGGTCGAGGAGATCACGTGGGCACCCGCCGCGGCGGTCGAGACCCTCGGCCGACTCTTCGCCAAAGAACCCGGAACGACTATGTTCGCCGTCGGAATGGGGCCGAACCAGTTCTTTAATAACGATAACAAGGACCGCGACACGATGCTGCTGGCGGCCTTGACGGGAAATATCGGCAAGATCGGCGGCAACATAGGCTCATACGCGGGAAACTACCGCACCGCCCTGTATAACGGTGCTCCGCATTATATAAACGAAAATCCGTTTGACCTGGAACTCGATCCAACAAAACCGGCTCGACCGAAACAATACTGGAAAGCCGAATCGGCCCACTATTACAACCACGAGGATCATCCGCTCAGAGTCGGCAACAAGCTTCTAACCGGCAAGACCCACATGCCGTGTCCGACCAAATCGTTGTGGTTCGCCAACGCAAACTCAATCCTGGGCAACGTCAAATGGCACTACAACACGGTCATCAACGTCCTGCCCAAGATCGAACTGATCGCGGTCAACGAGTGGTGGTGGTCAACGTCGTGCGAATGGGCGGACGTCGTGTTTGGCGTCGATTCGTGGGCGGAGCTAAAGCATCCGGATATGACGGCGTCGGTCACAAATCCGTTCTTGCTGGTATTCCCAAGGACTCCTATCGAACGGATCTTCGACACCAAGGGCGACATCGAGGTGTTTGCTCTCGTCGCGTCCAAAATGGCCGAACTGACCGGCGACAACCGGTTCAACGATATGTGGAAATTCGTCAATGAGAACAACACTGACGTTTATCTGCAGCGTATACTCGACAATTCCACGAATACCAAAGGTTACAACTTCAAGGATCTGCACGAAAAGGCACTTCAGGGTATCCCGGCGTTGATGAACAGTCGGACCACGCCGAAATCCGTCGGTTTCGATCAGGTCAATGATTCGATGCCTTGGTACACCAAGAGCGGCCGGCTCGAATTTTACCGCGAGGAGGATGAGTTCATCGAGGCTGGCGAGAACCTGCCGGTGCATCGCGAGCCCGTCGATTCGACATTCTATGAACCGAATATCATCATTGCCCCGCCGCACGAGGCCATCCGCCCCGCTGGGCCCGAAAGCTACGGCGTTAAACTCGACGACCTAAGCTGCGACGTGAGATGTGGGCGAAACGTGGTCTACACCTGGGCAGATGCTAAGAAGACAGCCCATCCGCTGATGAAGGACGGATACAAGTTCATTTTCCATACACCGAAATATCGCCACGGTTCGCACACGACTCCGATCGATACGGATATGATCGCAATTCTCTTCGGGCCGTTCGGCGACATTTATCGCCGTGATAAACGCTCGCCGTTCGTTACCGAGGGCTATGTCGACATAAACCCGAACGACGCCCGCGAACTCGGTATCGATGACGGTGACTATGTCTGGATCGACGCCGACCCCGAGGACCGACCATTCAAGGGCTGGCAAAAGGACCCGAAGAATTACAAATTTGCCCGTCTTATGTGCCGTGCCCGGTACTATCCCGGCACACCGCGGGGCGTAACTCGAATGTGGTTCAACATGTACGGGGCCACCCCGGGTTCGCAGCAGGGACAGGAAGAACGAAAAGACGGCCTGGCTAAGAACCCGCGGACCGGCTATCAGGGAATGTTTCGTTCGGGCTCGCACCAATCGGCAACTCGCGGATGGCTCAAACCTACGTTAATGACCGACTCGCTCGTCCGCAAGGGAATGTTCGGACAAGGAATGGGCAAGGGATTCGCAGCCGATATCCACTGCCCGACCGGGTCGCCGCGCGAATCGTTCATTAAGATCACTAAGGCCGAGCCCGGCGGCATCGATGGCAAAGGTCATTGGCGGCCGGTAGATCTTGGCATTCGGCCGCACGCCGAGTCCGACCTGATGAAGAAATATCTTGCCGGGGAATTTATTGGAAAGAAATAGGCGAAACAATGGGTGTCCTTAGAATACATTTAATGCTCAATTACTATCCACTGATCGGGATGGTAGTCGGCGTCGTGTTTATGGTTGTCGGGTTTTGGCGAAAGAACGATCGTGTCAAAAAGATCAGCCTAACGTTATTCGTTCTGGTGGCCGCATTTTCACTTCCGGCTTTTGTCACTGGTGAGATTGCCGGAAAGGCGGAATATACCGGTTCGAGCGGTGCGGCTTTGACATTGCACAAGGACGCTGCCCGAAAGACGATCATTGCTATCGAAGCCGTCGGCCTCGTTGCCATCGTCGGATTGATTCTGCTTCGCCGCCGATCGGATCGAGCTCGTTGGGTCGTCGTGGCTAGCCTTATCTTGTCTATATCGGCCTGTCTTCTCGCCGCATACACGACATATCTCGGACGACAGGTTAAGTGGGCTGGATTATTGAACGTCATCGAAAAGCACGAAAGAACAGAATGCAGGCAGGGTTAACTCAGAAATTCACATTAAATAAGGAACGGTAAAAATTATGGCTCGCGTTAATAATTGGCAAATTGGAAGAGAGATGTCCTATTGGTATCCGGAAAGCAGACCTAAAAAGCAGTTTGCGGCGGTCTTTGACACCAATAAATGCATCGCCTGTCAGACCTGCACACTTGCTTGCAAGACGACGTGGACCTCCGGCAAGGGGCAGGAGTATATGCTCTGGAACAACGTCGAGACCAAACCGTATGGCTCGTATCCGCTCGCTTGGGACTTGAACCTGCTCGGGATGCTCGACGGGCAGAACTGGAACGAGAGCGGTCCCAAACCAACCTACGCAGGCAGCACCATATTTGAATCGGCTCCCGCGGGGGAGCGTGTGCTTGCCTGGCGTCCGGAGGAAGACGATTATGCGTACGCCAACGTCGGCGAGGACGACTGTGCCGGATCGATGGATGGCGGAGCCAGTATCATGGGCACGCACGACATGGCGTGGTTCTATTACCTTGCGAGGATCTGCAACCACTGCACCTATCCCGCGTGTCTCGCCTCGTGCCCGCGAGGATCGATCTATAAACGGCCCGAGGACGGGATCGTTCTTGTCGACCAGGGACGCTGCCGTGGCTATCAGGAATGCGTTAGGGGATGCCCATACAAAAAGGTCTTCTTTAACCCGATGACGTCGACTTCGGAAAAGTGCATCGCCTGTTTCCCCAAGGTCGAAACCGGACTCCAGCCGCAGTGCTTTGCCAACTGCATCGGCAAGATCCGAATGGGCGGGTTTCTAAACACGCCCGAAAATGCCCGTGCGGATAATCCGCTCGACTATTTGGTCCACATCAAGAAAGTTGCTCTGCCGCTGTATCCGCAGTTTGGGCTCGAACCGAATGTGTATTATATTCCGCCGATCCACGTCCCGACGTCCTTCACCCGGCAGATGTTCGGGCCTGGTGTCGACGCGGCCGTTAAGACGTATCGGGATATGGCGACAAATAACGATATGGACATGATGGGATTGCTCGGGCTCTTTGGCTCGACCGACCGAATGATGACCAAATGGAAACGGGTCGGCGAGACCATAACCGGCCTCGATGACGACGGCAATCTGCTCGTCAACGTACCGCTACGCGAGCCGGTCCATATCCGCCCGGCGTATGACAAAGAACATCAGGTAACTCGGCAAAACTGCCCGTAAACGGGGTTCATGAGGTATTAATATGAAGAATGCTGTAAAGCTCATCATACCGTTAATAATTTTATCGTTGCTGGTTTTTGCTTCGTGTAGCAAAACGGTCGTGACGACGCCCGAGGTCATCGCGATCTCAAAGCCGAACATCACGCTTGATCCAAACGACAAGGTTTGGAACGATGTCTCAACACACTTATCAAAACTTATCCTCCAGGATCTGGTCGATCCACGTTTGATGGAGGCATCGACACAAGATGTTCAGGTCAAGGCGATCACAAATGGTAGTGAGATCGCTTTTCGCATTGAGTGGCTGGACAGCACCCAAAACGACCTGCCGGGACCGCATCATTTTATGGACGGATGCGCTGTGCAAGTGCCGATAGTGATCGACAAGAACGTTCCGGCTCCGCAAATGGGCGAGGTGGGCAAGACCGTCCAGATCTCATACTGGCGAGCCGATTGGCAGGCAATTATCGAGGGCAGAGCGGACGATATCACCAGCATCTACCCAAATTCGTCTCCCGACCATTATCCATTTGACGCAAAATCGCTCGAAAAGAACCCTGATGCACAAAAGCAGATGGCCTTGCGGTACGCACCGGCCAGAGCCCTTGGAAATCGACGCGAAGGCCCGCGAAATACTCCGGTCGAGGACCTGATCGCCGAGGGCCCGGGCACGCTATCGCCAAATCCACAACCGTTTTCGAATGGTAAGGGCGTCAAGACCAAGACCGGCTGGGCAGTCGTCATAACCCGGCCGGTTCCGGTCGGGCTTACGGCCGCCACGCCGTCGCAGATCGCTTTCGCGATCTGGGAAGGAACGCACGGAGAGGTCGGAGCAAGAAAGATGCGAACCGGATGGGTTCCGCTGTTGTTGAAATAGGCCGAAACGGAGATCAAAGATGCGAGACGATTCACGGCAGGACAAACTAATTCGCGAGGCGGCCGAGTGGAGGCTCATCAGCCTCTTATTCGAATGCCCTAGCATCGAGTGGCACGAACAGGTCAGCGAACTGGCCGCCGAAACAACTGACACCCAGTTAAAAAAGGCCGCAAGATCTGCGAAAACCGAAGCGACCGAGGGGACATATCATTCGATCTTCGGTCCCGGCGGGCCGGCACCGGCACGTGAGGTAACCTACCGAAGTTGGGTTCAGCCGGGTTACCTGCTATCGGAACTTTCGGCCTTTTACAAGGCATTTTCATACAGCCCGAAAACTGACGAGATTTTCGACCATATCGCGGTCGAGACGGGGTTTATTGCCTATCTGAGGCTGAAGCAAGCGTATGCTCTGGCATGTTCCGACGATGAACACGCAAAGATCACCGCAAGAGCCGCCAAGGAATTTACCGCGGAACACCTGTCGAAATCAGCCGAACAGCTCAAGCGCTCGCTCGCCTTTTCGGGCGTTGAATACCTTGCTCTGGCAAGCTCGGCACTTTTCAAACGGGTCGGAAAGGACAAGGATAAGCGAACACGATCAACTCTGCCGGTGATGGAAAGCGTCGTTGAAGACGATTTTGGTTGTGATGATGCTCCGCCGGAGGAACTCTGGTAAATCCGCCGAAACATGGATACTACTCGTTGATCTGCCGAACGATCCGACGTTGGGCCGACGGTGGCATACCGGCTCATTATGATCCGTCTTACTGGCTGCCAGTGATGGATCACCCGAATAATAAGCTTTTCACTCCGATGCCCGCGGATGCGGAAATTTATCGACAACGTCATCGGGCGAACGGGGCTTCAATCTCGCGAAATCCTTCTCGATCAGGATACTCAGAGACCGGCCGTCTCCGATATCCTGATCAAATGCGATCCCGACCTGTTTGGTTCCCGACCACTCGGCCGCGGCCGCGGTCGGCACCCGAATATCTATCTGGTTGTTCGCGAGTTCCGCACGGAGCGTCGACACCGTATCATCCCGCCGAATGCGGTAGATCAGCCCCTGATCGGTCGCGGGACCGAACCGTATCGAGTCCTCGACCATACCATCGGCGGCAAACCGCTCGACCTCGTTCTGCGACAAACGCAGCCGAAGCGAGTCATTTATTATTCGAAGTTTCATTCAGGCCTCCGGGTCATTCATCGAGCCGCTAATTACGACTCAGGTTCTACGATCTCTAAAATAGAAGGTTATCACTATGCAAGATTATACTACTAAAACGGTCAGGGACATCGCGGTCGCGGCACCCGCAACGGTTCGTGTTTTCGAAGAATTCAAGATCGACTATTGCTGCGGCGGTCGACGGTCGATAGACGACGCGTGCCGGGCGGCCGGCGTCGATCCCGCGGTGGTGAAACTGAAGCTCGACGATATATTCGGTGACGCCGACGTCTCTCCGAACGCTCCGGAGCGGATGAATATGTCGGACCTGATCGATCACATCATCGACCGGTATCACGTGACTCTCAAGCGGGAGTTGCCGAGACTGGCGGCCCTTGCCGAAAAGGTCGCTCGGCGGCACGGCGAGAACCACCCCGAACTTCTAAATTTGGAGACGGCCTTTTACAAAATATACGACGACCTGATCCCGCATATGCAGAAAGAAGAGATGGTGCTGTTTCCGTACGTCACCGGTCTTCAGCGTGCGGCCGCCACCGGAGCGATGCCGCCGTTCAACTGTTTCGGATCGGTTGAAAATCCGATCAGAGTAATGCTAAACGAACACGAAGCGGTCGGCGAACTGCTGGCCGAGATGCGCGGCCTCACGGATGATTACACCCTCCCCGAGGGTGCTTGCCCGAGCTATTCGGGGCTGTTCTACGGGCTTCAGGAATTGGAACGCGAACTCCACGCCCACATTCATCTGGAGAGCAACGTCCTGTTTCCGAATGCTGTCGAGGCGGAACGGGCATTTGTAAATGCCGGCGAAACCGAAACCGGGCTTCGACCTTGATGGCGGGTGTTCGATAGTATGTTTAAGGCGGTAAATTCCCTAACGAGATGGCAAGATACGACTTCTTGATCGAGACCTATTCTACTGAACGGCTCAAGACGCTCAGCATGTGGTCGCAAATACCGGACGAGCGGATGGACTCTCGTCCCGAACCGCGTGGCCGCACCTCGCTCGAGCATATGGTCCATCAATGCCTGAGCGAAGACGGGTGGATGACATCGATGCTCGGGATCACGGCCGATCGGCCGGTGCTCCCTGCCGAGGAGACCAGGGCGTCGTTTATCAACCATTACGCCCAGGCCTCGTCCGAGCGGCTTCGATTGCTCGCGGCAAAGCCCGACCGGTGGTTTGAGGAAACAACGCAGTTCTTCGGCGACGCCCGCTCGCATGCCTGGGTCCTCGTCCGGCGATTTACCCACTCGGCCCACCACCGCGGCCAACTCACCGCGTATCTGCGATCGTGGGGCGTCGAACTATACTCAACCTACGGCCCCACTGCCGACACCGGCGGCCTGGCAAAAAACGGTGCCCACGTCATTTACCCATTCGTCTCACTCGAAGACCTACTCGCCGCCGAAACGCAGGCCATAGCCCCAAAGCCACTTCCCGGCCCCGGCGAGTTATCGCCGACCGAACGAGAAAACTCACCGTAGCGTCGAGCATTTCCCCTGCTTGCCGCCCCGGCAATGCTGCGATGGCTTGCCTCGCCTTCACACGTCCTAGTATGTCAAAGCCGGTGAATTCCATCATGAAAACCGCGAGAAACGCAGGCCCGGGCACCGATCTCTTGTGCGGTCACTGCCGTCATTCGGCGAGGCTGTCGAACCGTTCCCCGGTTCTGACCTTACGCAACCGGCGCGTTGTAGCATTTAACAATATGTATTAAATGTTATGAATATTTAATAAACTTTAATATCCTGGGACAGCTTGGGACAAGCCGTGGGACAGGTTAAACTCTCTATATTGAATAGGTTAGCGGTTTTGTCCCACTGTCCCACCGTTTTTCGAGTTTTGTCGCCGGGACGGCAGATCCTGCCGACCGCTAACCGCCAACCACTGCCTTCTTCATATTTTCAAAGATCCAAGCACTTTATCTTGCTTCTTACGCAAAAAACTACTGCGAGTGCCAATCGTGCTTTCTCCGACTGCAACAAACAACGAGCCACAAGTATCATTGTAGCATATTGCATAGACTAATGATAGTCTTATTTATGCAACGAACCGATCTGTTTCTGGCCCCGATCTGTTTCTTCGTCATTTACTCCAAATACCGGTTGGTGGGCTTGACACGCCCTGGGAGAGGTGTATTCTGATGATAATCTAACATTTGAAAGCTCATGCAGCTAAATG
>JAYVUD010000528.1:0-7940 GCA_043788335.1 Chloracidobacterium sp. | reverse complement strand
AAATTTTCGAGAAATGAGCTGGTTACTAGTTTCATCTTATCAGTCAGCCCTCAGTGCCTCGATCGGGTCGAGCCGTGCCGCTTTCCAGGCAGGGTAGAGACCGGCGACCGCTCCGACAACGCCCGAGAATATGATCGCGAAACCAGCGGCGAACAGCGATATTTTCGTTTGAAAAAATACAGCGGTAATGATCACCCCGGCGATCTCCGCAATTACCAGTCCAATAATGCCGCCGATAGCCGAGAGCGTCGCAGATTCGTACAAGAACTGTTTAAGTATGTCCGACTGCCTCGCCCCGAGGCTTTTTCGAATACCGATCTCGCGTGTACGCTCGGAAACGGCAACGAGCATTATGTTCATGATAACGATTCCGCCAACCAGCAGAGCGATCGAAGGCACGATCAGAATGACGGTCGTGATCGGACCGGTAATGCCGCCGATCAGTTTCTGGATCGCATCGGGCGTCAGTATGCCGAACGAGTCCTTTTCGCCAAATGGTATTTTCCGTTTGATCCGCATCAGCGTCCGGACCTCTTCGACCGTATCGGCAAAGAGCTTGTCGTCCTTTGCCGTCACGACGAAATACGGAGCACGCTGTCGAACCAACCCGCCGAAGGCGGCCCCGTAGGTCTTGATCGGCAGCGTGATGAAATTGTCCTGCGGCTGACCGAAAACCGTGCCTTTTGGGGTCTGCACACCAATGATGCGGTATGGAATGCCCGAAATCGTCAGCTCGCCGCCGACAGCACTGCTTCGCGGATAAAGCTTGTTGGCGACGTCCATCCCGATATACGCTACTCGCACCGCATTCGCGTTTTCCGGTTCAGAAAAGAACCGGCCATCGGCAACGTCCAGTTTGTCGATCAAGGCGATGATAGGCTCAGCCCCGCTGATCTGCACGTTTGCCAATGTCTCGCCGTTTCCCTTGACCTCACGCGAGGTCCCACCGGCCTTGGCCCCGATCTTGTCGATCATCTGCGAATACTCGCGGATGAAATTCATTTCGTCGAAAGTTAATTCCTTGTTTCGGCGTTGGGCCGCGGCGATCGTGTCCGTATCCTTGAAATCGTCAAATGAAAACCGGCGGATCGTAAACGCATTGGACCCGACGCCCGCCAGTTTCTCGTCCACGTACGAGCTAAATCCCTGCAGGAGCGATAGCACGATCATAAACGCGGTTACGCCGATGATCATTCCTAACAGCGTCAGAAACGACCTTAGCTTGTGGGCCCAGATGGCGTCGAACGCAAGTTTGATGGTTTCGGTGAAATTCATTCCTTTCCAGATTACCTATCGCAACTTTGTGTTACGAGTCGGACCCTGGAAAAGTTTCGCCGTAATAGCCTGATTATTCGAATCTTAGGGCTTCGATCGGGTCGAGATTGGCCGCTTTCCACGCCGGGAAAGCACCAAAAATGACACCGACGCCGGCTGAGGCGATCAACCCTACCGCGATCGCCCAAAGCGGAATATACGCGGGCAATGGCGAGTATTTATTGATCAGTAGACTGAGCCCCTCGCCGATCGCGACTCCGATCGCACCGCCGATCGCGGTCAGGACGACTGCCTCGATCAAAAATTGGGTGAGAATGCTGCCGCGGGTCGCCCCGACGGCCTTGCGGATACCGATCTCCTTGGTCCGCTCCGTCACCGACACCAGCATTATATTCATCACGCCGATGCCGCCGATCATCAGTGCGACCGCCGAAACCGCGGTCAAAACGAGGTATGTGGCTCCCGTGAGTTGGTTATAGATATCGAGCAGGGCATCTTGCGACGACATTCCGAAATTGTCCTTTTCGCCCTGTTTTACATCGCGTCGCACCCGCAATATGTCCCGCATGCCGTCCATCGTTTCCCTTACGTCCGCACGCGTCCGCGGTCGCACGATCACGATGAAAACCGTCTGCGGCTGTTCGATCTTTGGGTAATATTTTTGGGCGGTCGTCAGCGGAATGAACGCAATATTGTCGCGTGACTGGCCGAAAAATGACCCGAGCAAACTCATCACGCCGACAACGTGAAACGGATTTCCGTCGATTCGCACCTCGGCGCCGATGGGGTCTTCGTCGTTTGGAAAAAGCGCCTTGACCACGTCCTGGCCGAGAACGACCACATTCGAGCGTTCTTTAATATCCGTATCGATGATAAACCGGCCCTGCCCGACATATTGCGAGTTGGTAAACTCATAATACGGCGTCACGCCCATCAGTATCGGCGTGTCCGATTGCCTTTCCTTGAACCGGATCGTGGCAGCGATTACGCGTTGGATCGGCGAGACGCCGACCGCGGTCGGCACGCCGTCGCGGATCGCGTCCGCATCTTCGATCGTCAATTCCTTTCGCTGGCGTTCTTCCTGCCCCGGCGGTTTGCCGAAACTGGCGTCAAACTTGGCGAGAAAGATGGTATTTGAGCCCAATGATTCGATCTGTTCAGAAAACGCCTTGTTCAGTCCCTGAATGATCGAGACCATGGCGAGGATCGTCACCACGCCGACCGTAACGCCCAGTATCGTCAGTGCCGAGCGGAGTTTGTTCTCACGCACCGTTTCGAGTGCCATCACGCCCGACTCTTTTATTGCGTCAAAGTTCATCGCTAGTCGTTCCTCATTGCCTCGATCGGGTCCAGTTTTGACGCCTGAATTGCCGGGTAAAGCCCACTCACAATTCCGACCACGAGCGACACGGTGACGCCCATCACCGCCGATTGTGCCTTAAATGAAACCGGAAAACCGAGGGCCACCGACATCAGATATGCCAACCCATAGCCGACGATAACGCCCAAAATGCCGCCCATCACGGTGACCGAGACCGCCTCGATCAAAAACTGTAATAATATGTCGCGCCGCCGTGCTCCGACTGCCTTTCGTACGCCGATCTCCTTTGTCCGTTCCGTCACGGAAACGAGCATAATGTTCATTACGACGATGCCGCCAACGACCAGTGATACGGCCGCAACAGCGATCGTTGCGGCATATATGCCCGATGTCGCACTGCTGTAAATTGAGAGAAATGCGTCCTGCGACTGGACCGAAACGCCGTCGTCCTCGTCCGCCGCCGTCTTTCCGCGGCGGTTTCGCATGATCGTCCGAACCTCGTCCTTCGCGGTTTCAAAATCTGACTGATTTGCGACTTGAACGTGCACGGTGATCGAGTTTCGCGATCCGAGCATTTGTTGGCCGGCCTGAAACGGTACGTAAACAAAATTGTCCCTCGAAAACCCCAGTACCTTGCCGAACGGTGTCGCTACGCCCATCACTTCGAAAACATGCCCATCGACCCTGATCAGCTCGCCGATGACCGCGTCCGCAGGCCTACCGTCAAAAACGTTTTCGAGCAGATCGACACCGATCACGGCGGCGTTGCGCCCGCTGGCCCCTTCCTGCTCGGTCCATCTCCGGCCCGATTGGATCGTCACGTTTTCGATATCAAACATCGACGGCGTCAGGCCGCGGACCGAGACGTTCTCGGATTTATTATTGGCATATTTGACTAGCCCGATTCCGTTCAGGGCCATTCCGACGCGGGCGCACGAACGGCACAGACGCTGGATCACCTCGGCGTCGTCCTTGGTCACGTCCTTACGTTTATTGAATTTGATCAGATCTTCGCGGGACGTAATGACGAGCGGCCGCTTTGAGACGCTAAAAGCCGTCGACCCCTGCGACGAAAATGCTGTCGAGACCGTCGTGTCGAGCCCACTGATGATCGTGATGACCGCAATAACGGACGTAACCCCAACGATCACGCCCAGCAGCGTCAATATCGTCCGCAAAATATTAGCCCTCAAGCTCATCAACGCGAGCTTGAAAGATTCGTTAAGCAGCAATAGTGTGCCGTATAGTCCCACACGAACAATTATACGCGAAGAAGCGAAAAATCCTGGCTGGAACATCCGGCAAAGGAGAATTTACCGATCAGTGTCAGTAACTCCTGCGGAAGCGGGCGGTTGAACGGTAGTTTACAGCCGCTAGGGCACTATAAGACGATTAACCCATACTACTTTTGAGCGTTCGTCACGCTAGGGCTCAAACCGATATTCGATACTCTTCCGCCGCAGGAACGGCAATGACGAGATCGTCGTATCGATATTGACTTCGCCGATAACGGAGAGCGTGCCGTGACCGCCGATCGGCCCCGAGTAGATGATATTTTGTGCGGGACAGTACAGTTCGTTGTAGCTGCTGCATACCTCGAAATTCCCGGACATCGTAAACGGCTTTCTAAATCGCACGATGCCTTTGCGCTTGTTCAGAAACATCGGGGACACGGCAAATGTGACCTGTGGAAATTGAAACTTGCCCTTAAAATAGACGTTGTCATACGTTGTGCCGTTGAGAGTAAATGTGCCCAAAGCAAATTGAGGCGGGTTGCAGGCACCGCATACGCCGAAATCGAGATTCTCGTTCGTCGGAACGCTGAACGAGGTTCCGGCTTTGCAAAATGCCGGACTCGAGGTGACCTCACAGATATTCCACACGCTCAGGCCCGAGTCGCTGACGGAACTCAACGCGCTGAAATTCGAGCCGGAAATGCTGGCATTGGACTGATTCGGCGAACCGCGCTCAAGAAAAAACCGTCCGGCGGTAACCTGAGCAGATTGCGCAAATGTCGGAAAACTGATCAGGAGGACTATTAATGAGGCGACAAACAGAGAACTTCGCATATTACACCCGATGTCCTAATCGTCACCGTTTAGATCAAACCAGGACACTTTTAGTTGGTCACGCCGTCGAAAAGAATAGTATAACTCGGATGTTAGCAGTTACCTATCATCCCATAAACCCAGGGCCTCTTTTCAATTTCGACACAATGCGAGCAACCTTTCCTGGAATGAAAATGAGGAGCCTGTGCCCCCCAGTATTCGATCACTTTTTCAGTCTCTCGTCCTTTTCGATCAGTCCGTCGCGGATCGTGATCACGCGGTGTGCTCGCTCGGCAATGTCGTGTTCGTGGGTGACGAGGATGATGGTATTGCCCTCGGCGTGGAGTTTTTCGAAGAGTGCCATGATCTCGTAGCTGGTTTTGGTGTCGAGAGCACCGGTCGGTTCGTCGGCGAGCAGTATCGACGGGTGGTTGACCAGTGCACGGGCGATGGCAACACGCTGTCGTTGTCCGCCGGACAATTCGTTCGGCTTATGCAGCATACGGTCACCGAGTTCGACCGAACGCAATGCCTCCTGTGCCTTTTCGTGCCGTTCGCCGGTACGCATTCCGGCATAGATGAGCGGCAATTCGACGTTGTGCAGAGCGGTCGCTCGGGCGAGCAGGTTGAACGTCTGGAAAACGAAACCGACTTCCTTGTTGCGGATCCGTGCCAGTTCGTCGTCGGTCATATCCGACACGAGGTTGCCGTTGATCCAATAGTCGCCCTTCGACGGGGAATCGAGACATCCGATCAGGTTCATCAATGTTGACTTGCCGGAACCGGAAGGGCCGATGATCGCCAGATACTCATTTCGCTTGACGTCGAACGACACGCCCTGCAGGGCGTGCAGTTCCTCGACGCCCATCTGGTAGCTTTTCCAGATGTTCCGCATCGAAATGATCGAGTCCGGAGCCGCAGGCTCGACCGATACCGGTTCTTTACCGTTTTCTTCGTCCATAAACCTGTACATCTTGCCGTGCTTATTTGTTTGCGTTCTCGCCTTCTTTCTTGACTTGCCGCTTAACGACCGCCCCTTCCTTGAGCGTGTTCAGCACGCGACTCGGCCCGGTGATGACCTCCTCGCCGGCTTCGAGCCCGGAGGTGATCTGACGGTCCGATTCGCCGATGATGCCGGTTGTGACTTCTCGGAACTTTGCCTTATTGCCGTCGAGAATGTAAACGCCCGTGATCGGTTTCGGCTTATCCGCAGGCGCCGGCGCGGTACCGTTCGGCGTCGGGGGCGGTGAACCGTCGGGTTTCTTTTCAATGACGGCTTGGAGCGGAACCGCGATGACGTTTTCCACTACCTTGGTCGTGATCGTCGCCGTCGCACTCATACCCGGACGCAGGCCTTCCTGGACTTCTTTCGTCAGGTTCTTGAGGCGGATAACGACACGAAATTCCTTGGCTTCCTGAGTGTTAATGTTGATCGACAGGCCGCCGGTGGTCGCCGATTTGCCAACCGCAAGCGGCGTTTTCTGGGCGACCTCACCCTCTAATTCCTTATCGCCGAACGCGTCGACCTTGATCTTGGCTTTCTGTCCCTCTTCGACCTTGTCGATCTCGGTTTCGTCGACTTTGACTTCGATATTGATCGTGGACATATCGGCGATGGTCATCAGGGCCGTACTGGAGAGACTGGCAACTGCGAACGTTCCGACCTTGGACGGGATCTCGGCGATCACGCCGCTGATCGGCGCGTATTGCATCGTCTTGCCGACCTGATTTTTTGAACCACGCAGAGTTGCCGCCTGCTGATTGGCACGCGACTGACTGACATTTACATTTAATGATGCCGTATCGACCGAACGTTTCGCATCCTTTACCGCCACAGCCTGCTGATTTCGGCGGGCGATCGTCTCGTTGACCGACAGTTTGGCCGAATCGAGACGGGCCTTTGCCGTCCTGAGCCCGACATTCGCCGTCTCAAGCGAGTCCTTTTTGGTATCGTATTCGAGTTTCGAGATCACGCCGGACTCGAGCAACTGTGCGTTTCGGTTGACCTCGCGTTGGGCGACATTGACGTCGTTTTGAGCGCGGTCGACATCCGTTTGCGACGTGACGACATTTTGCCGAGCGGTACTGACCGCCGCGTCGGACGCGATCAGGCCTTGCTGAGACTGCGAATATTGGTTTTGAGCCGCCGTTACCTGCGTCTGCGTGACACGGATGTCATCCTGTGCTGTCTGTAATGCCGCGACCTGCGCGTCCGTGTTGGATTGGAGTTGGTTTGGGTCGAGCCGGACGATCTCCTGGCCCTTTTCCACGTGTTGACCCTCTTTGACATATATCTCCTCGATACGGCCCTGAACCTCACTGGTAATGTTCATAAACTGGATCGGGCGTACCTCGCCGGACGAGGTTACTGTCGACCTCAGTTCCTTTCGCGTCTCGAGTTTAACCACCGTCACCTCGGGCGTGTCCGTTCGCGTTGCCATCACGCTCACGACGATGATCAATGCGACAACGACTACCAACCCTATCAATCCAAAAATCTTGGTCTTTCGGCTCAATGCCATATCTGCTTCCCTCGCTGCTGATTTCAGAAAGTCCCAAACGGACAGTTCAATGTAATATTCTACTTGTCGTCAAGACGTTATTACGCGGCAATTTAGCGTCAAGTTTCAAAAAAGTGACAGACCTTCGGTCAGTTGCGGCCATTGCCCGAAACAATTTTTTTCCCCAAGACTTATCCTAGCCGTGAATTTTGGATTTACGAACTCAGAATTACACGCTAAGATATCTGTAATCGATTTCGTTCTGCCGGTCGATACATCAGCCGTGCGCAATGCCAAATGAACAAGTGCCTTAATTGTGGAACCAACAACCTCGATTCGTCGCGTTTCTGCGACGAATGCGGAACTCGTCTGATCACCAATGTGGAAGTGATCGGTACTGCCCCGCCGCTTTATTCGCCGCCGACGGCTGTCGAACCGGTTCAGGTGCGCCCCGTGAGTGTTACTTCCATCGGTGTTCCATCCGTCGTTGCGGAACAACATCCGCCTGCAGTTCCGGTTCAGGCATCTGGCCCGGCGCCGGCATCAATGCGTGCCAAACTCGTCGTCGAACGCGGCGACGCACCGGGCACCGAGTTCAAATTGAACAGCATGGAATCGACGATCGGCCGCTGGGACGCGGATAACGGCGTATTTCCGGATGTCGATCTCGACGCGTTTGACGGCGAGGCAAAGGTCTCACGCCGCCACGCCCGGATCAAGCTCAATGACGGGAAATACTATATCGAGGACCTCGGTTCGACAAACGGCACATATGTAAACCGCGGGCGGCGTCTG
>JAYVUD010000527.1:0-3761 GCA_043788335.1 Chloracidobacterium sp. | reverse complement strand
CTCCTTAACCTCGCGGCGTGACATTGGCTCGTAGTATACGGGGATATCCGAATACACGTCCGTATCCGCAGCCTTGATCCGCCCACCACCGGGACCCTGGATTATCACAGCTTCCCTGATCGTCATCAGATCAGGGAATACAGTTCCGCAGATCTGCGGAAACGCATTTTGTGCAAGATAATCAAATGCTTGGGCAAAGCTCATCGGGATATTTCGTCCACTGACGAATTAGACCATTTCAAAGATCGTTAATGTTGTCGGGTCTAGCCGACTGAAAACTGTTTTAGCGGCGTCAGAATACGTTCGGCGTCAGGCGAGAGCGAGCCCGACGTCATTTCTTCGCTCGACCTATAACCTTTCTTGTTATTGACCGACAGGCCGCCAATATCCAGCTTGCCGAAATTTGCCGGCAGTAATTTATCCACAAAGCCTGTATTGATCAAATGTCCGGCCTGATAACCGCATGCCAATTTCACCGGTGACGGTACGGACTGAGCCGATTTATAAGTCACTTCGATCTGCGGCTCCGACAGCCACAGCGGTGTGTTAGACACCAATATTGCGGCCTGATAGTCGCGGCCGATCTCGACATAACCCTTCTGGTTATTGATATACAGATGATTTGGCGGTATCGTCATCGTCGACGTCACTCCAAGACGCATCACACATGCCGAAATAGAAATGACTGGTTGATTATTGGTCGAAAACTGCCATGTTTCGGGGTCGAACGATTGTGTTTCCACAATATCATCCGGCGTAAATACCTGTCCGCAAAATGCATCGATCGTCCGTGACGCGGCCTGTAGTACACGTGACAGCTTAGAGTCGCCATCTGGCGTATCCGGATAGTCCGTAAACGCCATCCCGACGCCGAAGAGCTCCGCACTTGCACGGAACGTTTCGGCATCGAGATAGGCAACCCCGAAGATAAAAGGGTCAACTGCCACTAATCAAGCTCCTCGATCTCCGCACCCGGAAACTCCGATATGAGCTGACTGAGAACATCTTTGGACACGACAGCTTCGCCCCACTCGTACGAATCATCCTGCTCCATAAACGTCGAACCGTGATAGGTCCCAAAGAACTTACGGACACGGACTTTTAACGGCCCGCTCTTGATGATCGGCTCCGGTGCGTCCGGTTCCTCGCCTTGACTCGGAGGAGCGGCCGACTCGTCGTCGGACGGGGTGGTAGGCTCGTCTTGCACTGCTCCTGTATCCGCTTCGGGTAACGTCCCTGGCTCCGCTGCCAGTGCCGCTTCGATCTCCGCGACGATTGCTCTATTGGTGGTCTCCGCATCAACGGAAAGGCCGATGCCCGCAGCAAATTCCACAAGCTGGGCCTTATTCATTTTGTCCAATTTCGGCGTTTCTGCCGTGTCTGTTGGTGACATATTGTATCTCCTAGGTTAAACGTTAATCGGCGGCTAACAGGTGATTGACCGCCAACTTTAAACAATGCGCCACATTAAGCAGAGGTGCGTACGAACGTCAGCGTAATGACGCCCTGTGTGAGCGTGTTAGCCAGCGTTCCGGTACCGGTCACGCGGCAGCGTAGTCGGTCACCCGCCGAAACTGCCAGATTGGCCACTGTCCCGTGTAGACCTAATTTACGTTTACCGTGGGCCGTCAGGGCGACACCGCCGGTTGCTTTCGTTGTGTTGGCTGCGGTTGCGGCCAACATGTTGGTCGCCGAGTTATTTAGGTTGTCGATCAGGAACGTCGCATAGTTCGTGTCGTTTGCCGCTAGGGCATCGGTAAAGCTGATCGTGGCATCGATAAGCTTACCGTCGTAATAGGACTGGATCAGAGCGTCAGTGCTGCCGGCAGCCGTGGGGATGGTCACAAACGGTACCTGCTCCTTGTAAAATTCACCGCCCGAATTTTGATATTTCATAAATTTTCTCCTGATGATTCTATTGAAAAGGGAAGTGAGACACGGCCTCACTTCCCTAAGCCTAAAGTCCTTCCGTGACCATCCTTAGATCGTTGTCTGTGCCAGACGGATCTTACGGTTAAACAGCTTGACGTAGATCGCCATGCCGACCATGATGAACGGAACAAAGGTATTGGACAGGTGATTGCCCCAACCGGTCGGGAGCTCGAGGATCGTCGGTCCGGGGCTACCGATATACGGCAGTTTGATCCCGTTCGGATCCACAACATAAATGTCCTCGGTCGTCGCCGCCGAGTACGTGTAGTACCCGATACCGTTCGCCTGCGTTCCCTGTGCAGGAATCGGCTTAATGCGGGCGAGTACACCGTTGAGCATGGACAAGCCCGTAGCTGAGAAGTTCGCCGGGGTTACAGAACCGGCCTCACCTTTCAGATACGAGTAAAATGTCTCGAGCTCGGCATCCAGAGCATTGTTGGCACCAACCGACATGAATATGGCGACTTCGCTCATATCCGCACCGGCATCGTACAACTGGCCAACAGCCCGGCGAAGCACCGTCAGGTACGTGTCCGTGCTTTTATTAATGGAGTATGAACCGCTCATCAGCTGCTGACGCAAACCGTCGAATCCAAGCGTGTTCGTCAATCCTTCCTCGTCATTGAGCGTTTTGGCACCGACCGTCACATTGCCTTGGAAAATCTGGCCCTGAATGGTGTTTGCAATGGCCGTCATTGCACCCATGATCTCAACGCTGCCGTTGTTCAGGAACTTCATTCCGGACTGCATTGATGCCCACTGGGCCTTGAGACCAATCTCACGCTGCGATGCCGCAACTGCGATGTTGGTGCTCTGAACCTGAGCATACGTATTGTTGGTCGCCGTCGATGAATAGTCACCGAGTTCTGACAGCAGCGTTGCCGAGCCCGGGGCGGTGATCTGGTTCCACGTATGCTTGATTCCGTTGGACGGGATCTTCTCGAACAGGTCGAACGCCGGAAATACGCGGTTGAATGCCTCGCGAAGCAGAGGTTCGATATCCGTGCGGATCAGCGCCGCACCGCTGGACGAGTCGACCGCCTTGCGGACGATATCGCTGTTTGCTCCGAAGCCCTTAGTCTGGATCGCCTGCTCGAACGCTCCCTGAATAGCAGCTTCCGGGTTGCCGGATTTCGCGGCCCACTGATCGATCGTCTGGGCACCGTGAGCGATCGCGTCGCCATTTTCCGTGTTCATGGCGAGTGTGGCCGTGATCACGTTATTCAGTTCCGACTGCTTCATTACGAAGCTGCCATCTGCGTTCTTGGCTCGCAGGACCGCATACGGGTTGTCGAGCACGCTCTTTACACCGAGATGGCCGAACTTGCTGGGCGACATCTTAGCCAAACGCTCAAAGCTCTTGCGAACCGGATCGATATATTCACCGTCAAAGTCCGCCGACTTGAGTCCTTTTTCCACTGCGATCGGCTGGCCGTCTGCTCCGACGGGAGTCATCGCAGCTGCCTTAACGTTATTACCGTCGGCCATGCGTCCGACGTTAGCCGCCAGATCTTCCAATGCTTTCTTTGTTTCTGCATCCATGATTTATTTATTAGCTCCTCAATTTGTATTCGTTTCTGATTTCAAAAACTTGAACTTCGAACGAGGTCGCTAGTTTTTTCCGGCTGCAAGGTGGAGTGGCTGACGCAATACTGCGTTGGTAGCTTCCACGGCGGCTTTCAATCCAGCTTTCGTGACTTCAAGGTCTTCTTCCTGCTCTGCGAGAGTTATTTCCAACTCTTTGATCCTGGCTTCGGCCGTTTCCGCCCGGGTCGCCACTTCCAAAAATTCGGCCCTCTTCGTTACATCCACGGTCACTGTAAAGTTCG
>JAYVUD010000526.1:0-14431 GCA_043788335.1 Chloracidobacterium sp. | reverse complement strand
TGCTGAAAACACAGCAGTTATACCTCGATTTATGGCCTTGTCCCACGATTTTGCAAAAAAAAATATTTCGATGTGTGCATCGTGAAACGTCAAATAGATTTTCAAAGAGCTACGTTTAAGATGGTATCACAAATTGCATGGGTTGTCCATAGTATTACTGATGCAACGACAAAAATGGACCGCCATTGCGGATAGTCGGAAGCCAGAAGATCGCGTCAGGTGAGAGTCGACGGCCAAAAGGCAGTGAACGAGGCGTTCTGAATAGTCGGACGAACGATTTTTCCGATTGTGCGATAGGACTGAACTCTCTTGATCGTTCGCGGACTCGGCGTAAGTCTCAGCGTTTCACCGAATCTTACCGCAAAGTCCGCAAAGTCGGACGCGAAGGCCGCAGAGAGTTCGGCCGACTTTTCAGATATCCTCGAAAGGCCGCCATAGGACTCCACATCGATCACCGTCCTTAGTCACAAGAACCCAGTCGCTACCGCTCCCGGTTCTGACACGAGGAAGAACCCGGTCGCTACGGCTCCCGGTTCTGACATGACGGAGAACTCGGTCGACTCCCTTCGCCCCGGCCTCCGGCCACTCGTCCTCAGCCAGGACAGGAGTAAGGAAGAACCCAGTCGCTACAGCTCACGGGCTCTGCTGGGGATGAATGTTTCATAAACTGTTGTCAGTTGTAAACGTGTGGCTAGCGCCTAGTTTTCGGGCGCGGACTAGGCATTGGCGGGATCGTTGGCATTACTGTTGGGGTTCCCGGACCTTTTTGCGGGGTTTGGCCGGTGAAATAGATATCGGCGGAGGGGAGCGTGTAGGTGCATTCGATGCCGGTGAGCTTTTCGGGAACGGCGGGCTCGTCCGTGGAATTGCACGGAAAGACGGCTGAGAGATCGACGGTGTAAAAGTAAACGGCTTTGGCCCTCGCGAACTCAGGTAGGTCGAGGACGATGGCGGGAACGGCGGAGGTGACGTCGAAATAGACGGGGCCATCGGGTGAGCGGCTGACGATATAGTCCTCGGTTTTTGCTTCGCCGGGCAGCCAGATCGGGCCGATCTGAGCCCAGACCGCACGTTTGAGCTTGAGCGTCCAGATGCCGTTGCCGATCTTGGCGGCATTAGTTATGGGCAGACGGAGCTGTTTTTTGCGTTCGAATTCGGTAGGAAATTTGGCAAAACGTATTGCGGGCACCTCGATCTTGTGCGTGTAAACCTGGGAGCCGCTGGTCAACGTCAGCAGTCCGCCATCAGGCGTCTCGGTAAAGACACGGCGAAAGCCGGCAACGACGCCTTGGGTGAGGAACTCGCCGGGGGATTCGACGACGTTGATGGATTCCATCTCGGTGCCCGCGAAACCCATCTTGTCGGGCGTGCTGATGTATAGGCCGTCGGCGTGGCGGCCGCCGCGACGAAACTGGACCACAAACTCGGTGCGGTCAGCTTTGACCGTAAAGTCGTAACGCTGAAGCGCATCGGTGAGGAAGAGCTTGGTGTCAGGCGGCTGCGGATTTGGGCAGGCGGTAAGGAATACCGCGAGAAGCGGCAAAACTGAGAATTTAGAATTTAGAATCGAGAATTTCATTAATGTAAGTCAGTGGTCAGTTGTGTAAAGAAGAGGGTCAGCCTCGAACTTCACTTCCTGCCGCAGCGTAAGTCTCAGCGTTTAACCGAATCCAAACGCAAAGGCCGCCAAGTCCGACGCGGAGGTCGCAGAGAGTTGAACGGACTTTTCAGGCATCCTCGACACACAGGCATATCACTCAGTATCGGTCGCTATCCTTGGTCATAAGAGCCCAGTCGCTACGGCTCCCGGTTCTGACAAGAGGAAGAGCCCAGTCGCCTCCCTCCGCCCCGGCCTCCGGCCAGTCCGCCGCAGGCAGGAGGGGAGTAAATCCTCCGGTCTTGACCTCAACAAGAACCCAGTCGCTACCGCTCCCGGTTCTGACATGGACGAGAGATACCCGGCGGACGTGGCGTTAGCGTCGCGGGACGTTTTCGCCGATGGTCCAGACGACGACCGAGCTCGAGAGGCCTGAGCCGGAGAGCCGGCCCGCCATCATTACGAGGGTTTCGGTCGGTTCGACGACGTCGGTGGCGAGCAGGGTGCTTTCGCCGATCTTGAGCAGGTCCTCGGTCGAGGTCGGGGCTTCGTGGACGAAGGTTTGAACGCCCCAGATGAGCGAAAGTTGGTTGCACGCCTCCTGCGACGTCGTCAGGGCAAAGGTCTGCAGGCCGGAGCGGACGCTCGAGAGGCGGCGTGCCATTACGCCGGACTCGGTAAAGACCGCGATCTTTTCGGTGCCGAGCTCTTTGGCGGCGTAGGCGGCGGCCTTGCACAGTGCCTGGCTGGTGCGGCCCGAGGGCGGCTGCGAAAATTTGATCGGACGTTTTAACTGAGCCGGTTTAATGGTCTCGGCGGCGTCGATCATGCGGATCATCGTACGGACCGATTCGACCGGGTATTTGCCGCTCGCGGTCTCGGCCGAGAGCATTACCGCGTCGGTGCCGTCCCAAACGGCGTTGGCGACGTCGGACGCCTCGGCACGCGTCGGAAACGGGTTGTCGATCATCGACTGGAGCATCTGGGTCGCCGTAATGACAAATTTGTCGTTGGCGACGGCCTCCTCGATGATGCGCTTTTGGTAAACCGGGACAAATTCGACGCTCGTCTCGACGCCGAGATCGCCGCGGGCGACCATCACGCCGTCGGTCTCGCGGATGATCTCAGCGAGATTGTCGATCGCCTCGGACTTTTCTATCTTAGCCACGAGCAATGCCCGGCCCGTCTTGCGTTGGTTGAGCTGTTTGATAATGTCGATCGCCTCGCGGCAATCGGTGGCGGTGCGGACAAATGAGAGAGCGACGTAATCGACCTGCTGCTCCATCGCCCAGATGAGATCGACGTGATCTTTTTCGGTCATCGACGGTATCGGCAGAGCGGTGTTAGGCAGGTTGATGCCCTTGCGTTCGCTGAGGATACCGCCGAGCGTGACGCGGCAGAGTACATCGGTCGCTGTCTTGGACAACACGGTCAGAGCGAGGGCACCGTCATCGAGCAGGATACGGGTGCCTTCGTCGACGCTGTCGGGCAGATGCGAGAATGTCGTTGCGACTATCGACGAGTTGCCGATGATGTCGCGGGTCGTAATGGTAAATTCCTGCCCGTCGACGAGCAGGACGGGTTTGCCGTCGGCGAGCGCCCGGGTACGGATCTTTGGCCCGGAGAGGTCGACGAGGATCGAGATCGGCATTCCGACGGCTGCCGCGGCGGCACGCGCCCGTTCGACCGCCTCGGTATGTTCGGCCGTCGTGCCGTGCGACATATTGATCCGGACAGCATTGAGGCCCGAGAGGATCATCGTTTCAATGGTCGATTGGTCGCTCGAGGCAGGGCCGAGCGTGGCGAGTACTTTTGCTCTTCTCATTTGTATTGATATTACCGCAGACGGCGGCGGCACGCGATATGCGGCATTACACAAACGTCTTAACCTTCTCCAAATAATGATGCACCGTCGCGACAAAGGTCGAATGCGACCAGGTCAGCGGCGATACGGAAATGTGTTTGCCCGTCACCGGATCGATCTGCTCGGCGAGCACGCCGGACGGCAGAGCCGCGTCGACGACCCAATTGAGCACCTCGAGGGCACGGTCGAGATCCTCGATATTTTGTGCCGCGGCGATGTAATAATCGGCCATCCAGAGCGTGCAGATAAACCACGAATTGCCAACGATACCGTCGCTTTCACGCATATAGCCGTCGCGTTCGAACCGGGCGACGCCGCCGAACTCGGTGCGGTTGGTCAGATTGTCCTCGATCGCCCGCATCGTGTTGACGACCATCGGGTCGTCGGGCTCAAAGCAGCCAAAGGCGAAAATTCCAAACAGTGAAGCGTCGATGGTCGGGTCCGCCGTCAGCGAGTCGTCGCCATTCGAAAGCAAACTACGCAAAAAACGCCCGTGCTCAGGGCTGTAGAGGTGCTCACGCATCGCCGAGACGATCTCGTCGGCCGCGTGCTCGTAGCGTTCGGCACGGCCGATCTCCTCAAACAGTCGGGCAAATTGAGCCGCGGCACGCAGTCCGGCAACGACGGTCGCACAGGTAAAGGTGTGGACGCCGCGGCGATCTTCCCAGAGATTCCAACTCGGCAACGGCAATCTGGTCACAGGGTCGCGAAAATCCGCGAGGAAATCGGCACAGCGGATCGTCATCTTGCGGTACTTGCGATGGGCAAAGTCGATATCGCGGTATTTGTCGTAATGCTCCCACAGTGCCCATAGAACGAGCGACGTTTCGTCCTCCTGGATCGGAACCATCGGTAATTTACGATGAACGTCCCACGACGCGTGCCAACCGGAGGCGGGCGTACCGTCGGGGTTGTATTTTTGTAGAAAGTAACCGCGTGGGTGCATGATGCGGGCACAGAAGCCAAAAAACGCACGTCCGACCTCGCCGTAACCGGCCAGATCGAGGGCGTGGGCGACAAATGCACCGTCGCGGGTCCAGAGATAGCTGTAATGGTCGGTCGCACGCTCGGTCACGTCGTGGTCATTGGCCGCGAGTATCGCCCCGCGTCCGTCGATCTGGGTGATATCGATCAGCAACGAACGCTTGTAAAAGTCGATGATCCGGTCCGACAGATCGCCGAAATCCGTAGTATTTTTGTTGACCCAGGCTTTCCAGTAGTTTGCCGTATAGCTGAAAAAATTGAGCGGCCCGCGGTTGAGGATCATCTCGTTCAGACGCTCGACGCCGGTGTGGGTCGTCTCGGCCGCGATCCAGTAAAAAAACTCGAACGAATGCTCGGGCTCAAGGCCAAAGTAGACGCCGATCGTCGAATCGACCGATCCCTCGGTCGTCGCACCGCCGTCGAGGCGGCCGTCTTCGGCATCGCGCCATGTGCCTTCGCTATTGCGAAACGCTTTGCGGCCGGTGGCAAACTCGTCAAAGTGCGGCAGCGTGTTGATGAGAAAATACCGGTGCTTTTTGTAATGGATCAGCGAGAGCGTTTCCGGATCGTAGTAAGCCGTGTCGCCGACCTTATTCTCATAAATGCGAAAATCGTGGTGAAGAAATACGCGGACATCGCGGCGTGTGCCCAATAGGTCGGTGACGAGTATGCGGCGGACGTAGATGTCGTCGTGGCTCGCGACCGTGTCGTTGCAGGTGATCGAGAGGCCGAGTTTGGCGTTTGTCAGCGTGACGTCCGAAACGAGCGTGTCCGGCAGATATTCGAGACGCCGGTGCCAATCGTTGCCGGACGTCCACGAAAATTGGCCGTCGACCCACACTCCGAACCGCGAAGGGTACCCCTCGGTGTGATTCTCCTGCCCGACGTGCGGGTAATAAATGTCGCGGATCTGATATTTGTCGTCAAAATTGACCAGCAGATTGCCGTTGCCGACGGGGATGTCTCTCATATGCCGGATCTCGGTTTATTTGATCCCCAGAGCGGTCTCGACCGCGGCGTCCAACTGCTTTTTGACCGACGCGTCAAAGCCGACTATCTTGGTCACCATCTTGCCATCCGGGTCAAAGACGGCGGTTTGCGGGATACGGTCGTCGTCGCCGCAGACAAACTGGAGCATTGCATCCTCGGGGAATGCGATCGGGTAGGTGATCTTAAATTCCTTGACGAACGCCGGTATCTTGGGTTTGTCCTCGTCGCCGCCGACGTTGAGGCCAATGACCTGCAGTTTCTCGGTGCCGTATTTTGCCTGCAGTTCGTTGAGATGCGGTATCTCATCGCGGCAGGGTGGGCAGTAAGTTCCCCAAAAATCGAGGATGACGACCTTGCCCTTGAGACTGCCGAATGTTGCCGGTTGGCCGTCGGTTGTCACCCAACTGAGGTCGGCGAGCGGTTTGGTCGGCGGCATCGGCAGATTCGTTCGCGGTATGCCGTTTTGCATCCGCGGCACGTTGGACACCGCGACAGGTGCCGCGGCCGGGCGGCAGGAGTAGATCGTTAGCGATAATATTAGCGTCAGAAGCAATTTCATACCGTTTGACAATGATTTTACACGATTCGTCCAATTCTTTCATTCGTCCGCGGCCCGAGTTCGTGGCACAATCTTTCTGTGGCAATTTACCCCGACAGTATTGAGACGCGTGCGGCGGCGCCAAAATTTGCCGGTGAGGTGCCGCGTGCCGATGCCGTGGGCACGGCGGCGAGTCTCGTGTGCGGGTCGTTTGTGCGATATTCGCTGGCGGTCGATGCACGTAACTCTGTCATAACCGACATCAAATTTCGTTCGAACGGCTGCGGATATATGGTCGCGGCGGCCGACCATTTGGCTGAAAAGCTCCGCGGCCGGCCGCTGACATATCTCGCCGGATTTACATTCGCCGAAACGGTCGGCAGGATCGAGGGCGAATTTGGCACAATTCCGCTCGACCGTATGCAGTGCGCCGAGATCTGCTTTGATGCGATCCGTGCGGCCTTACGAGAACTGAGGGCCGCGCGAATCGCGGAATCGGGCGGCAAAAAGGCCCTGATCTGCACGTGTTTCGGCGTTGACAAAGACGCGATCGAACGGGCGATCACCGCCAAGTGCCTCGAAACCGTCGACGATGTTGCCGCAGAAACCAACGCCGGAGCGGGCTGCGGTTCGTGCCGAATGCTCATCCAGACGATGCTCGACAGCGACTGCGGCTGACAGATGTTCGGGCAAGAAGAGCATTTAATATGATATACTCTTTCGAAATCACGCTTGGCCCGCGGCAAAGGACGTGAAACCACAAAGATTATGGGTTATGGTCACCGAAAACAGACCAGTATCAAACGCTTCGTAGACAATGGACGATCCTGCCAGTAGTTTCTTTTTCATAATGCAATCCGCCGACGGACTCACGCCGCTCACGCTCTCGGGGGTGATGTGGAAATTTGGTTTGCTCATCATATTCGTTTCATTGAACGCTTTTTTTGTCGCGTCCGAGTTTGCTCTGGTCTCGCTGCGGCGGACGCGAGTCGAAAAGAGTGCGGAAGACGGAAGCAAGGGAGCGGCGGCCGCCTTACGGTTGCTCGACAACCCGACGCTCTTTATTTCCGCCGTCCAACTAGGCGTCACGCTCGCCTCGCTTGCTCTCGGATGGCTCGGCGAACCGACGATCGCCGCCCTACTCGAACCCATCGCCGAACGCATCGCCGGCGGCAGTCCAGCAGCGTATATCGCACACGGAACGGCGATCGCGATAGCTTTCAGCGCTATTACATTTCTACACGTGGTGTTTGGCGAACTGGTACCGAAGATGTTCGCGCTCGAACGCGCTGAGGCGTTTGCACTGGTTGCCGCACGGCCGCTCGAGTGGTTTGCCAAGATGTTTCGCCCGATCCTCTGGATACTCAATCTCGCGGGCGGCGCCATCGGAAAACTGATCGGGCTGTCATCATCTCCGCGGCACGCGGCCGTATACTCGGAGGACGAGATCCGCCAATTGATCAAGGTCTCGCAGGAGGGCGGTCAGATCAACAGCGAAGAACAGACGTTGATCAACAAGGTATTTGAGTTTTCTGAGACCACCGTGAAAGAAGCAATGGTTCCGCGAACCGGTATCGTCGCCATTCCCGAAGCGAGCACCTTTGACGAAGCGGCGAAAGCCTTTAAGGAAAATGGGTACTCGCGTTTGCCAGTGTACCGCGATTCGCTCGACGATATCGCGGGATTTGTCCACAGTAAAGATCTCGTAATTTACAGCCAGCGGCCCAAGACTTTTAAGCTGGCGAACGTTATCCGCAAGCCAAACTACGTCGTCGACACCGCCAAACTCGAGGACGTTTTGCGGCAGATGCAGAAGGAAAAATTTCATTTTGGGTTCGTTGTCGACGAACATGGCGGAGTCGAGGGCATCATCACGCTCGAAGACCTGCTCGAGGAGATCGTCGGCGACATCTCGGACGAACACGACGAAGAGGTCAATGAACAAATAATGCCGCAGCCGGACGGCAGCTTTTTGCTCGATGGCGGCCTCGCCGTCCGCGACCTGAACCGCCGGTTGGAGATGTCTCTGCCCGTCTCGGAAAGCTACACCACCATCGCCGGTTTCCTGATGTCCAAGTCCGGCGAACTGCTTGCCGAAGGCGAGACCGTCCCATTCAACGGCCACACATTCCGCGTCCTAAAGGTCGACAAACGCCGTATCCTACAGGTACGGATGGAAATATCAGAGCCGCAATAACGAATACAAGTACGACAAACTTCGGTTTGTCAAGAAGGAAGTTCGCCACGAATTACACGAAGGGCACGAATCTGACAGGGATCATTTTCGTGCTTTTTGTGTATTTCGCGGGCAAAGAGATCACCTGTGGAAATTCCCGTAAACTATGATCTTGTCCCGCCGATACTTAAAGTGGGACAAAAGGTGGGACAAGTTAAACCATTGCGTTTATTGGCATATACGCGTTTTGTCCCACTGTCCCATCGTTTTTCAATATTTTATATCCACGGGACAAGCCGCGGGACAGGGAAACTATTGATATGACTGGGTTTAACCTCATTTGTCCCGTTGTCCCGCGATTTTTTTTCGCGTTCGTCCTGGGACAGGTTGTCACTGGGCCGTAAATCCTGAATAGGGTTTACAGATCGTCTTTTGATTTTCAAAGATCTAGCTTCTATTTAGATTATACCACTTGTGTCAAGGACGCATGTGTGTTGCTATTATGCAACGACCGCCGCAGTTTTCGGGGGTCTGCCCGACCGCAGTGCTGTGGGGTTCGACTAGCCGTCACGCCGGGGGAACCGGCGTTGCAGGCGAGGGCGCGTGCGTTCCAGTCGGGGACGGCTTTTCCGGCGGGGCGGACGATCGGGGGTGATTTTTGTCTTTTCGGCGTGGTAGGTGCTACATTTAGGATGCAGGCGATTAATATAAATTTATTGGAGCGAGCGATAAAAAATGAGCTTTATTGAACAGATCTGGGCGAGAGAAATAATGGATTCGCGCGGCAACCCGACTATCGAGGCTGAGGTTGTGCTTGAGGACGGTTCGCAGGGGCGGGCGGCGGTTCCGAGTGGGGCTTCGACGGGCGAAAACGAGGCGGTCGAACTTCGTGACGGCGACAAACTGCGGTATATGGGCAAGGGCGTGGAAAAGGCAGTCGATAACGTCAACGAGGTGATCTCGCACGAACTCGAGGGCCTCGACGCGCTCGATCAGACGCTGATCGACGAGACGATGATCGGGCTCGACGGCACGCATAACAAATCTAAGCTCGGAGCAAACGCCATTCTGGCAGTTTCGCTGGCAAACGCCCGTGCGGCGGCGGCGTCGCTCGAGATACCGCTTTACCGATACATCGGCGGTGCAAATGCCAAAACATTGCCGGTGCCGATGATGAACATCCTCAACGGTGGTGCCCACGCGGATAATAACGTCGATTTTCAGGAATTTATGGTCATGCCGGTCGGTGCTGAAAACTTTAAGGAAGCCCTGCGGATGGGATCGGAGATCTTTCACACGCTCAAAGGCGTGCTCAAATCGCGCGGTTATTCGACATCGGTCGGTGACGAAGGCGGGTTTGCACCAAATCTCAAATCCAATGACGAAGCGGTCGAGACCATTCTCGAAGCCATCGATAAGGCGGGCTACCGTGCCGGCGACAATGTGATGATCGCACTCGATCCGGCGGCAAGCGAATTTTTTAATGGTACACATTACGTGTTCAAAAAGAGCGATAAACGTGAGTTGACGCCCGACGAAATGGCGGCATACTGGGCCGATTGGTGCGGCAAATATCCGATTATCTCGCTCGAGGACGGTATGGCGGAGAACGATTGGGACGGATGGGTAAACCTGTCAAATCGTGTCGGCAAGACCGTCCAACTCGTCGGTGACGACCTATTTGTGACAAACGTCAAATTTCTGCAGAAGGGAATCGATAAAGGTGCAGCAAACTCGATCCTGATCAAGGTCAACCAGATCGGCACGCTGACGGAGACGCTCGATGCTATCGAACTCGCACGCACGAACAAGATGACGGCGGTCATCTCGCACCGTTCGGGTGAGACCGAAGATTCGTTCATCGCCGATCTGGCCGTCGCGACCAACGCCGGACAGATCAAAACCGGCAGCCTGTGCCGCTCGGACCGCATCGCGAAGTACAATCAACTGCTCCGCATCGAAGAGGACCTGGGCGATTCGGCGAGGTTCCCGGGACGCAGGGCATTTTATCAGTTAGGTTAAAGCAACGAGCTTTTCGGCGCGAGATCTCGGCTTTCGTAAAGGAGAGTGATATGAATATTCGCGAAGCAATTGAGGCTGAACATTCGATACGGCAGACGAACGCGATCGTCGACTATATCGGAACCGACGCGGCCAGATTTAACGAACTGGTCGAGATATTTCTTGGCAACGAGTATCGACCGACGCAACGGGCGGCGTGGCCGCTGACGTATTGTGCGCAGCTCCATCCGGAGCTCGTCAAGCCGCATCTGGCCAACCTGATCGACCAGCTTGAACGCACGGACGTCCATGATGCGGTGATCCGCAATGTGGCGCGGATGCTGAAATTTGTCGAGATCCCGCAACAGCTAAAGGGGCGTGTCATCGACATCTGTTTCAGACTCGTCGATGACCCGCAAGTTCCGGTGGCGGCTCGCGTTCACGCGATGACAGCGATCGTGGACCTCGCCGGCGATCAACCGGAACTCATCCGCGAGCTAGGGATGGTCGTCGACAAACACGCCGATTCGACGACGATTGCATTTCGCAAGCGTGCCGAGATCGTGCTCGGCCGCAAATTTGACGCCCGGACCTAAGATCGGATGAATGTGACTCGCGGCGAATTTACGATCGACACCGAGAGGTCGCGGCTCGACACGGACGCGATCCAGCATTTTCTCGAGAACGACTCGTACTGGGCGCGAAACCGGACCCGCGAGCAGACGTTGGCGGCGATCGAAAACTCGATCTGCTTCGGGCTCTACACGGCCTCGCGGCAGATCGGATTTGCACGGGTCGTGAGCGATAGAGCGACGTTTGCGTACGTTGGCGACGTCTACGTCATCGACGAATTTCGCGGGCAGGGCTTGAGCAAATGGCTGATGGAAACGATGCTCGCACATCCGGATCTTCAGGGCCTGCGGCGTTGGGTTTTGGCGACCCGCGACGCTCACGGCCTATACGCTCAATACGGGTTTACCGAACTCAAACATCCCGACCGCTGGATGGAGCTGGCGGCACCGAATGCGTACTGAAAAAAGCGTGGCTTTCGGCGGGTAGATTCGTCTATAATATTAAGTTGATTCCGCCTTGCAGGGACCTGCCGGCGGCACTGATACCGTCATTCCAAACCGGATGAGTTTGCCCAATAACAAACCGATAGCGTTGATCATACTGGATGGCTGGGGATACTCCCCGTTGTCCGAGGGTAATGCGATCGCGCTTGCTCATACGCCGTTTTACGATGAGATCTGTGCGACATTTCCGATGACGACGCTGACGGCGGCCGGCGAGCTGGTGGGCCAGTCGCCTGAGGCAAACGGCAATCCGGAGGTCGGGCATATGAATATCGGAACGGGCCGTGCCGCACGTTCTGAGAGCTACCGCATCGAGGACGCGATCCGGTCAGGCGAGTTTTTTCGAAACGACGTCCTGGTGAGGACATTTGCCGAACTGGCGGCAAGCCGCAAACCGCTGCATCTCGTCGGTCTGCTCAGTGACGGCGGAGTGCATTCGTCGACCGAGAGCCTGTTTGCATTGCTGCGAATGGCAAAGCGTGCGGGGCTCGAACAGGTTTTTGTGCACGGCATCCTGGACGGCGTCGACGTGCCGACGCGCACCGCGGATGTATACGTCGAGGCGATCGAGATCAAGCTCGCCGACATCGGCGTTGGGCGGATCGCCACATTGTGCGGACGCTATTTTGCGATGGACAGCCGCTCGCGTTGGGAGCGGACGGCGAGGGCGTTTACGATGCTGGTACACGCCGAGGGCGAACGGTCGACGGACGCCGTGACGTCGATACGAAATTCGTTCCTGCGTGGTATCGCCGACGAATTTATCGCTCCGATCGTGCTCGAGTCTGAGCCCGACATGCCGATCGCACGCGTTTCGAATGGCGATACCGTAATATTTTTCAATCATCGGCCCGAGGGAATGCGGCAGCTTGTGCGGTCGATGTCGGTTCCGGATTCGACGGGAGCGGTCAAGCCGATGATCAACACGGTCTGCCTGACGGAGTATGATCGTGATTTTGGCCTAGCGGTCGCATTTCAATCGGCACCCGCCGAAAACGTGCTGGTCGATGTCCTCACGGCGAGGGGTATACCGAATATCAAGATCTCGCAAACCGAGCGTTTCCCGCACGTTACGTACTTTTTTAATGGCGGGACCGACTCACAGACGTCCGAGGAATACCACATACTCGTTCCGACACCGCGATCGGAAACGGCCGAGAACCAGCCCGAATCTCAGAGTTTCAAGATCGCCGACAAGTTTCTACGTTCCGCCGAGGCGACCGATGGCAGTGTCTTTATCATCAATATTCCGGCCGCCGACCTGGTCGCGGAGACCGGGCAATTGGATAAGACGATCGAGTCGGTCCAGTACGTCGACACCTGCATCGGCGGCATCGTCGAGTATATCCGCGACGCGGGCGGGGTGGCGATAGTGACCTCGTCGCACGGAAACTGTGAAGAGATGATCAATCCGCAGAACGGCGAGACGCAGTATCTGACGACCGCAAACCCGGTGCCATTCCACCTGATCGGAGGTGGGCAAAACGGGCTCCGGCTTCGTCAGGACGGCACGCTCGCCGATATCGCTCCGACGATCCTCGGCATACTCGAGATCGAAAAGCCGGCGGAAATGACGGGCAGCGACCTGCGGATCTTTTGACGGCGCGTTGTTAAATTTAAGAATTGCGGCCGGCAGGGTAACACTGTGCCGGCCGTTGTCCGTTTTCGGCCGGCACAATCGACATTCGCGTGTTTTCACATCAGCCTTTTTTTCCTATAATTGTGAATCCGCCAGTGCGACGACGAGATATTTATGGTTGAAGAATTTGCGTTCGACAATACGGAAGAACGCCGCAAATCGAGACAAAATGGAACCGGTTGGGTCGAGGTGATCGCGGGGGCGATGTTTTCCGGCAAATCCGAAGAGCTGATCCGACGACTGAACCGTGCCCGCATCGCCCGGCAAAAGGTGCAGGTATTTAAGCCGGGGATCGACGCCCGCTATTCAAAAGAGGAGATTGCCTCCCACAGCGGCCAGACGCACGATTCGGTCCCGGTTACGACGACGGCGGAGATGATGAGCCAGATAAGGGCTGAAACCGAGGTGGTCGGGATCGACGAAGGGCAGTTTTTTGATATGGAGATCGTGGACGCGGTCAACAAGCTTGCCGAAATGGGCAAACGCGTCATCGTCGCCGGGCTCGATCAGGACTACACAGGGCGGCCATTTGAGCCGATGCCGCAACTGCTGTCGATCGCCGAATATATCACCAAGACCCACGCCATCTGCGTTCGGTGCGGCGGGACGGCTAACTACTCGCAGCGTACGGTCGAATCGGATGCCCGCGTCGAGGTCGGTGCCGCCGATAAATACGAGGCACGGTGCCGCAAATGCTTTGTTCCGCATGCCGACTCCCCAACTCAGTACGATTGATCTTCGCTACCCCGCTTTTCATCCGCCCGTCGAAAACGCTTTCGATCGATACTTTGAACACAAGCCGCCGATGATCCGCCTGATATAAAACAGAAGAGGCATTGCTCGGGTATAAGGAACCCCGACCAACGCCTCGCCCTCTCTGGGAATTCAATGTTTTGCCCGCTATTCGTTGTGGTCCGGCCGGCCGTTATGTCGTCTCGCCGATGATAACCGGAGAGCTATCGTTCGGGTGGGCTATGTCCTCGTCCGACAGTCCAGCTCCGCGCAGTAATCGGCTGCAATCGCTGCAAACATTGGTAATCCCCCAATCCGGGAATCGGATCGGATGGTCGCACCAACTGCATTTTTTATGAGTGTCAGAAACCGCCTCGATATAATTTTCCACCCTCGCCTCGCATCCTATATTAGATTTGGGGGTAACACGCATCGACTACGAACCCGTCGTGACTTTCGGTGGCCGACAATGGCTGATAGCGAAAAACGAACCCCACTAGGTGAACGATAGGCGGACGGCTGACCCGCGTCTGTGTGTTACCGCACATACGTTCCGATTTTATTCGGATATTTCCGAACTTATCGTCACTCTCGTTTCCCCAACTCCCGATCTCCGCATCTGCCTTCATAGATGACCCTAATTCTTCCTTGTTCTTCCTTGTACGACTAATATTTATCGAAACGTAATAAAAAGGCAGCATTGGGAGCTATCCCAACGCTGCCTTTTCTTTGATCGTCGGCGACGAGATCGAGCCTACTTGGTGAATTTCGCCGAGTACATGATCGCCGTGAAATCATTGGTGTGCTTATCGAAATTCGTCCCCTTGGTCGAGG
>JAYVUD010000525.1:0-3909 GCA_043788335.1 Chloracidobacterium sp. | reverse complement strand
CGTCCAGCCTCTCGCTCTCATCTCCGACACGATCCGCGCGTGGCTCTGCCCGCCGTACTTCAAATACAGCTCACGGCAATCGGCGATCTTCTGCGGCGGGATCTTTGCAGCCATATTTCAATATTGACCACACGTCCAACTCGAAGACAATAGGCATTTTTACGGGATTTATGGGATTTACGATGTTTATGATAATTATGGGAAATTTAACCGCGAAAGACGCGAAATATACTAAAAAAGGAGGAATCTAAGATCTGAGATTTGAGATTTGAAATTTGAAATTTCAGAATGGATGAACTGCCCTCGAACGAACGCAGGTGTCGGCGGCCCGGAAAATCGCTCACGCAAAGACGCAGAGTACGCAAAGTAGGAGGAGTGCCGGAGTAAGTGATAACTGATGAGTAATAGCTGATAACCTAATAGCTGGTAACTGAAGAATAAATTATCAGTTATCAGCTATCAGTTTTTAGTTATTCGGGAACTAACTATTTGTCATCAAGGGCCGCGACTCCGGGAAGGACGTCGCCGGCCAGGAACTCCAGTGTGGCTCCGCCGCCGGTTGAGATGTGCGATATTCGGTCGTTGAGGCCGGCGTGATTGACCGCGGAGACTGAGTCGCCGCCGCCGACTATTGAGATCGCTCCGGCGTCGGTCGCCTTTGCAACTGCCTCGGCGATGGCGACGGTGCCCTGATCAAACGGTTTTTCCTCGAACATGCCCATCGGGCCGTTCCAGACGATGGTTTTGGCACCCTCGAGGGCCCGTTCAAATATCGCGATGGTTTCGATGCCGATGTCGAGACCGACAAGGCCGGTATTGGTGAATGATATCGGAATGGTTTTGACCGAATTGAGCGGGTCATAGCTGTCGACGACCTGGTGGTCGGTCGGCAGGATGAGTTCGACGCCGGCGTCCTTTGCCATTTGCTCGATCTCGAGCGATTTCGGCATCATATCGTCCTCGCAGAGGGATTTACCGATGGTGAAGCCCTGAGCCTTGAAAAACGTGTACGCCATCGCACCGCCGATGAGCAGTTTGTCGACGTTTCGCTTAATAAGCGACTCGATCACCGGGATCTTGTCAGAGACCTTGGCACCGCCGAGGATCGCCACGAACGGGCGTTCCGGGTCGTGGAGAGCCTTACCCAGAAAGTTGAGTTCCTTTTCCATCAGTAGGCCCGCGACCTTGTCTTTGACGAAGTGCGTGATGCCCTCGGTCGAAGCGTGGGCACGATGAGCGGTGCCGAAGGCGTCGTTGACGTAGATGTCGGTGTTAGCAGCAAGCTTTTCGGCAAATGCGGCCACGTTCTTTTCCTCTTCGGCGTGGAGACGGAGATTTTCGAGTAGGAGGACGTCACCATTTTGCAGCGAGGCGACCTCGGCGTCGACGGCGTCGCCGATGCAATCATCTGCAAATGCAACATTTAGGTCACCTATCTTAGATAAGTACTCGAACACGGGCTTGAGGCTGTATTTGGCGGCGTCATACGGCAGACCCTTTTCCTCGGCTTTCTTTTTGTCCTTGAGCGGACGGCCGAGGTGCGAGGCGAGGATGACCTTGGCACCGTGTGCGACGGCATAACGGATCGTCGGGAGAGCACCGAGGATGCGTGTGTCGTCGTTGATGACGCCATCTTTGATCGGAACGTTAAAATCGACGCGTATGAATACGCGTTTTCCGGCGATATCGATGTCTTTGATTGTTTTTTTGTTCACGGTGTTAAATAAGTTAAATCCAGGGAATAGAATACGACGAATTAGGTATTGAAAACAGTAGAGTTCCGCTATCGAAAATGTTCGGTGTCGGGTAACTCTAAAATTTTATTTTAGTTCAAATCAAGCAGGGAGACATAAGATGAAAGTTATATTATTTGCGTTTGTGCTGGGAACGATCCTGGCGGGATCGAGCGGCGCTTTTGCTCAGGACGGGACGATGATGCGCCAGACAACGATGAAAAAGCAGGATACGATGACGAAATCGAACACAATGACGAAGAAACGGCGTCATCACCGCCGCCATCATCGAATGGTACGCCGCCATCACGGCAAAGCATCGATGAAGACAACGATGAGATAGCTCACGGGAATCAGGGCGGCACAGGCCGCCTTAATTTTTTTATGACGGTGGGGTAAAAAAATCGTTGAAAAAAGCGTCAATCGTGGTAGCATCACGTTTATGTGCGGATGTGATATAACGTAAGCACATTGGTTTCAAACGACCTATCACTTGAGAAAACGAGGAAAGAACGATATGAAAGCTAAATTCTTGGTTTTTGGGCTTTGCTTTATTTTTGCTTTGTCCGCGTATGTTGCTGCCGAACCGGGGTCGATAACGGCTCCTGAGACCGCCGCCGAAAATGGCCTGGTGTTGGAGAAAAACAACGCCACGCCCGGCAATCAGAGATACAGACGGCAGAGGCGATATCGTCGATATCGTGTCTATCGGGTCCGGCGTTATCGACGTGTTCACCGCGTACGCCACTACCGCCGGGTGAGATACTATCGTCCGCGTTACCGCCACTATCGCCGCTATCGTGTATATCGGAGATACTAGAGCAGAAGGGGCAGCCGAGAGATCGGCTGCCTTAATTATTTCAGGCCGACCTGTGTTTTGGTCGAGACCTTATCATTGCGAAATGTGATGATGATCGAGCTGTATTTTTCGCCTTCCCATTTAACGACAGTGAAGCGGACGCCGCCGCCGGTGGTGGACGTGACCTCGGCTCCCTTGCCGCCGAGCAGGCGTTCGACATCCGAGCGCGATGTCCCCGTGCTGATCTTGTTAAATTTTTCGAGCGTGATGTCATAATCACCCTTGTTTTCGTTCAGGCCCGGCGTGGAGGCCCGGTCGGGCGTTGCGACCGAGATCGGCGTCGAACGCGGCGGCGGTGTTGACTTTGCACGTGACAACTCCTTGAGTGCCCGTGGGCAAGAACAGCCGAGAACGACCAGCAGCAGGGCGACAATGGCGAGATTTGAGGAATTGGGCCGGCCGGCTCGCCTATTTAAGCGGTTTGTCAAAGCACATCTCCTTACGTTCGAATACGGACGATTCGATCTTGGCGTCGAGTACGACTGAGTCGAAAGCGATCTTCAAAGACCGTTCGATCAGGATATTGAACGGCAACATTATTCCGCTGACCGAGTGGTAGTCGCTAAAGCTGTAAAGGCTGCCGGGAACCGAATACGAATCGAGCAATTTTGTCTCAGCGTCAAACGACAGGCCGATGGCCGCACCGGTCGTGGATTTGGCGGTGACGACATTCATTTTACGGCCGTTGCGGTCAAATTGGCCTTCGAATTTGAACGAACGCCAATTATTATCATCAAGTAAGTAATAGATAAACCAAAACGGGTCGCTGTGTGAGTTTTCGATGTTGACGGCGATCTTACGCTCGATACCGTAATCGGTCTGGACAGCTCCAGTGCCGCCGCTATAATACTCGCGCACCTCGCCGACCGCGGGCGACGACATGATCATTACAAATTTGCCGGGAAATTCGCGGACGGCATTGATCGCTACTTCGGTCTCTGAGCCCCGAAGCAGGATCGTGCCCTTGCCGTGTGCCTGATAGCTCTTGATGGCCTTAAATGCCTGCCGTGTGCCAATCTTGGCGGCAAAGTCGTTTATCGTCTGGACAGCCTTTTCGTCCTTGACGTCTGCCGCGACGATCGACGGCAATTTACCGCTGGACTCGCCGATGACTACGGCACGAGGCGGCGGAGGGCCGGAACCTCGGTCTGAAACGATGGCCCGCGGTGCAGGTCTGGGCGGCGGCGGACCCTGGCCGGTCCCATTGCCGGAACCGATGGGGCGAGCAGCCGGTGGCGGCGGCTGTGCGTCGTCCTCGTCGGCAAGTCGCGTCGAGGCTTCGGTCTTTTTGAACTGCTCGTCCTTGATGATCGCGAG
>JAYVUD010000524.1:0-6377 GCA_043788335.1 Chloracidobacterium sp. | reverse complement strand
CGACGTTTTCTCGATCCAGTAATCGTAACGCTCGTTGAACGCCGACCAGTTCTTGCTCTTCCAGCTTTCTGAATCGGTCTGAAAATTAAAATAGGCATTCTGGATCTCACGGTTAAAATCGGCAGCAAACCGATCAGCCTCTTCCTGAACGCGTTTATGTGCCTTCTCCCCGTCGGACTGGCTGATCTGACGCAAGCCCTGATATTGCAGGACCGCAATCACGATCAGCAGCCCGATGAGGCAAACTGCCGCAATGATTGTGACCGCAGAACGTTTCATCGATTCTCATTGTCCATCTTCTATTTTTCGCTGTCTATGCGTTTTTGCGTCATTTTACATTCTTAACAAATTCTTTGCGTCATCTTAACCACACGTGCATTTGATCCGATTATGATTCAAACTGTCGAACAGGCGAAAAGTTCAATTTGGATGCTTACCTTTTGTTAGAAGCCGGATCGGTCTTCAGCTCGTTCGCTAAAATACATTTCCGGAGGCAAGTTATGAAAAGATTTATCCTTTCTGTTTTATTCGTGGTGGTATTTTTTGTCGGTCTCGGAGCACTGGTTGAGAAAGCCGGAGCTAAATTCAGATCAGATGAACGGGCATTGGACCTGGTTCGCAAAGCTCGCATCACGATCGGCGGCGACAGTGCGATCGCCGGCGTCCGCAGTATGCTGATCGCCGGCCAGACGAGCCGCAACATTAAGGTCAACGGCGTCGATCAGGCGGTCAACGGTGAGACCGAGATCGCCATGCAATTGCCAAACAAACTGTCCAAGACTATCAAGATCGGCCACGGGGACGGCACGCCGGGCTCCGAACCGTCGGTTCGCAAGCAGGTCGAGGTGGTCGTGGTCAGCGGCGAGGGCGAGGCGAGACAAATGACCGTGAACGTCGACGGCGATGCTCCCGACGGGCAGAATGTCCGCAAGATCGTCATCAAAAAAGCCGACGGAACCACTCAGGAAATGACCGGTGCCGAGGCCGGAAAAGTGATCGTCCGAAATGTCGACGGCAATAATGCTGAGTTCACGGTCGAGGACAAAGACGTCGCCCAGAACGGCAACGGCGACCAACGGGTTGTTATCAAACGTGTCGGCGGCCCCGAGGGAATGGAGGCTCAGCACGCGCCGATGCGTCAAAACGAGTTGCTTCGTCTCACGCTCGGCCTGCTGATGTCGGCCCCGGAGGGGATGGACGTCGATTACCAGTTCGGCGGCGAAGCCGATGTTGACGGCACGCGTTGCAACATCGTCGTCGCGAGCGTTGGCGGATCGTCGTTCAAGATATTTCTGAGCAGTTCAACCAATTTGCCGGTCCAGATGAGCTATTCGGCGGCAAAGGCTCCGACAATGGTAATGTTTCGCACCTCACGGGACGCGAAACCCGGCGACGGGCCGAAAGAAAATGTGATGCTCAGTGGCACATCCGAACCTCCTGCGGCCGAAATGTCTGAGTTCACCGTCAAATTCTCGGACTATCGCTCGGTTGGCGGCGTCCAGCTTCCGTACAAATGGACGCAGACGGTCGGCGGAGCAGCGGACGAGACATTCGACGTAACTAATTATGAAATAAACCCCGCGAACATCGCCGATAAGTTTCAGGATCAAAAAGTGATGGTTCGGGTGAAAAAGGCGGAAATTAAGTAGCCTTTACCAGTAAAACGCAGAGAGGGCACCGACGAGATAACATCAACTCTGTGCCCTCTGTGCCTCTGTGGTGATTTTCTTTGCCAACAGCGGAATGAACAGCTTCGGTGCATCGATCGCACCTTTAATATGGCGATGGTTGGTAAAATGCCCCGCAACATAAATGCCCGGAACATTGGTCTCAAACGTCTCCTCGTCGTAAACCGGAACGTCGCCGTATTTTGACCCGGTCGTTTCGACCCCGAGCCCCTTGAGCATCGTCAGATCAGCGTCCGAACCAATCAAAACAAAGACCACGTCGTTCGGCAGCACCACACTTTCACCGGTCTCGCTCTCCAGTTCGACCTCGCCCTCGCGGATCTCGATCACCTTCCCGAGAAAGAACAGTTTGAGGCAATTTTCCTTGAGTTCATTTTCGAGCGGCTGTTTGACCCAGTATTTGATACAGCCCTGCTTCGGATCATCGTTTTCCCAGTCGCCGCGATAGATCGCCAGCGTCGTATCGGCACCCTCTTGCGCCAAAAATAGTGCCGCTTCGCCCGCCGAGTTGCCGCCCCCGACGATCAACGCACGTTTTTTGACCCATGGATACGTTTCGCGAAACAGCAGATGCACCTTTGGCAGGTCTTCGCCTTTCACGTTGAGCCGCCGCGGATGGTCCATCGCCCCCATCGCGAACAGGACATTTCGCGCTTCGTACGCACCTTTGTCAGTGATCACACGAAAATCGCCGTTCAGCCGTTCGACCGCCATCACCCCTTCTTCGGTTTGGATCTTGAGATCGTTGTCCAGCACGAACCGCACGTAATACGACAGCAACTCCTCCCGCGTCGGCTTTTCACGGGCCGGTTTGAGGTCACCCCGGTTAAATTCGATCTCATTCGTCGTCGAAAAAACGGTCAGCCCGACCGGATATTGGTAGATAGTGTTACCGATCAGCCCTTTTTCAATGACGACATATTCGAGCCCGGCTTTTTTGGCTTCGTACGCGGCCGAGATTCCGGCCGGGCCGGCACCGATGATGATCAGATCAAACATTTTCAAGGGTTTTCAGCTCTTCGGTAAATTTATCGATTTGCACACGCGTCGTTTCGAGTGTTCGCTTCGATTCGAGATATTTCTCCCATTCCGCTGTATTCGTCATCGCTTTCAGCACGTCTTCATCGACCGCGTGCGACATCAGGACGAGCAGATCGCTGAGGGCTTCGTGGCCGTCAAGTAGCGACTGGATGATAGTGTACGCGAGCTTTGCGTTTGGCAGGTCGATGTCGAGATTTTCCATATCAAAAAGCTGATTTTACCACATAGTCGATCTGCATCACGTCCGTCGCCACAAGACAGTAAGGAAGGGCGGCTCGCCCCCGCCCGCTGTCATTATTCGACAAACGGCAACCCACAGACTGTCGCACCAGCACCGCCCAACAGCAATTCAGTCCCCTTTTCCAAATAGTCGAACCGTACGTAGCCAAGTGCGATCGTTTCACCAATCTTTGGTGAAAACGTCATCGACGTCACCCGTCCTGCTTTCTTTCCGTCCGAGGCGGCAAGTTCAAGTTCGGTAGGTTCCAAGGTTAAACCATCCGCTCCCGCAGGTGCTTCTGACAAGATCAAGCCCGTCAATCGCTTGGCGACGTGGCCTCGAAAATGGATGCGGGCGATGATCTCCTGACCAATGTAACAGCCTTTGTTGTATGAGATCATGCCGTCGAGGCCAAGTTCGGGCACGATCGTCGTCTCGTCCATATCGACGCCGAATTTTGGAATGCCTCTCTCAATGCGCACGGTCTCGTAAACTTCGTCGACGATCGCAAACGTACCGTCTGAACGCAGTGTTGCCCGAAATTCATCGGCCGACTCCAGCGGGACAAAGACAAGCGTTGACGATCCCGAGACAAAACCGACCGTCTCCTCGAGAAACCCGGTCGCCACCGCTCCCGGTTCTGACGTCCCGCCGACGATCTCAAACGCTTGATATTTATCGCTCAGATCCTCAACAAAAAAATCGCCCGCGTAGGTAAACCGATACAAGTTCTGAAACAGCTTTTCACGCGTTGCCCCTTCTGTTTCAAACAGAAACTTGTCACCCCGCCTCAGGACCCGTACGACCGCGAGCAGACGCCCCTGAGCGTTCGGAAACGCCGCAAGCATCTGCTGCCCATCGCTGACTGTCTTCATATCGTTGGTGATCAGGCCGTCGAGAAAACGGACCGCCTCCGTTCCCCATACGGCGATCAGGCCTCGGCTATGTTCATAAAACCCGGTACCGCCATTTCGGATATGGTCGTAGATTTCCAATTCTTCTTTCATTTATCGTCCGATCGTACTTTCACAACCAATTCATAGCTGACAGCTACTTTCTTAAATTATCACTTCTAAGTTATCAGTTATCACCTATTCCGAAGCAATTCCGCTCCCACGATCGCAAAATGCTCCAACTGCAGCCCCAATCCCCGTTGCATCGCGGTCACCTGCGGGCTCGGATGATATAGCGGCACGAGCTTTCGTCCATTCCATTCGTTGATCGTTCCCGCATGCGTTTTCAATGTAAATGCGTGGTTCTCTATTGCCTTGACCGCGTCGAGTGCGACGCTGCCGAGCGTCGCGACGATCGCCGGATCGATCAACTCGATCTGACGGCGGAGAAATGACGAACAATTGCGTATCTCCGAACGCGTCGGTTTGCGATTGGCGTCGGTCGCCGTCCGCGGGCTGCACATTACCGAGTTGGTTATGAATATTTCATCGCGGCTCAGGCTGACCGAGTCTAGCAGTTGCTGAAGATTGTCACCCGATTTATCGCCGTAAAACGGCCTCCGAGTTCGGTCCCCTCCTTGTCTGCCGGGGGCCTCGGCAACGAAGAATACTTTCGGCGTTAGCGAGCCATTGAGGTCACTGAGAACAGCGGTCTTGTCCGCGAGTTCAGGGCAGACCCGGCAGCCTTGGGCTTCGACGCAAAGAAAATTGAAATCTATTGATAACGACGTTCCCGCCATGCTGATCAAGAGCCGAGCCGTATCGCCGCGATCATCTCGCGAACGGCGTTATCGAGTCCGACAAAAACCGACCGCGAAATGATGTTGTGCCCGATATTAAATTCCGTGATCTCAGGTATGGCGGCGAGCGCGCCGACATTTCGGTACGTCAGGCCGTGGCCCGCCGCGACGATCATCCCCAGGCTCTTGGCTAGCCGTGCGTTTTCGCGAATGCGTCCAACTTCTGCATCAGCACGCACCGCACCCTCGCCGTGGGCGGCACGCGAACTGAGCGTCAATTCCGCATACTCGGCCGTACACAGTTCGACCTGCTGTGCCCCGGCCCGCGCCGCGGCCTCGATCTGTTCAGCAGCCGGATCGATAAAAATGCTGACGAAAATTCCCGCTTGCCTGAGGTTGCTGATCGCATTTTGAATATTGTCAAAATTAGAAACAACGTCGAGTCCGCCTTCGGTCGTCACCTCGTTAGGATTTTCCGGCACCAGCGAAACCGCGTCGGGCCTCGTATGTGTAGCGATGCCGACCATTTCGTCGGTCGATGTCATTTCGACGTTCAGATAGGTGGTCACCACGTCGCGTAGCAACTCGATATCACGGTCCTGAATATGCCGGCGGTCACCCCGCAAATGCACAGTGATGCCGTTTGCCCCGGCCTGTTCACAGATAACCGCCGCCGCAACCACGCTTGGCTCTATCGTTTTCCGGGCTTCGCGGATCGTCGCGACGTGATCGATATTTACATTCAATTTGGCCGTCATTTTAGTTTGTAACCTCCATTTTTGGCATTCTTGCGGATTTGGCTCAACTCGTTGAACATCCTGAGCGTGTCGCGTACGACGCTGACCTTTGACCCGGCGACGTCGTTCCATCGAACCGGTATTTCCGCGATCCTCAGGCAGTGAAGATCGGCAACGAACAGAAACTCGACGTCAAAGCCAAATCGGTCGACTGTCATAACGTCGAGCAGCGGCCGAAATTTGAGCATATTGAACGCTTTGAACCCGCATTGCGTGTCCGACAGATCGAGGCCGGACATCTTCCGGATCACAAAATTCACGACTCGCCCGCCCTGCTCGCGTCGCCACGGCTGATGCGTGCCGATCAGCGAACGGTCGATCGCCCTTGAACCAAACGTCACGTCAAACGTGCCTGCGGCTATCGGATCGGTAAGTTTTGGCATTTCTTCGATCGGCGTTGAGAGGTCCGCGTCGCTGAATATTGCGATGTCGGCGGCGGCCTCCATCAGTCCCGTTTTGACGGCAAAACCTTTCCCCCGATTCTCGTCGTATCTGATGACCGTGGTCTTGGTTTCCGCAAAGCTCGCCGCCGCATCGCGGGCGACATCCGCCGTATTATCCGTGGACCCGTCGTCGACGACGATCAGTTCGGCACGGATCTGATTTTCGCGAACATACGTCAGCAATTGCCCGATTGGGCCGCCGAGCCTGTCTGATTCATTAAATGCCGGGACAACTATTGAGACGTCTGGTTTCATCGTACAAAAGCCTAACATTAGAGGGTTGGTCGTGAAAAGTAAATTCCGTCACTTTTCACGCGCCGCAACCGCCGTATCACGACCGATTCGCCGATATGTTATAATCTGCGTTTGATTATCGAATGAAAATGAACAAGAAATTTCCAATTATTGCTGGCATACTGATCGCGGTCGGAGCGATCGCCGGCGGACTTTTTGGAAGATTGCCTAGCCGGACTACCGCGCAGGCGGGTGTTTCAA
>JAYVUD010000523.1:0-2933 GCA_043788335.1 Chloracidobacterium sp. | reverse complement strand
GATTTTAGGACTTTTTACACGAATGAATCTGCTTTATCCGCGTCATCTGCGGTAAAAAGAACGCCAATTCCGTGGACCTTTTGCTTTTTAGACAGCCTCCAATGCAAAAGCCATCCGAGTTTTGACACCGCCACTGAACGACGGGCGGACGCTCGAGCGAAGTCACTCACCGCTCGCGTCGTTGACGATCACGTCGGGGAACTCGGCGGTGAATTCGTCGCGGGGGCGTGAGTCGATCTCGGCTCTTAGCGGCCTTGCTCCGACGTTTGGGCGGAAGTTGCCGTTGTCGTCGTAGAGGCGGCGGTATTGGGCGGTGTTGCGGATGACGCCCTGGACGTATTGTTTGGTCTCCTTGAACGGGATCTGCTCGACAAACTCGTCCATCTCGGCGGGCAGGGTCGCACGCCATTGCGGGACGCGGCCGGGGCCGGCGTTGTAGGCGACGGCGACGTACTCGAGCCGGCCAAATTTATCGAGTTGGTCGCGCATATAGGCGGTGCCGAGTTCGATATTGAGCGGTGCCTGGTAGAGCGAGTCCGATGTGATGAGAGCGGTCGTCGAAACGTACTTTTTGGCAACTGCCTTGGCGGTCGGCACGAGCAACTGCATCAGGCCAAAGGCGTTCGCACCCGACTTGGCACGCGGGTCAAAGACCGATTCCTGACGGATCAGGCCGGCGACCTGATAGGGGTCGAGACGGCGTTGACCGGCCCAGTATTTGATATCACTCCAGTTGGTCAGCGGGTAGAAAAATCCCCATTCCTCGCGGCCGAGTTCCTCGGGAAACATCTGAGCGTAGTCCGGATAGGTGCTGCGAAGAGCGACGAAAGCCGCGGTGTTATCGCCTTTGAGGCGGTAATGGCGGGCGAGGGCGAGGTTGATCTTCGGGCTGTTGCCGGCGGTCTTTTTCGCCTCGGTCAGCTCATCGAGCGACCAGTCGAAGAGGCCGATAGCAATGAGTTCGTCGCTTTTTGCGGCGCGTTCGAGCTCTCGCGGTTCCGAGGTTTCGGCCGCAACGGTGACGACCTTGAGATTTGCGATCGCTTTGTTCAGAGTGACGCCTTCAGGCGTTAAACTCTTACAATTTCCCTGAGCCTTGAGCGTGGTCAGGCGGCTGAGTGCGAGGTAGCCGTACCAATTTGAGCCGTAGCGGTAGTTAGTTCCCTCGTACAGAGCACAGGCGTCGGCCGTTCGGCCCGCGCGTTCCGAATCGCGTGCGGCCCAGTAGCCGGCCTTGCCGCGATTGGTCGTGTCCTTTCCGGCGTATCGGGCGAGATGCTCGATGAACATCTGCGACGACTGGGCGAGGTTATTGTTCTCGTGCTGAAACCACGCCGCCTCAAATTGAGCCTGAGCGACCTCGACGGCGTTTGGAAAAGCGGCGACGGCGGTGTTCAGAAAATAGCCTTCGTCGGTGCGGTTTTTTGCATCGCGGGCAGCGAGGCCGGCGTCGATGAACGTTTTGGCGACGAGCGTTCCGGCGGGGAATTTTGCTTTCATCTCGTCCGCGGCCGTACGCGCCTGGGCCCAATTCCTGGCTTTGGCGTAGCCGAGCACGAGTTGGCGATAGCCTTCTTCGCGTTCTTTCGAGGACTCGGGCAGGGAATTGAGAGCGGCTTGAGCATCGGGCAAACGACCGGAATTTGCCAGGGCGGTCAACCGCCGCAGACGGGTTTGCGGCGTCAGCGTGTTGGGGAAATTATCGGCGAGCGTGATGTACGCGTTGGCCGCTTCGGCGTAGTTCTTGGCGGCGAGGAGTTTGTCGGCGCGAGCGAGTTGTTCGTCCGACGTCTGCGGCGTCAACGGCTGGGCGAGGGCCGTCAATTTTGCCTCGGACTCTTTGGCGGCGGCCGACCCGGCGGCGTAGAAAAATGTGCGGCGATAATATCTGATGGCCTCGGGCTGTGAGCCCTGCGTTTCGTATGCCTTTGCCGTCATCAGCAACGCGTCGGCGTCATTTTTTTCGCTGAGGTCGACGAGAAATCCGGGTATTTCGGTTGCCTTGCCGGTCTGGAGTGCCGATGTCGCCCACAGCAGTTTGGCGTCGCGTACACGGATCGATTCGGGAAAATCGCGGATCAGCGTGCTAAACACGCTCAGAGCCTCGGCGTGGTTGCCGGCACTCGCCAATGCCCGTCCGCGGAGCCAGAGGGCGTCGTCGGCGACCTTGGTCTTTTTGCGAAACACATCGGTGTTGAGCATCGCCGCGGCACCGGCGAAATCGCTGGCGTCAAAGCGGATGCGGGCGTGCAGCAACTTTGCCAGAGCACCGGTCCGTCGGCCCGCAAAACGCGATTCGATGTCGGCAACGACATTCTCGGGCGGCAATTTACCCCCGATCGTCATCTGCCGCAAACTCGCGAGAGCCTGCTCCTCGGTCTGCTGCGCCGAGCAACCGACGGTGAGAACCGCAGTCATTAACAACAGGAATCCAAATCCGATCGTGGTTTTTCTTAGTATGTCTGATTTCATTTATTTTATGCCCGTGATCGCTCCCGGATTGTTCTTTGCGATACTCAGCAGTTTGAGGGCCGCGTCAGACGGCGTACGAGTACCCTGCTCCCAAGCCTGGACAGTTTTAACCGACACGTTGAGATAGAGTGCGAAGACCGATTGCGAAAGTTTCATTTTGGACCGTATTTTCGATATCTCGTCGCTCGAGAGATGCCTCGGAGGCCTCGGGAGCGACGTTACGCGAAGCGTCCGTTTTCCGCCGGCGTGTTCCAACGCTTCGGTCATAGACTGTTTCAAGTCTTGAAAGAAATCGCTTTCCAATTCACTTTTCGCCATAATTTTGTTTGATGTGTTTTGCCAGTTCGGCGATGACCTTTTTTTCATGGCTCGTCATGTCTGATCTCTCGTTCTTGGAGTAGATCAAGAGCAGATAGACGGTCGCGGCACTCTCGACATACAAGTAAATATATCTAAATGCG
>JAYVUD010000522.1:0-11745 GCA_043788335.1 Chloracidobacterium sp. | reverse complement strand
GATTTTAGGACTTTTTACACGAATGAATCTGCTTTATCCGCGTCATCTGCGGTAAAAAGAACGCCAATTCCGTGGACCTTTTGCTTTTTAGACAGCCTCTCCGAGACTAAAGAAGATCCGGCTTCAGCCCGATTTCAGAAAATGGTCTGCCGAGGGTGTCTGAAAAGGCAAGTGAACTCTCTGCGACCTTCGCGTCCCTCTTTGCGGACTTTGCGGTAAAACTCACCTAAACACCGAAAACGCTTAGACTTACGTGGATCCTGCGGAAGACTAAGAAAGTTTGGTCTAATCGCAAAACAGGCAATTATCATCGTTCGTCCGACTTTTCAGGCATCCTCCAATTGAAGTGGAGCGCCGGAGGAAGCCCCGTCTGCCGTTGCATACTCACAACACACGCCTGCTCTTGACACTAATGATAGAATTTAAGTAGAAGCTAGATCTTTGAAAATCGACCAACGAGCAGCCAACCTGATGCCGGATCGCGCGTTCAAAACGCCTCGATCATCGAAAAATTTGTCCCGAGCGAACGGTCCCAAAACAAAAATTTTCGCGGGACAGCGGGACAAAACGGGTTAAACCCAATCGTTTCAATAGTGTCCCTGTCCCGCGGCTTGTCCCGCATGGATCTCGCCGGTCATGGTCACGGGGGTGTAAACGATTGTGCGGCAGGCGTTTACGGATTCGCGGTGCTTGTCCCGGGCTTGTCCCGCGGCACGCCGTGATCGCAACCGTTATTAAGCGTTAGTAAGAAATCATAAATATTAATGTTTCTCACTACTGTCCCAACGCTTTCCGGCCTGATTCTTTTCTGTCATTTCTTTCTTTGCGTTCTCCGCGGCTTTGCGTGAGATCTGTGTGTCCTACGGCTGTAAAATTGAGAATCACGCAAGGTCGCCAAGCTCGCAAAGACGATCCGAAGACGATGTGACGCGAAATCGAGCTCTGTGCCGATGTTTTCGGTTGTTCATTTCACAAACATTGGGACATTAGCGATCGTCTCTCAATAATGTTTGTTTGATTTGAAGTTGACGGGAATGGGGTTTTTCTTGACCACTGAGGGATCGGCTGGATCGGCCCGCCGAAAAATCTATGTTTAGTATAGACGAAACACAGAACAAAAGCAGATAGGATGTCGTAAACTCAGGTTAGAGATGGCTACAAAGTACGATACAAACCCGCTCGATCCGGAATTTCCGGAAAAGGCCAAGGCGGCCGCGGCCGAGCAGCAGACCACTGGCCTGCCGTACGCGGGTGCTCAGACGCAGGCTTTTCCGTATGTTGCCCCGACGGCGGAGCAACATACACGGCGTTTTGCCGAACCCGACGTGCGTGCTTATTCGGCACCGTATTCCGAGCCTTACAACGGCCAGTATGTGCCTGCCAACTATCAGCATCCCGGTTTCGCGGAGTTGAACCAGGCGTCCTCGCGCAAGGTAACCAAACTCGGCCTGCCCGAGAACGTCGCGACGGCCCTGCCATATATCCCTTGGTATTTCGGCATGGTCGCCAGCATTCTGATGTTGTTCTTTCTGCCTCGCAGCGAAACCAAGGTCCGCTTTCATGCCGCACAGGGACTCGCCGCTCATGTGGCGATCCTGATCGTCTCGTCGATCCTCGGCATCATCGGTAATTTTGCCCAGATGGCGTCGATGGGCAACGGCATCTTTAACCTCGTGACGATGATCTTGCTGATCATCTTTGCGGTCAAGGCTTGGAAGGGCAAACCGGTCCATATCGAGGCCGTTGACGACCTGACCAATTGGTTTGAGGAGAAGATCCACCCGAAAAGTTTCGAAAAATAGCCGATCAGTATGTATTGCCCAAATTGCGGAAACTCAGTCCCCAACGATCTCAAATACTGCAACGGTTGCGGCAAACGTTTAGGTGCGGATGATACCGGCGCCTCCGCCGGCACGATGTTGGACAAGGTTCTGACGACGTTATTCCTGATCGTGATGTTCGGGTTTGGGATACTGATCGGACTGGTCGCGGTGCTGCTCGGCAACCACGTGAACAACGACATGGTCGCCATCATCGCATCGCTCTACCTGATGGCGATCTTCGGGATATGTTTCACGCTTGTCAGGCAGATACCCAAGTTGATCGACGCCCGGTTAAGTCGGGACCAAGGGCCCGCCGATTACGCCCAGCCGCAGCAACTTCGGCCGCGAACGACGGCCCAGCTCGACGAATATCGCGAACCGGTGATGAGCGTGACCGACCAGACGACGCGGACGCTCGAAAGATCGCCCGTCGAGCGCTAGTCGGCTAAAACGCGGCCCTTGGTCTCGATAACGAACGGCAACAGGAAAACGCCGATAAGGGGAACGATCCCGACCCAAAACAAAACGCCCATAGCGCTGTCGACCGCACTCGCTCCGCTCGCGGCGATGCTGCCGACCAGAAACGGCCCGCCGGCGGCCACCAGTCGGCCGATGTTGTAGGTAAATCCGGCTCCGGTCCCGCGCAGTCGGGTCGGGAACAGCTCGGGCAGATAATACGTAAAGCTGCCGAAAATGCCGAATACGGTCAAACCGATCGGGAAATACATATATAGCCGCGTGTGCGGGTCGAGATCTAGCCCAAATGCACACATTATCGAGGCGGCGGCAGCCAGATAGTAGATGAGGAACATCGTGCGTCGCCCGAGCACCTTTGCGACCGGAATGGTCAGGAGAGTGCCGATCAGGCCGCCGAGATTAAAGCTGTTGGTCGCGGTCTTGACCCATTGCTGGCCCATCGCTTCGATAGCGGCAGTATCGAGGCCGAGCAAGCCCGCCTCGCGGCTGGCGAGGCCCTTGGCGACGACCGGTATAAATGCGTTACAGCTCCACCACATGATCAGAGCCGTGACCGCCATACAAAAGCCGCTGACCGTCAGTCTCCAGTATTTCGGCCCGAAAAGCTCCGAGATCTTGGCGTGGCTCTCGGACGCGACCTTTTTCCAGCGTTCCGGTTCCTTGACGAACAGGCGAACTAAAAACGCGGCGGCGGCCGGTATCAGCCCGCACAGAAAAACGTAACGCCACGAGACCGCAGGGTCGTTGAAATAGACGCCGGTGATCTGAAACGTGAGAAATGTGGCGAGAAACAGGCCCATCGGTGCCGACGTATAGAGCAATGCTCCGGCCTCGACCCGTCGCTTTTCGGGCACGACCTCGGCGACCATCGCGGCTCCGGCTGCCCATTCGCCGCCGATGCCGAGGCTCGAGACGACCCGGCACGCGAGCAGAACCCATATATTTGGGGCAAAGGCGCACGCCGCGGTGCCTATCGAATAGAGCAGCATCGTGAGCAGGAGAGTTTTGGTGCGGCCAATGCGGTCGGCGACCTTGCCGAAGATGACGCCGCCGACCGCCCAACCGATGAGCAGTACCGACGTCAGAATGCCGGTCCATTGGAGCGTTGCCGACTTTGCCTCCGCCGAACCGATCGACAGGCCGAGCAGCGTCGGCACACAGTTTGGGGCGACGTAGTTGAACAGCAGTCCGTCAAACACGTCAAATCCCCACCCGAGCCAGGCGGCCAGTATGACGGTCCACTGATAACCGTTCATGTCAAGGAATGTGCGTGTAGACCCCTGTGAAGTTGGACTCATATCTTGGTGTTGGTGGAGCGAGTTAAATTTATGACATTTTGGGTCAAAAGAGCAAATTGGAAAGTAGCTGTCAGCTTTATGCTTTCGACCGCCCTGGGTTGAAAATTGCCGGGTGCCGTGCGAGTCTTCTGTTATGGAGAATTTATCGCTGCAAAAGAGGTATTCGCCCGACAGCATCTGTTTCGGATGCGGGCCGGCGAACGAGAAAGGCCTGCACATCAACAGTTATCCTGACGGCGACGAGGTCATCGCCGAATGGCGTGCCGAGGACCATCACCAGGCGTTTCCGGGAATGCTCAACGGCGGGATTATCGGGTCATTGCTCGATTGCCACTCGAATTGGACCGCCGCGTATTTTCTGATGACACGCGACGGCAAGGACGAGCCTGACTGCACAGTGACCGCCGATTTTCACGTTAAGTTGCTGCGTCCGACGCCGAGCGACGCTCTAATTCGGTTGCGGGCAAAGGTTGTCGAATCACGCGATGACCGCGCAACCGTCGAGGCCGAGTTGATAGCAAATGAAAAGGTCTGTGCGACGTGCCGCGGAACGTTTGTCGCGGTCACCGAGGGGCATCCGGCCTATCATCGCTGGTAAGGAGGTGTGACCGCGTGTAAGTTGTCGATAAACCTGCTATCCGCGGTCGACGATCTTGGCCAACTGCTCGTTGTAGTTAGCGTGCAACCCCAACTTCGCCAGCCACGCGTTTTGTTCGTCCATTAGACGCGGCAGGTGGACGACGTCTGAGAGAGCATAGTCGACGAGTTCGTCGGTCCAGATGCCGTCCCATTTTCGGTTAAATTTGGCACGCTGAGATTTGTCGAGATCAACGGCAAAATAGCGGTAGAGCGTTTCGGCGAGCGAGGCTGACTGGTTGGCTCCGCGGGTCAGGACCTTTTCCGCGATCATCGTGTCGAACACGTTTTCGACGCGGTAACCGTTTTCGCCGAGGAAATCGAGGTCAAATTTGGCGTTATGAAAGATCTTGACTATCCTCTCGTCCTCGAGGATCGATGCCAGTCGGCCGAGATCGACTCCTTCGCTGATCGGCACAAGCACGTTAAAGTCGCCGTCCGAGAACTGCACCGAGAAGAGGCGGCCGTGGCGGGCACTCAACCCCGAGGTTTCGGTGTCGCACCCGAGACGCACCGCGGCGGCGAGACGGTCATAAGACGTCTCAATTTCTTGTTCTGTTCGTGCAACGAGGACGTTCACAATGTAAATTGTAAGTTACAAAACTTGTTCAGTAGAAAAGCCGAAGTCAATAATTGATCGATATGCCCGAAATACTCAACGAAACCGAAGCCCGCGTCGTCGGCTCGCTGGTCGAAAAGCAACTCACGACACCCGAATACTATCCGCTCACGCTGAACGCACTGGTGAACGCCTGCAATCAAAAGAGTAATCGCGACCCGATGGTATCGTTCGATGACAAGCTCGTGACCGATACGCTCGAGCGGCTCCGCGACCGAAATATCGTCTACGTTTATTACGGCAGCACGAGCCGCGTGCCCAAATACAAGCATATGGTGCCGAGCATCTATGAGCTCGAGCCGCCCGAGGTCGCCGTTATCTGCGTGATGCTGCTCCGGGGCCCCCAGACGCTAAATGAGCTACGGGTGCGCACCGAACGACTGTATGAATTTCCCGGACTCGGCGAAGTTCAGGAAACGCTCGACGGCCTGTCCCGCCGCGAAGACCCGCTCGTGATGAAACTCGAACGTCTGCCTGGCCAGAAAGAGGCTCGATTCGCCCATCTTCTGTCCGGCCCGATCGACGTCGAGGCTTTTGCGGCCGCCCAGGCAGCGGTGAGCACGCGGGGCGGCAGTTCCGAACGGATCGAAAAACTTGAGGAAGAGATAGCGGCACTTAAAAACGAGGTCGAGGCCCTCAAGCAGACGTTCGATGAGTTTCGAAAGGAGTTTGAATAGAAATCGAGGCTGTCCGATAAATGAAATATTCGGACAGCCTCTGATCGGTCGTAAACTATTTGATCACGAGTTACGGCTTTTTCTTGGTTCCGCCCGCACCTTTTTGCGGGGTCACGTTTTGCTCTTTCTTAAGCGACTCGATCAGGCCGACAGCATCGGCTTTGTACTTGTGAGTGTCGGGAGCGAGGCCGACAAATCTCTGCAGCAAGTTGGCTCCATCCTGTAGTTTCGTCTTGTCGTTGTTGATGTAACCGACGTTGACGAGACTCAAACCTGCACCGGCAAGAGCGTCAATACTATCGGGCGACGTCTCCAGGATTTTGCGATAGCTCGCGATGGCATTATCAAAATCAGCAGCGACACGATACAGGTCGGCAAGAATAAGGCTGGCCTCGGCTTTCTTAACGGGGTCGGTTTCGACGATCTGATACTCCGGGAACAAGGCCTTGGCGACCTCGATGACCTTTTCATCGACCTGCTCGATCAGCACGCTCAAACGGCCGGTTTCTTTGGCTCCGCGAAGCGCGGCGAACTTAGATGCCTCGGCGTTCTTAGCATCCGTAATATCAGCGGCCGGAGCATTTTTGACGACATTATATGACAACATATAACTATCGGCGGCCGCCGCGAAATCTTTCTTAGCGTTCAACTTAGCTTCATTTCGAGCCGTTGCATCCGGATTCTTTACATTTTTGTTAAACGTATCGATGCCGCGGCCCGTAAGGGCGGCCCCACGGTTATTCAGCATAACCGGAGCGCTTCCGACAAAATTCGGGTCGGCGTCGATGCCCTCAGTGTACTTTGCAATTGCCAGATCAAAATTCTTGGCAGTAAATGCATCGTTGCCTTCCTTCAGAGTTCGGTTTACGATCTCATTCACCGAGTTCGCCTTAGCATTCTTGCTCTCGATCTCTTTCTTTTTCGCCTCAAATTCGGCCTGGGCTTTCTTCTGTTCGGCGGTCAGTTCGCCGGATGTCTCCGTTTTAGCTCCGCCCTTGGCGATATAATCTCGTACTTCAGCCTCGGTGTATTTCTTGCCGTCGCCCGGGATCATTGTTATCGGCAGCTTTTCCTGACCAGCTTTTACGCCGGTGAAGATCGTGGGTGAACATCCGGGTGCGCTGACCGCAAATGCAAATACCGCCCCGATCGGCATGCCGGCAAAACTGAATATACCTTTCTTGTCCGTCTTCGCTGACGGAAATCCGGATTTTATATCAGTGCGATAAACCTCGATCAAAGCGCCGCCGACGGGCGTTCGTGTTCCGTTCGTATTGAGTTCGACGGTGCCGCTGACGGGAGCGTTTTGGGCGAGAACCCCAACGCTCGCAGCCGCCAAAAACGCTGCAGCTAAAATAAATGTTAAATAAGATCTCAGAACCATGATTTCCTCCGATGTGATAGGACGTGTCTAATACCGCGATTATTAAGATGCAAGACTCAAATAATGAGTTTGATGTAATCACCACATTCTATCGCAATTCGCCGATAAAGTTGAAACAAAACAGCCCCTTTGCCCTGCGGGATTTGCCTTTTTGAGGGTCCGCAATCGACCATCGCGTGTGATATCGTAAGCTTTAGACTCGCCGTAATGAGGATTACCGTGAGTGGGTAAGTGCGAAATATGGTATTTAATTTCAGCGCAGGGCCGGCAATTATGCCCGCCCCCGTGCTCGAACGGGCACAAAGCGAGATACTGTCGCTCGGCGGCATTGGGATGAGCGTGTTGGAGATCAGCCACCGATCGGATACGTTTGTGCGGATCTTGCATAATGCCGAGAAAGGTATTCGCGACTTGCTGGGCGTCCCGTCCAACTACCGTATCCTGTTCCTGCAGGGCGGGGCGACGCTGCAATTTTCGATGATCCCGATGAATCTCCTCGGGAACGGCTCGGCCGACTATGTCGTCACCGGTGCGTGGGGCAAAAAGGCGATCGAGGAGGCCGCAAAATACGGCAACGCTGTAACGAGTCTTTCCACCGAATCGGGAGCGTTTACGACGATTCCCGTCGCAGGCGAGGTCGCAATCGACCGCGATGCACGATACGTCCATTACACATCAAACGAGACTGTCGACGGTGTCGAATTCAAATACGACCTCGACGGTGGCACCGTTCCGGTCGTTTGCGACATGTCGTCGAACATTCTCTCGCGTGAGATCGACGTCGAAAAGTACGCCGTCATCTATGCCGGTGCCCAAAAGAATATCGGCCCGAGCGGCGTCACGGTCGTGATAATTCGCGATGATATGCTCGACCGGGTTCCGTCTGGCTTGGCATCAGTCCTCGATTATCGCCTGCTCGCCAAGAACGAATCGATGGTCAACACGCCCAATACGTGGGGCATTTACCTCATCGACCTCGTCTGCCAATGGCTCAAGGGCGAAGGCGGCGTTCCGGCGATCGCGCAGCGAAACCGCGATAAGGCGGCAATTCTCTACGACGCGATCGACGCCAGCGACGGATACTATCGTGGCCACGCCGCCCGACCCGCCCGCTCGCTGATGAACGTTACGTTCCGCCTGCCGTCGGAGGCTCTCGAAGCCAAATTTACCGACGAAGCCACCGCCCTCGGCCTCGACGGCCTCAAAGGCCACCGTTCCGTCGGCGGCATCCGCGCCTCGATCTACAACGCCTTCCCCCGCGAAGGCGTCGAAGCATTGGTCGCGTTTATGCAGGAGTTTGCGCGGAAAAACGGCTGATATTGTGAAAGCAAAAATCTTGCCGTTTCGATGGTTTCGTGCAAAAATCAACGTAGGGGCAACCTATGTCTGACTTGCTGAAAAGAATAACTGTAGATTCTAAACAATGTGGCGGTCGTCCGTGCATTCGCGGGATGCGAATACGTGTGCTCGACGTCCTCGGGTTGTTTGCATCGGGTCTTTCTGCGGACGAGATATTAGCCGAAATGCCGGACCTCGAGCCCGAGGATCTACAAGCGTCTCTCCAATACGCCGCGCTTAAATTCGATCATCCCGTACTGGTAGCCGCCTAATGATGAAATTAACCGAAGTAATTTGGAAAGAAAGTTTCGTCGATAAGATCGAAGTTAAGCATGGGGTTCTAACATATGAGGTTGAAGAAGTTCTTTTTGGCAGGCCGCACATTCGCCGAGCGCAAAAAGGCCGCGTTAAGGGCGAAGACCTTTACACGGGTTACGGACAGACCGACGCTGGTCGATATTTGATCGTTTTCTTTATCCGCAAGGAAAAGAACGCTGCGTTGCCGATCTCGGCACGCGACATGACTGATTCAGAGGAAAAGTATTATGCCAGGCAAGCAGAAAGTAACTGACCCGATCCCCGACGAATTCGCCAGCTATGAAGCGGCGGCTGAATTTTGGGATACGCACGACACGACCGATTACCTCGATAGTTTTGAAACTGTCACGGCCACAACCGAACTCAAAACCCGACGCTACGAGATCGAGATCGACGCCGACCTCATGCCCGCTCTCTCCAAACAAGCCCACAGTCGCCACGTCAAAGTCGGCAATATCGTGAACGAAATGCTACGCGAGAAAATGAGTCCGGCCGGTTGAACAGCGTCTCTGCCCGCCTTTTCATTTTCCATTCTCAATTATCAGTTCTCAATTTGCCCCGCCGGCCGAAACCGCCTCACATATCGCTCGAATACATCGGCCAACGATCGCGTTCCGGTCTTGTCTGCATTAGCTTTCAACTCTCATTTCCCAATCAACCGCCCGCCCGCATTACCGAACTCGAAGCCGAGGCCGAAAAAGCGACTTTGGCCGCTTGTTCTCATGCTATAATCTGCGAATATGACACTTGAAACTGCCGAAGTCATTTCTGCCGCGAGAGCTCTTCCGCTCGAAGCCCGTGCTGCGATCGTGGATATCCTTGTGGATAGCCTTTACTCGGAAGATGAATCAATGAACGGTCACTGGAAGAATCTGGTCGAACGTCGAGTTACGGCGTACCGAAATGGCGAAGCGACGTTGGTTCCAATGGAAACCGTACTTGAAAAAGCGGCTGAACTTCTGCGTAAATGAGAGTCACGTTCGACGACGGAGCCGCGGCTGAGTTTCTCGAAGCAGTTGCCTTTTATGAAGCCCGAGAAATTGGTCTCGGCGGCGATTTCATGAGCGAAGCGTTGGCCGCCGTTGGACGTATCGCGGAACGTCCACTTTCTTGGCCGCAGTACACCGAAAATACTCGCCGTCATTTCACTCGGCGGTTTCCGTATTCGATCGTTTACTCGCTCGAATCCGACATCATTATCATTTGGGCCGTCGCACACACAAGCCGAGATGAGTTCTACTGGTCCGATCGCTTGAGTTAGCACGATCCTTTGCTCGTCGTATCCGGTACCGAACGACCGCCGACGAGATTGATAAGTGCCAGAAAAGCGACCCGCACAGAGCGTAAAAAATATGAAGAAGACATCTGAAATGGAAGACTATCTCCGGCCCGAATACGATTTTAGTAAGCTAACTGTCGTTGCTCGTGGATCGGGCCGTCGCAAACCCGCAGAGACCACCGTCACGCTCGCAACCGACGTCGCCAAGATGTTCCCGACATCCGAAGCCGTTAACGAAGCCCTCCGCCTCGTCGCGAGAGCCGTTAAGAATTCAAACATTTCTGTGAAACAGTAAGCTGCATTGCTGATCTCAGCCTCACGCATCGCTCGAATACACCGGACAACGACCGCGTTCCGGTCTTGTCTGCATTAATTTTCAACTCTCAATTCTCACTCAGGCGCCTGCCCGCATCACCGAACTCGAAGCCGAGATCAAAGGGCTGTGGCGTAACGTTTAGCGAATGGGCAACCGTTGGTTTGAGCCGCATTTATCCATTGAGGTTTGTTTGAAAGGTGTATTATATTAGCATCGTGAGATTACTGATTTTACCTGTTTCATTAATATTTACGCTGCTCTTATTTGTACCTGCGTGTGCTCCCAACGGCGAATTGAATTTTGCTTCGTCAATTGATCCTAATTCAATTGCACCGACCCCGACGCCTGCCGTGACCACTCCCGAACAACGCGAAAGCTGTAAATCACCGGATAAAAGCGGATGGGAAATAGAGAGCTTGAAAGGAAAAGTAAAGATCCTCAAAGATGAAGGCATCGAGTATGGATATGGAGATAAGAAAAAGGAATTGAAACGTATCGTCAGTTTTGACCGTTTTGGTAACTTTATCAAAGCTGACAACAGAGGGGACTATAGTGTCACGGATTACACAAAACTCCGCAGGCCAACGTACATCTTCGATGACAATTGCCGCGTATTAGAACGTCGCGGTGCGGATGGTGAATCTAAAATAACTCACACCACTTATAGATATTCCTCATCTGGAACACTTATAGAAGAAGCGACGTTCGATTTACAGAACCAACTACTTTGGAAATCAGTATCTGAGCTAGATGCCAACGATCGGCCAAAAGAGAAGAAAAAAACGATTCAGGTTCATCCCGAACACTTTAATCCAAAACGTTATGACGTTTACCGGGAGACTAGGAGTCTTTTCAGATACGACGATACGGGAAATCTAATTGGACAGGTAGATTACAAGTACGACGGGACATTATATGCGACGTATCTACGAGTATATGACTCTGCAAATCGTCTGATTCGACTAACCCGCTTAGACCACAAAGAACGGCCGATCAATCTATCCATATACAAATTCGATGAGACGGGAAAGCTCTCAGAAAAGCTGGAATACAACAGTGCGACTTACATTGGAACGGACGAACTTGCACCCGCCAAACTTGATTCTGGCTTCGGTTTTTTCCAGGATGGAACCCGTATTGTTTATGAATACGATAAAACTGACAATTGGATCAAGAAGAACGAATTTGACCTCAATGCAGGCGGGAAGTTAAGCTCCACTACCTTTCGAACCTTAACCTACTTTTAGCTTTCTGCGTAAAAAATAAAACAAGCGGCCTCCGCAGTTTTATATACTCTCTATGTACTTTTATATTCTCGCAATGTATTTCTGTATGTTCGGAACATAGTGTTATAGACTCGTTTTGTATATTTACATACTCGCATTCGCATTTTACAGATAAGCTTTCGCTATTTACATTGTTGTTACCGCATATTATAATAACGGAGTGTAGTTTTAGATACACGCATCCGCATTATGCTTTTCTTCAACATACAAAGAGTTTTTGCCCTCCGCGGGATCAGTAATCCGTATCAGAAGCTTGTAAAGATCGGGATATCGCGGCCGACGGCTTGGAATTTG
>JAYVUD010000521.1:0-3588 GCA_043788335.1 Chloracidobacterium sp. | reverse complement strand
CAATAGAGTATCTGGTGATTAAGATCACAAACGAGGATGGCGTCCTGTGCCTTATCGAGCAGCGACGCTTGCTGTCGGATACGTTCCTCGCCGAGTTTGCGCTCGGTGACATCGTATCGTATCGCGACATATTGAAACGGCTTTTTGCTGTCATCGAGAAACGGGACAATCGTCGTATCGACCCAGTAGATCGAGCCATCCTTCGCCTGGTTGCGCAGTTCGCCGTGCCAGACCTTTCCATTTGCGATAGTTGTCCAGATATTTCGGATAAATTCTTTGGGGTGATAGCCGGAGTTGATGATGCGGTGATCCTGTCCGATCAGCTCTTCGCGGCTATATTTTGAGATTTCGCAAAATTTCTCGTTGATATAGGTAATTCGGCCAGTCTGATCCGTGATGGCCACGATGGCCGACTGGTCTATGGCGAATTTGAGATCGGAAAGTTCCTTGAAAAGGTCCTGCTTAACCTGTTCGATCGTTTCTTTTTTTTTCTTTGTGGCCACAGTTTTATTCAGTATGGTTCTGGTCAAAATTGTAGCCCGCCTTTCGGAGTTTGTACCGTAATTGGTCACGGGAAATGTCCAACAGTCGTGCCGCTCGCGTTAGATTGCCGCCAGTCCGCTCTATTGCCTGTCTTGCAAGCTCAAATTCAACCGTTTCAAGAGGTATTCCGTCGGACGGAAGAGATACAACCGCCGATCCCTGATAATACGAGCCGGCGTCGCCGTGAAGCATATCCGCCGGAAGATGGGCCGAGGTAACAAAAGCGCCATCTTCAAGAATGGACGCACGCTCAATGACGTTTCGCAGTTCGCGCACATTGCCGCTCCAACGGTAACACAAAAATATGCGTTCAACCTCGGGAGCGAGACCCAGTAACGGTTTTCCACGGCGCTTTTGATTTACCCTTTCGATGTAGTACCTAGCGAGTAGAATAACGTCGCGGCCACGCTCGCGTAGCGGCGGGATATCGACCTGGATAATCGACAGGCGAAAATATAGATCGAGTCTAAAATTCCCCGCTTCGCTCTCTTGTTTCAAATTTCGATTTGAGGCCGCGATGATACGGGCGTCGAGCTCAATATCTTTTAAGCCCCCAACTCGTCGAAACGAACCTTCCTCGAGAACCCGAAGTAGTTTCGCCTGAAGCGAAAGCTCCATTTCGCCGATCTCGTCAAGAAAGATCGTCCCGCCGCGGGCCTGTTCGAAAAGTCCTTCTTTGCGAGCTTTTGCGTCGGTAAACGCCCCTTTTTCATAGCCGAAAAGTTCCGATTCGATCAGATTTGCGGGTAATGCGGCACAGTTTATTGCCAAATAGGGAGCCGTCGCCCGCTCGGATGCAAAATGAATGGCGCGTGCAAAAAGGTCTTTCCCGGTGCCGGTCTCGCCGTTGAGGAGAATGGATGAAACGTCGGATTCCGCAACACGGCGGCCGAGTTCCATAGCCTGCTTAATCGGTTCGGATTCACCAATGATCCCGGCAAAGCTAATTCCGCGTGAAAGCTCGTTACGCGCCACTTTAACCTCGCGGCGTAGCGAACGCGTCTCCTGCGCGTTGCGCAGCGTAACACGCAGTTCCTCGAGCCGGACGGGCTTGCCGATAAAATCGTATGCTCCGCCGCGCAAGGCAGCGATAGTGTTGCCGACATCGACATTGCCGGTGATCATGACCGCGATGGTATCGGGGTTTATTTCCTTGATCTCGTTGAGGACGTCGAGCCCCGAACCATCGGGAAGGGCGATGTCCAAAAGGACGATGCTGGGTTCTTCATCAGCGAACATTCGCTTTGCCGACTCAACAGTGTCCGCCTCGACCGTCTCGTATTGCCACGCGCGGAGTGCCTCGACGAGAGCCATCCTCACGAAGCGGTCATCGTCAACGATCAAAATCTTGCCGGCAGTTTCAGCCATAATTTAACGATCCAAATCTTGGGTGAAATCATTATAACCACATTACCTACATACAAATAAAGCCGAGAGTGCGAAAAATTCCGCACTCTTGGCATTCGATTCATGAGGAGGGTTTATTTGTTTTCGAGCGACAGGATATCTTCCCTTAATTTTGCGATTGCCGTATTGCCCGTATCGACGCTCTGGAGTTTTGCCAAAATCGCTTTTGCCTTTGCTGCGTCACCTTTTTTGGTATAGGCCACTGTCAGGTTTTGGAGCGCCTGAATATGGTTTGGGTCGGTTTCGAGCGATTTGCTGAATTCCTGGATCGCCCGTTCATAATTAGGCGGCTCGCGAAAGACAAATGTTAGCCCGAGGTCGGTTCGCACGTTAACATCGTCGGGCTTTTTCGCAAGTGCGGCCATGTACCATTTTTCTGCTTCGTCATAATGATTTCCGTCAAAATTGGCATTACCGAGATGAACTATCACTTCGCGGTCTTCGGGCTTTAACTGATTTGCTTTCTTGAGATAACCGATCGCATCGTCAAATTTCTCGATCTGATAGTAAGCCTCGGCGGCACTTACTTGTGCGTCGAAATCGTTGGACGATTGCTTTGCCTTGTCGATCGCGGCCTGTATCTCCGGAGTCATGCCGCCCGGAACCGTCGCTCCCGGCGGGATCTCAGGATGTCCGGGTGGTATGTTCGAATTCGCCTTCATCTCTGACGCAACCGGCGAAGCTACGGCTTGTTTGTTAATCGAATTGGCGAACATAAAGCCGACGATCAGCCCTGCAAGTAAACCAACTACTCCGAATAGAATATTGTCCTTATTCATAGATATTTAGGCGTACGAATGCAATCCCGGCAACAGATAGCTGACGCCGAGATAAGTGAAAATAACAAATAGAAACGCAACCACCGCAAAATAAGCCGAGCGCCGCCCACGCCAGCCATAGGCGATCCGCGAATGCAGGAATCCGGCGTAGGTGATCCACGCGACCAATGCACCGACCTCTTTTGAATCCCATCCCCAGTAGCGTCCCCATGATTCGTTTGCCCATATCGCACCGGTCATCAGGAGGAGAGCTAGTCCAGCAAATGTGACGCCCGCGAGCTTGTACATCAATCCGTCCAGCGTATCGGTGGAGGGCAGCATCGCTCGCATTCGCTCAGTCCGGATGCCGAACAGGACGATAAACAATGTTCCCGTAAACGCTGTAATCAGCGCCGATAGTTCGACCGGGTTTGCGTTGAGGCTGAGGTGTAGCTGCGAGCTGTTTTGCGTGATCCAGGTGTTTGCCATGTCATAAAGCTGCTGTTGACCCATCGCGTTTATCTGGGCCTGCGGTATCTCCTGTTGCTGCATCATCCACGTGGCGAATTTCGGATATTGTAGCGGGCTAATATACGAAACGACGTTCTGAAGCGTCTTTAATTGATAAACAAGCACGGCAATCCCTGCGCCCTGCGCTGCCAAAGCGCCGTATAGAAAGCGATTGCCGAGTGTAACTAATCTGTTATCTGAACGCGATATTGAAAGCGTGTGGATTACGGCCGACGCCAATAGCATCGCCGCCACGGCGACGATCAACCAGCCAACATATGGAATATCAGCCCGAAGAGCAAGCGACATTCGCGATGCTCCGTTAAAAACCGACGCAGTATAAATGCCGAAAGTCGTCGGCGAAAAAACG
>JAYVUD010000520.1:0-2068 GCA_043788335.1 Chloracidobacterium sp. | reverse complement strand
GAGCGACCCTCGCTTCTGCGGCCATGCTGCCAAAGCCGTCGGCGGATCTGCTTAACTCATCTCCAACGCTGCCCAAGCGATGTCCGACAATGTTGAAGCCATCTCCAACGCTGCCCAAGTCGTTTCCGACGCTGCCCAAGCCATCTCCGACGCTGCCCAAGCCATCTCCGACGTTGCCGAAGCTGTTTTCGACGCCGGACAATGCCTCGATGCTCCTAAAAGTTAAAGGATAAAAGGGCTGCCTCGTTGGAAGCAGCCCTTTTTAATAAAACGTGAGCAGTCAGCCTATTTATTTTCGCGGACGGGTTGTTTGGCGGTCGACTTTGTCTTTTCGCTCTGCATTGCGAGGACTTTGGCCTGCGGGAGCAGCTCGATGCCTTTGAGCAGCTGGTCGTCGTATTCGTTAAACACTTGAAACGACGTCTGCGAGCCGTAAGCGGCGGTCACAAGCTCGGAGCGCAAGGTGCGGTTAACAAACTCGCGTTCGTGATCGACGAGTGCGGGGTTGAATTTGTATTTATCGACCGCCAGTTTTTTGAACGCCGCATAGACCGTATCGGTGATGGGGAAGTCGGTCGCTTTGATGTCGTAGTCAAAAGCGATGGGCTTATTGACCGCGTAACTCTCGAGGCCCTTGACCTTGCCGTCAACCAGGTCGAGCGCGAATGCAAACACGGGATTAGCCAGCTTTTGCTGAAAGTTAAAGCGTTCGATAGGGATGGTCGTCGGCTTGACCACTACGTCGGGGTTGATACCGCCGCCGCTGTAAACCGTGCGGCCGGAGTCGGTTTTAGCCGCAGCACCGTGCGTGCGGGTCGTAATGCCAACGCCGTCTTCGCCGCGGAAACTGCCGCCTTCGTAAAGATAATTGTAGATATCGCCGTTTGAATAGTCGCGTTGGATTTGGCGTCCGGCCGGGGTCTGGTATTTAGCTATCGTCAGCCAAAGAACCGAACCGTAATCAAGCGGGAAGCCATTTTGCACGAGGCCTTTGCCAAAAGTATTCTCACCGACGATCAATGCACGGTCATGATCCTGGAGAGCACCGGAGAGTATCTCGGACGCAGACGCCGAACCACGGTTAACGAGCATCACGATCGGCGAACGATCGGGGGTACGGTTTTCGGCGGGCCAATTCTCATTTGCACCCGCGATCCGCCCCCTTTGTGTGAAAACCATTTGGCCATCGGACAATAACGCATCTGCCACACGGTAAGCTTGAACTACAAGACCGCCGGGATTGTCCCGAATGTCAAGTACAAATTGTGTCATACCCGCCACTTTCAGGTCACGCAGGCCGCGTGCAAATTCGCCGTATGTCGTCTGGTTAAATCCGCCGTTCATTCGCATATAACCGACACCCGGCCGGATCATATAGACTTCGCTGATCGAGGGCTGCGGAACACCCGCCCGAGTGATATCGACCGTCTCCTGCTTACCGGTCGCGAGATGTTCGACGGTAAGATGGATCGTCGTCCCCTCAGGGCCGCGCAGATAAGAACGCACCTCGGGAAACGGCTTTCCAACTAACGATTCATTCTTAACCTCCGCTATTTTACCGTCGGGCATGACACGCTGCCCCGAAAAACTTATAAACTTGTCGCCGTAACGCAGACCAACTTTGTTAGCCGGAGCACCCTCGAAAGTGGCTTTGATGTATGAATTGAGAACTTTGCCGTCGGCATCGCTAAGATCACCGATCGTCGCCCCGATACCAAAGTATCGCGAGCTTTGTTCGGTCATGAATTGTTGTGCTTCCTTGGCATCAAAATAATGTGAGTGCGGGTCGAGCGTTTGCAGCGCCGAGTCGATCGAGGATTTGAACAACTCGTTGTAATCGAGTTTTTTTTCACCGGCGTAATTGTTATTAATGACGGCGAGAGCTTCCCGTATGTCGCTCTGGATCGTATCGACGGTAGCTGGCTTTGCCGGTGCGGTTTTGACGCGCTCGGGCTGGAGCTTTGCCGTCGTAGAGGAGTTCTGGGCAAATCCAAACGATGATAGGAATAAAATTGTTATGAGTGCGAAAAGGCGTGTATTACTTTGTTTCACGAATGCAGTGTCTCCC
>JAYVUD010000519.1:0-3875 GCA_043788335.1 Chloracidobacterium sp. | reverse complement strand
GATACGCCACCATGCCTACGCCGCCATAATTTTCTGGGTAGTAGTTACCGGTAGGATAGTTGGCTGCCGCATGAAACGATCGCATTTTGGGGAAAACGTTACCGGCGATCTGCCAGCTTCCGGCATTTGCACCCGACGCCGCACCGCAGCTGCTCCCGTTCGCGTCGAACCAGCCTGAGGTGCCGACGTTCATAGCGGCGATCCCTTCGCCGCAAGTATTTCGAATACCGTAGTAGTTGAGCGGCAAAATCGAATCTTTGATCTCCGGCCGGTATGAATTAACGGAGTTGAGCAGCATCATCTGCTCGCGATATTCGTCGATCGTATCGATCGCATCGATGACCGAAACGTGCCTTATCGAGAGATCGTCGACCGTCCCCAGATAGAACGTCCACCCGCGGACGTCTCCCCAACGCCCAATTGTAAGGTCGTCAATCAGGATGTTGTTTAGCTTGATGCTCTGTGGTTTCAGAGCATCGTAGGCATAGCCTGGCCTGAAAAAATCGCGAACAATGGCGACCCCGCCGTTTACGTGGGAAACACGACTGTTCTCAACCACGATCTCCTCGCTGACAGCCCACGGACTGCCCTGGTCGCCGTTCGGAATATCGGAGGCTGACTTAAAGACGATCGCGTAGTACTGTGACCGCAGAGCGTCCCAGTGATTTGAAAACAGCGAACCCTCGATATAGACACGTCTGGCGTTTTTCGTTTCGAACAAGTTTTTTTCGTTCAGCGATTCGCCACTGCTGTTTGTCGGCAATTGTCGCCAAGCGACCGGCTTTGTAAATACGCATCGGCGAAATTCGATGTTTGTCGGAACGAGCCCATCTATCCTGTTGCCGGCGCCACCATAGATAACACTTTCGGATGCGGCTTCGAAATATGTATTGTTGTACACATGGGCCCCACGGCCATCGAGACTGAATATTGCCTGACTATCCTGCGAGCCATAAGTCTTGATATTCCCAAGCCACGACCCGATGATCGAGACCTTGTAGCCGTCATTTAGAATGGCGTGAACGACCTGAACGTTACTTGGCGGATTAACCACGCAATGGTCGAGAATGATCTTGGATGGGTTGTCGGCGGCCGTCGTCTGGCCGAACGCTTCTCCGATCATCAAAAGGTAATAATTCTTGACCGCATCGCTACTGCCCGGATAAGGTTCGAATTTGAGGCCGGATAACCGGATTCTGGTTGCTCGGTTCTTGATCAGCATCGGTAATTCGTTTTCCGAACTGCCGCGAAGAATCGCGAGGTCCGTTCGATCTGGGTCGACTCTCACCGCCATACCCGGCATCACGGAACTGGATCGGATGGTTACGAAGTCGGCAAAGTTTCGTGCTGGCAATTCAATATGTCCAGAGAGCACCGTTCCGGCTGGGATCACGATATGCTCGCCGCCTATGCATTGGTTATAGGCGGTCAATAGGTCTGCCATCGTTGCTACGTTAAAGGTTCGAGTTGGGGCGGGCTGATCGGTCACGATCACGTTCACGGTAGATTCTGCATAGGCCCCTCCCGAATTCGTGATGCGGAGCTTCAACTGATATGCTCCGGCGGCAAGATACGCATGGGTCGCTGAGAGCATGTCGTTTGTCCGGTCGCCGTCGCCCCAAAACCATTCAGCCGTTTTTACCCCCTGCGAACTGTCGGCGTTGACCTCGATGGCCTCGCCGACACGTGCTCTGATCTCGAGGTTGTTTTCTGCCTCATTATCACCGCGGATCAATGCCATTGGTGGATCCGCCGGATCCAAGACGATCACTGTCACCGAGTTGCTTACTACGCCATTGAGGGTAGCCGTAAAGGTATTTACCCCTGCACTATCGCCGAAGATCTCCGCGAGGTTTGCGGAATAGTGCGAGTTATTTGTCTCCGTATTGCCCTCAGGACTGTTGCGGATGGTAGCTACACCGGCTGAACCGGACGCCTTAGAAAACGTCATAGCCTGATTACCTAGATAATTACCCGAGGCATCGAGAGCGACGGCCGTTACGGTACGGGACTTGCCTTTATCAAGGCGTATCGAACTCGGATAGAGCCTGATCTGCTGTTGCGAGAAGATCGTTGTTGCTGAAAAGCAAATTGAAATTAGTGAGAGAAAGATGACACTTAGAACTCTTTTGTGAGGGGAGACGGCGTTACTTTTTTTCATGGGAGGCACTTTTGGGGAGTTTGTGGACGGTTGAACGATCGGTATTCCCATTTAACGGGAGTTACTGCTGTAGGTTTTGACCGATTCGAATGCGGGAGATAATTGCCTGTCACCATTTAGGCGACGATCGACGAATATCACTACCGCAAAACCCGTGCCGTTCCAAACATGAAATGGAATTCTTAACTGTTGAATGTTGTTGTGTAATGTTTATACAGTTTGTACAAATCAAAACGTAGGCTTTAGGTCCAGGACGCGGACGAGACTCTTATCCATTGGTCCTTTTGTGTGGCATTTAGGATAGGCGCTGAATCAAAGTTGGGGAAGTTTGGGGCGTTTGAAAAGCCAAGGTGTCAGCGTATTTACCACGGGTCAGTCGCCGGTCAATAAGACCGGGAAATGTTTTAGCTCTTTTAGAAAATATATTATGCATATCGATGATGTTGAAAAGCCGAACGTTTTAATTGTCGACGACGAACCGGCGATCCGAGATCTTATACATAATATCCTTAGGGAAACCTATGAATGTACGATAGCCCCGTCCGCAGAAGAGGCTCTTGCGGAACTTGTCCAAAAGCATTTTGCATTAGTGATCGCAGACATCAATCTCGGTAACATGACCGGGATCGAGTTGATTCCACGAATTGCGGAGATTTCGCCTGATACGATCGTTATTACGATAAGCGGCAATCACGCGATCGAAAGTGCGATCGACGCCGTGCGTGCGGGAGCCTTCGACTATATCAAGAAGCCGTTCAAATTTGACCAGGTGTGTTTTTCGGTCGAAAGGGCAGTCAGTCACTCGTTGCTCCTCTCGACGAAACGCAAGCACGAGGATCATCTTGAACATCTCGTCGAGGAGCGCTCGCAAAAGCTCAATTACCTTGCGTTTCACGACCCTCTGACCGGGCTCCCAAATCGAACATTCTTCGAAAACCGACTTTCACAAGTTTTGCTGATGCGGCCAATGAATTCGAGGGTTTGCGTGGTCATGGTATCGCTCGACCGATTTGCAATGCTCCGGGATACGCTTGGGCACGCTTTAGGCGACAACCTGTTGATCGAAGTCGCAAACAGACTCTCAAAGGTCGCAGCGATGGGGGCAACCGCTGCAAGAATCGAGGGGGCCGAGTTTGCCTTGATTCTGAATGACAAGGGGCCGGACGACCTGGTGAAACTTTCGGGTGAGATATTTGAAGCATTTCGACCGTCGATACAGGTCGGGGACTATGAGATCTTCCTGACGGTCAGCATCGGCGTGAGTCTCTCGCCAAACGATGGTGTTGAGTCACAGCTATTGATCAGAGGTGCCGCTGCTGCGTTGTCGGTGGCTCGCAAAAGTGGAGGGAACAATTGTCAGTTCTACTCAACCGAGGTCCACGATCGGGCTTTACGTCGTTTGGCAATGGAAAACGAGTTAAGCAATGCGAGCGAACGCAATGAATTTGAGCTTTACTGCCAGCCGCAAATCGACACCCGTACCAGGCTGGTGGTCGGGATGGAAGCCCTGATCCGATGGAATCATCCAAAATGGGGGCCGATCTCGCCGCAAGAATTTATCCCGATCGCCGAAGAATCGGAGTTGATCGTTTCCGTGGGCGAATGGATACTTAGAGCAGCATGTATCCAAAGCAAGAAATGGTGCGACCAAGGTTTCGATTTCAATCTCTCGGTCAATTTATCCCCGCGTCAGTTTCATCAAAAGGATCTGGTC
>JAYVUD010000518.1:0-14704 GCA_043788335.1 Chloracidobacterium sp. | reverse complement strand
CCCGGGAATGCGCTGTCGTCATCGAAGAGTTCATTGCCGAGCCGAGTGATGCCAAGCGTCAGGCTGTCGCCAAAAAAATATCCGAATTACAAAATATTTACGCCGGATTGGATGGGTTGTAATATAGATAGCTTGCATTAACTGCACGCTTGTCTATATAATACTCGTTTGCCGCGATGCGTAAGAACGGACGTATCAAGTGGGTCTCGTGCCCACTTTTTATTTTGGTTTGATAATGGTCGAACAGAAACCACTCGGAGTGAGGATGAATGAGATCGCTGAGAGCGTGGCGGCCGACCACGGCGTGGAACTTGTCCACGCTGAGATCCTCGGCTCGAAACGCGACTCGGTAGTTCGGGTTTATATTGACAAAGACGGAGGCGTCGGCATCGAAGATTGCTCGCGGTTCTCGGGAGCGATGGAAGAGTTGCTCGACGCTGAGGACCTGATCCCTTGGGCATACGTCCTTGAGATATCGTCGCCCGGCATCGAACGCGAGCTATATTCGCTCAAGGATTATGTCCGTTTTACCGGCGAACTGGCGAAGCTCAAATCGCGAGTCGAATTTGACGGCCAAAAGACGTTTGTTGGCCGCATTGAGGCGGTCGATGGCGACGAAATAGTTTTTGAAGATCGGACCGCCGGTATGGTTCGAATCCCGTACGATGCAATTGAGCGGGCAAACTTAAAGATCGACCTGGCGAAAGAGTTAAAGGGTCGGTCGTGAGTGTTTGATTTACTGACAGATCGATAAGTTATGTTATCAGCTATCGGACAGAGTATTGAGGTATTGTGCAGCGAGCAGGGTCTCGATCGCGACATGGTGATCGAGGCAATGAAAGAAGCTGTGCGTGCGGCCGCCCGTAAACAGTTTCGCGCCCAGGACAGCATCCAGGTCGAATGGAACAACGAAGAGGGCATGATTGAGATCTCGGCAGAAAAAACGATCGTCGAGACCGTCGTTGATCCGTCGGAGGAGCTTTCGCTTGAAGAGGCGCAGGAACTCGCCGGGGATGAGGTCGAGATCGGCGACAAGCTCCTGATCCCGCTGCCGAACGAGGACATGGGCCGCATTGCCGCCCAGACCGCAAAGCAGATCCTCGTCCAAAAGGTTCGCGAGGCGATCCGCGAGAAGATCTACGATGAGTACGTCGACAAAAAAGGCGAGATCATCAACGGCACCGTTAAGCGTTTCGAACGCGGCGATATGATCGTTGACCTCGGTAACAATCTTGAGGCGTTTGTTCCGCGAAATGAGCAATCCCGCGGCGAAATGTGGAACCAGGGCGAACGCATCCGAGCCGTGATCGTTGACGTGTCAATAGATCAAAAGGGCCAGCAGATCAAAGGTTCGCGAGCGTCGTCCGAGTTGCTCAAGCGGCTGTTCGAAATGGAAGTACCGGAGATCTACGACGATACGGTCGTGATCAAATCGGCCGTGCGTGAACCCGGTGACCGTGCAAAGATCGCCGTCGCGTCTAATGAAAAGGACGTCGATCCGGTCGGAGCGTGCGTCGGAATGAAAGGTTCGCGTGTCCAGGCGATCATCAAGGAACTTCGCGGCGAAAAGATCGATATTATCGAGTGGTCTGACGAGCCGTCGGTTTTCGCGGCCAATGCACTTTCGCCGGCTAAGGTATCTCAGGTCCGCATTACCGACATCACCAATCGTCAGATGGAGGTGATCGTCGGCGAAGATCAGCTCAGCCTGGCTATCGGCAAGAAAGGCCAGAATGTCCGCCTTGCCGCGAGACTCGTCGGTTGGGACATCAAGATCGTCAGCGAAGAACTGTTAAAGAAGGAAATTGCTCTCAAGATGGGCAAAATGATGGCATCGGGCGAGGCGGTTCCGATCACAGCTCTCGAGGGCGTCACCGCTCCGCAGGCTGAGGTATTGGCTGATAAGGGCGTGAAAGACGTTGAGTCGCTCGCGGCGACCACGGTCGATGACCTGGTCGACTATCTCGACGTCAGTTTTGATGAAGCGGTACGTATACTCGCTTCGGCGAATTCGATCGTCGCCGCCAAGAACGCTGAGGTCAAGGCTCCGGACGAAGCTGAAGAGACCGGTTCCGCCGATGAGGTTGCCGAACCGGCAACCGAAGGCGGCGATGAGCCCGCAACCGAAGGCGGCGAAGCGGAAGGGACAAACCATGAAGTTCCTGCTGAATAATCAGAATACAACGTGTCGCGGCTCGGCCGCGTCGTTGGGAAGACCGGTATGATCCGGGATCGCAAAAGTTGGCCAAAGTGCCGGGCGGTCGGGTGTTTAGGTTACGACATTATTAAATATGGCCATTCGAAAATCAGTTCGAATTTACGATCTGGCAAGAGAGCTAAAGCAAGACACCAAGCGTGTGATGGAAGACCTGCGCCGTGCCGGAGCGGACGTTAACGTCGCTTCAAATTCCGTCAGTTCGGAGTTCGCTGAAAAGGTCCGCGCTAAGTATTTCCCGAAAGCCGAAATTGCCCCGAAGCGGGCTATCAAGGTCATCAAGGCCTCCAAAAAAGACGATTCGCCACACGACGAGATCGTTTCGCACATTGAACCGGAGGCGGAGGTCGAGGCCGCAGAGGCCGAACGCGTCGAACACGTCGAACACGTCGAAGCCGTTGCACCCGTAGAGGCCGTTGAGCCGCCGGTCGTCTCGACGGTCAAGAACCTCAAGAAAGTTCACAAACCCGTAATAGTCGAAGTTCCGGTCGAAGAACCTGTCGTCGAAGACGCGGGCGAGGAATCTAAAGTTAAGGTCAAGAAACTTGTCGTTTCAAAGGTCAAGTCGCCGGTCGCCGAACCCGTCGCCGAGACTGCCTCCGAAACGGCAGAAGCGCCCGAAGAGATCGTAACGCCTGTCGAGGCGGCCGAGGCGGTCGAGCAACCGTCGGGTGAAGATGTCGGAATAGGCGACGACGGGGCAGCCGCTGCCGAGATCGATCCCGCCTCGACCGTCGTGCGGCCCGCCGGCACGACCGTCAAAACACTTACGCTATCCAAATCCGCGATCGAACAGGGCATCAAGCCCGGCGACAAACTCGTCAACGACGCTCCGACCAAAACCGGACGTCTGCTCGGAGATCAGCGTATCGACCCGCGTACCGGACGGCCGCAGTTTCGCGGTACACCCGGCGAAACCGCGGCACCGCAGCTTACATACACCCCGCCCACGGACAATCGCCGACGGCCCGGCCGTGGCGGAGGACGCAAAGGCAAGGATGACAAAACCGGCAGGTTTGCCGAGCGTGATCTCGACCAGCCGCGTCAGCGATCGATCGAAGAGCGTATTCTCGATCAGGTCGGTGGCGGCGAGGTTGCCGAGAGAAAAACCGTTCGTTTGACCGAGGGAGCGACCGTTCGCGAATTTGCCGAGGCTCTTGGCATCACGCCGCGTGACATCGTCCAGCTTCTCATCAAACGCGGTGTTTTTGCGACATTGAACCAGTCGATAGGCGAAAAAATGGCCATCGAGATGGCCCGGGACTATGGATTTGACCTCAGCTTCGTGGCGTTTGAGGAAATGGTCATCGAGCAGGAGTTTGAGGAACTGATCGCCGCTGACGCTGATGACGTCGAGCTGACTCGTGCACCCGTTATTACGGTAATGGGCCACGTCGATCACGGTAAAACTTCGCTTCTGGATGCGATCCGTTCGGAAAACGTCGCCGAGGGCGAAGCCGGCGGTATCACGCAGCACATCGGTGCATATAGTGTAATGGTTCCGAACGCTGACGACCCGGCAAATCCACGACGCGTGGTGTTTCTGGATACACCGGGCCACGAAGCATTTACGATGATGCGTGCACGCGGAGCCAAGGCGACGGATATCGTCATCCTCGTGGTCGCCGCTGACGACGGTGTTATGCCGCAGACGATCGAGGCCGTTGAGCACTCCAAGGCCGCCGGCGTTCCCATCATTGTTGCGATCAATAAGATAGATAAGCCCGACGCAAATCCGGATAAGGTCAAACAGGGACTCGCCGGTCTCGGGCTGCAGCCGACCGATTGGGGCGGCGACGTCGAAATGGTCGCGGTTTCTGCCAAGAAACGCGAAAATCTCGACACCTTGCTCGAAACGGTACTCTTACAGGCCGATATACTTGCACTCACGGCTAGCCCGACACGTCAGGCATCGGGCGTCGTGCTCGAGGCCAAACTCGACAAGGGCCGCGGTGCGGTCGCGACGGCATTGGTTCAGCAGGGCACATTGCGTGTCGGCGATCCGTTCATCGTCGGTCAATTTTACGGTAAGGTCCGGGCCATGTTCTCCGATCGCGGCGAAATGGTGACCGAGGCCGGGCCCGCCACACCGGTCGAGATCCTCGGCCTGCAGGGCGTACCGCAAGCCGGTGACTCGTTCCAGGTAGTTTCCGATATTGACCGCGCACAGACAATCGCCGGCCAGCGTCAAATGCACGCTCGCCAGGCCGCGATGCTCAAGACCACAAAACGCGGTATCGAGTCGCTCGGAATGGCCGAGATCAAAGAGCTGCTTGTCATTTTGAAAGCCGACGTCCAAGGTTCGGTCGAGGTGCTCAAGGGCACGCTCGAAAAACTTTCGACCGCCAAGGTCAAGGTTCGCGTCATCCGTGCCGGCGTCGGTGCGATCGCCGAATCCGACGTTTTGCTCGCATCGGCGACCCAGGCCGGCAACGCGTCGACCGCCGTCGTGATCATCGGATTTAACGTCCGCCCCGAGGCTCGCGTTTCTGATATCGCCAAGCACGAAGACGTCGACATCCGGCTCCACTCGATCATTTACAAGGTCGAAGAGGAGATTAAGGCCGCAATGATCGGAATGCTTGATGCCATCGAGAAAGAGGTCATTCTGGGCAAAGCTCAGGTGCAAGAGGTCTTTAAGGTGTCCAAGATCGGTTCGATCGCAGGCTGCCGCGTTATCGAAGGCGTGATTCGCCGCCAGGCCAAAGCCCGGCTTATTCGCGACGGCGTCGTGGTTTGGGAGGGCGATATCGCTTCGCTTAAACGATTTAAGGACGATACAAACGAAGTTAAGAACGGGTTCGAGTGCGGTCTCAGTCTTGTTAATTACAATGACCTCAAAATGGATGACCAGATCGAGGCGTATATCATCGAGAGGACGGCCGCGACCGAGTTGTAAAATATGCGACGCCCGGAAAGATTTGCCGAGGCCTTACGCGAGGAGATCGCTGAGGTCGTCGGATTTGAATTAGATGATCCACGTGTCGTTTCGGCGACGGTCACCGAGGTGACCATCGCGGGCGATATGCGCGACGCCAAGGTGTACGTTTTCATTAATGGAACGGACAAGGAGGTCAACGAGGCGTTACGGACGCTTCGGCACGCCTCGACCTTTGTCAGGCAGCAGGTCGCGATGAACCTTAATTTACGCCACGCTCCGCATCTGCACTTTGTGCGTGATACGGCTGAGGAAAATGCTGCACGTATCAGCACGATCCTCAGCGAGCTGGTGGATAACGGAGAATTTGACGAAAGGAAGGACGGCAGCGAGGGTTGATCGGAGCAAGTTCGAGCGAATAAGGCCGTATGGCCGAATATTTGCGGATCTTGATTCCGCCACCCTCCCCTAACAGTGTTAAGCCAAGTAGTAGAGTTAATTGAAACCAAGCGGAACTTTGCCATCACCACGCACGTCAAACCCGACGGCGATGGTATCGGTTCCTCGCTCGGGCTATGCTGGCTTCTTCGTTCACTCGGAAAGCAGGCTGAGGTCGTTGTGCACGGCGAGATTCCTGTCTCGTACCGGACTCTGCCGGGCGCTGATGCCATTCGAGAGATCGACCGCATTGATGCGGGCTATGACGCGATCTTTGTCATCGAGTGTTCGGACATCGAACGGCCGGGAATCGCCGGGCTTGAGGCCGAATTTACCGTCAATATCGACCATCACTCGACGTGCGAGCATTTCGGCACGGTCAACTGGATCGACTCGACCGCCTCGGCCGTCGGCGAGATGATCTACAATCTCTGCAAAGCGATCGGCGGACGTATAACTAAGGAGATCGCCGAGTGCGTCTACATGGCGCTCGTCACCGATACCGGTTCGTTCCATTTTCCAAACACATCAGACCGCACGCTCAAGGTCGCATCGGAACTCATCAAGGCCGGTGCCCGCCCCGCAAAGATCGGCGAGGCGGTTTACAATAATTATCCATGGTCGCGGATCGAATTGATGCGGTTAGTGCTCGATACGGTCAAGCGTGACGCTACCGGACGTGTCGCCTCTCTTCGGCAGACGATCGCGATGCACGAGGCGGCCGGTGCGGTCGATGGCGATAATAATGGTTTTGTAAATATCCCGCTGGCGGCCCGTGACGTGCTTGCCGCGGTTTATATGAGAGAGGTTAGTACCGACAGTTTTCGGGTCAGCCTGCGTTCCAAGGGTGATATCAACGTCTCTCGTGTTGCCGAACAATTTGGCGGCGGCGGACATAAAAATGCTGCCGGCCTGAGAGTCGACGGAAACTGGGACGAGGTCGAAGCCAGACTCGTCACGCTCGTCGCCGAGGCAGTCGACAGATCGTCGAACGGCAATCACGCATAACACTGGTAATCGTAGAGACTGAACAGATCATGGCTCGTCCACAGAATATTTCCGGATTCCGATCGTCTGCGGAGAGATTCTGGCTATCCGCCATCCGCCAGTACACCTTTAATACCCCGATCCCGCGAGGCAAATATCGCCTGATGCAGTTCGCATTGGGACTTTGTCGCAATCTGCCCATCAGCGTTGATGTTGTGACCACGGACGGCCGCCGTCTGGCTCTCGACATCGACAACGCGATGAACGAGATCATCTACTTTATCGGCGAATACGAAAAGCCCGTGACCGAGATCGCTCTTTCGCTCGTCCGTCCGGGCGATTTTTGCCTCGACGTCGGAGCCAATTTCGGCTGGTATACGACGCTTTTTGGTGCAAATTGCGGCAGCGACGGCCTCGTCCATTCGTTCGAACCGGTGCCGTCGACCTTTCGCGAACTTCAGAAAAACGTGTCGCTGCTGCCGTCACCGACAAACGTTTTTGTCAATAATCTCGCCCTCGGCGACCACGAGGGCAAAGTTTCGATCGACCTCGGCGAGCATCAGGCATCCGGTTTTGCGTCAATCTCGACCGATAGTTCGAACGGCAACTCGGGCATTACCTGCCGTATGACCACGCTCGACTCGTACCTTGCCGAAAATGCCGCCGGCCGCGACGTCAATGTCGTCAAGGTCGACATCGAGGGAGCCGAATTGATGTTTCTGCAGGGTGCCGGCGGTTTGTTCAAACAGACCGTCCCGCCGATCCTGCTGATCGAAATGGCTCTCGCCCAGACGCGGGATTTTGGCTACACGCCCGACGCACTTATCAAAAAGATCGACGAAATGGCATCGTACGATCATTATGCGGTCAACGACACGGACGGTTCTGTTCGGCGGATCAACGGATTTCCGCCCGATGACATCGGGGCAAACGTTTTCAGCATTCCCCGCGGCCATTACGGCGACCGGACGGCTGAATTATTAAAAAGGATCAAGAACTAATGGCGGAAAAACGCTACAAATGGCGTCGCGACGATTATCGCGAAAACACGAAAGGGTTGCTGATGCTCAACACCGGCGACGGCAAAGGCAAGACGACGGCCGCGATCGGTGTGCTCGTGCGGGCGGCGGGCCGCGAAATGAACTGCTGCATGATCCAGTTTATGAAGTCCAAGACCGACCGTTACGGCGAACACGAATCGTTCGACAAGCTCGGGATCGAGGTCCATACTATGGGCGACGGGTTTACGTGGGACACCAATGACAAGTCGCAGGACATCAAAACCAGCGAGGAAACGTGGGCACTCTGTGTCGATAAAATGCGAAACGGCGACTACGATGTACTCGTTTTTGACGAACTGCTGTATGTTTTGAGCTACGGTTTTCTGGATATCGATGCAGTCATCGCCGAGATCCGCACAGTGCGTGCGGAACAACCGCACCTGCATTTGATCCTGACCGGCCGCAACGTCGAAAATGCCCTCGGAAAAATGATCGACGAAGCCGACCTCGTCACCGAGATGAAAGAGGTCAAACATCCCTTTTACGCCGGGATCTTTGCCCAGCAGGGAATCGAGTTTTAGCTTTAATTTTGAGTTCCAATTTTAGTTGGCAAACGTTAAAATACGGTCTACTCAAAGTTGGCACTAACAGCGCAGTTTCAAAAGCTTTGACCTAAGAGCCAACTAAAGTTGGAACTCAAAACACGATGAAAACACCTGTAGAAAAACGCAAACCGCAGGGAATCACCGATTACGTTGCTCTTGCATTGACGACGGTTGGCGTCGGTTATCTACCGCTCGCACCGGGTACGTGGGGTTCTGCGGTCGGCGTCGGGATCTATGTTTTCATCTCGTGGTTTGAAACGAACGCGGCGGCACACGGCGTCTCGACGGGAGTCCGGCCCGAGACGGCGGCGGCATTTCACTGGGCATTAAATGCGCTTTTGCTGACGGCATATTCGCTGCTCGGCATTTGGGCCGCCGGGCGTTCGATCCCTCTGCTCGGCAACGAAGATCCGTCCGAAGCCGTGGTTGACGAGGTAATGGGCCAACTCGTCACGTTTCTGTTTATTCCGTTCGGTGTTACGTGGCCGTTCATCCTCGCGGGATTTCTGCTCTTCCGTCTCTTCGACATCTGGAAACCATATCCGATCGACGATCTTCAGATCCTGCCCGGCGGGCTTGGCGTTTGTGCCGATGACATCGTCGCGGGCGTTTATGCCGGCATCTGCCTGGCGATCGGTTACTCGATCTATTTGTTCGTATGATATATCACGTTCTGGCAGGTGATTCGCTCACCCAGGAATTTCGCAAGACCGGCATCGAGGGCAGCGAGATCGTTTGCCGCGAATGCCTCATCGTCGGCGACGTAGACGCCGCGTCACTGCCCGAATTTTGGGATCAGCGTGCCCGCTTTATCCTTTCCGAATACGCCGAAGACGAGATCGTCTACCACGAAACGGTCGCTGACGAACTCGGCCGCCTGCTCGACCTCGACGACGGCGACGAGGTCACGCTCTGGTTCGAATACGAATTGTTTTGCAGTGTAAACCTCTGGTTTTGCCTGTGGCTGCTTAATGAAACTGATGCAGCTGTTTATCGGGTTGAGCCGGTCGTTCGTTCGGAAAAGACCCGCTGGCTCGGTTTTGGCAGACTCGACGCGGCGGATCTCAAAACCTGTTTCAACGCCCGCGTTTCGCTCTCCCGCGATGACGTTCGACTCGGTGCCGAGCTCTGGAACGCGTACCGAGTTGGTGACACCGCAAAACTTGCCGAAATCGCAACCACGATATCACTCGCATTCCCATATCTGGCTGAGATCGTCCAAGCCGCAATCGATAAGGATACCAGACCCGCCGATATCGTTGCGGAGATGAATATTCATCGCAAGACCGACGTGACGGAGATATTCCCTGAATTTACGCGCCGGGCGGGCGTCTACGGCCTCGGCGACTTGCAGGTTCAACGTCTGCTGGATAAGTCGGTGGACTCGGATGATTGAAAATGAGTGGGGTCAGCGTGCCTCGGCATGACGATATCAGATCTCATCGTGAGCGCTGTCATCGTGTGTTGGCAATCTGGGGTCGATCGGCGGTTCACTTTGAAATATCCAGCCGAGCCGCCAAAAGTAGATCAGCAGGGAGATCGTAATTAGTCCCATTGCCACGAGCGTCATATAATAGCCGTTCTGCGTTTTCAGCTCAGGCATATTTTCAAAATTCATTCCGTATATTCCGGCTATCAACGACAACGGCAGGATGATCGATGACATAACGGCGAGGGCTTTCATTACGTCGTTTGTCTTGTTGCTGACCACCGCAAAGTGAATGTCAAACAAACTCGTGACCAGGTCTCGGTAACTCTCAGCGAGGTCCGATATCCTCAGCAAATGGTCGTGCACGTCGCGAAAAAACGGAATTACGTTCGCCGGTATCTGCGGAAACTCCCCGTGTGACATTCGGTACAGCACCTCGAGCTGGCGCGAAGATATCCGCTTTAGCCGTGCGACGCTTCGTCGGAGGTCCATTATTTCACCGAGGACGCTGTTGCTGTTTTTCCGCATCGTCAACACGCGTTCCTCCAGTGAGTTTATCTCCAGGTCAAAATCATCGACGATCGGCATATACTGATCGACGATCTCGTCCAGTATGTGGTGCAGCAGATAAGGAGCACCGCGTTGGCAGATGAATGTGCTACTCCGGATATTCTGTTTGACCTTTTTGATACTCCGAAACCTCTCGATGTGAAACGTCACCACAAAATTCGAACCGAGATATCCATCGAGCTCCTTGGTAACAAAATTTGCCGGGTGCGTCTCGCCCGGTTTGATGCCGTGAACGATAAAGTACAGGTACCGGTCAAATCCCTCGACCTTTGGCTGGTTTCGCGTTTCCAGGCAGTCCTCGACCGTCAGCGGATGAAACTTAAAGATATTGAGCAGCACGTCCTTAGCCTCCGTGACGCCCTCGTCGGTCTCGCCGTTAAGATCGACCCAGACCAGATTATCCTGATCCGCCAGCAACCCCTCGAGCTCCGCCTGAACAAACCCCTCCTCGATCTTCTCCGCATCTTTCCGGTAAACAAATATCTCCATCTAGTTATATTAACCGCATTTGACACAATTCGTCAGACTCGCCCCGCCTATTGCATCGCCCAACGCATTTCACGGCGCAATGGACGGAGCGGGGACACTCCTGTCCCCAACGGCCGACGCTTCGTCGGTCGTGAATTCGTCGTCGGCAAATCTCGCTAGAGGAACCGGCGACGGGGACAAGATTGTCCCCGCTCCGTCGTATGTCCCATTCGGCGGGATCAGCGATAGGATATTAAAGCAGGCACACGAGCGTTATGGCGTAGACGTAAAACGCGAGGACCTCTTTTTCGATAGCGGGTGGCGTGCCGCGGTTTCAATTCAAGTCGGGATTTTATTTGGCCCGGCGACCACCGCAACTTCGGCGATCGGCAAACCACCGGACCTTATCAACGTTTGACACCGATTTCACGAATCGAACTTCCTGAGTTGTGCCATTGTTGGCTAATTTCAGTGCCCTGGCGACCGCGGCGATGGCCCCGGCTGACAACAGCGGTGCGTCGCGGGTCGAGTTATTTTCGCGACGTTGGTGGACGCGGCGGGCGGAACTAATGCGGTTGGAGCACTTGAGGTGGCGGACGAAACGTTGGCGGTGGGCGGTGGCGGAGACTGGCGATACTGCTGATGTGACCTGGAGGGGGTTTTGATGTGACCTGGAGACGGTTTTGACATGACCTGACGGGTAAAAGTGTGATCCCCGGCGTGCGAAAATGTGAACTGGATCGGGCAACCGTGGACTGCGTTTTGTGGTAAATGGGACGACCGCGGAACTCCGTTTGATTCGTTTCGTATGATATCTTGGAATCAAAGATATGAGCCAACACAACGTGACCCTACGGGTCGAAAACGTGACGAAACGCTTTGGCGAATTTACCGCGGTCGATGACCTCAGTTTCGACGTGCGTGCCGGCCGGGTGTTTGGGTTTCTCGGGCCAAACGGAGCCGGCAAGACGACCACAATTCGAATGATCGTCGGCATCACCGCGCCCGACGAGGGCCGTATCGAACTGTACGGTAAACGTATGTCGTCGAAGCTGCAGGATCGCGTCGGCTACCTGCCGGAGGAACGCGGGCTCTACAAAAAGATGAAGGTCGCCGATCAACTGCGGTATTTTGCAGCTCTTAAGGACGTTCCCGGAGCCGATGCGGACCGCCGCATCGACCGCTGGCTCGAACGTATGGGCCTCGCTGAGTGGAAGAACAAAAAGACCACCGATCTGTCCAAGGGCATGCAGCAAAAGATACAGTTTATATCGACCGTGCTCCACGATCCCGACCTGCTCATCCTCGACGAACCGTTCTCGGGCCTCGACCCGGTCAATGTCGAGTTTATGGTTGAGGTCCTTTCCGAGTTCAAAACTCAGGACAAAACCATCATATTTTCGACTCACCTGATGGAGACTGCAGAGCGTCTCTGTCACGACATTATCCTGATAAACAAATCGAAAAAGGTCATCGGCGGCAGTCTTCGCGAGGTCAAAGAAAGTTACGGCAGAAATCTCATCGCTCTGCGGGCGGTCGGCGGGGAAACGGTGCTTGAAGACAATACATACATCGAAAAGATCACCGAACACGCCGACGAAAAAGAGATCCTCCTCGGCGACGGCGTCGACCCGCAGGTTCTTCTGCGGTCGCTGATCGACGCCGGTGCGTCCATCTCAAAATTTGAACAGATCGAGCCGAGCCTTAACGATATTTTCATCGATCAGGTCGGTGCCGGGAGCGCGGACGGCCCGTCCGGCATCACGCGTGCAGCAGACAACAATAGATAAACAGGAATTACGGGTGGACGTGCCGTCCGCTCTCCGAGACAGATGCGAAAATTCATAGCAGTCGTAAAACACGAATACAAAAAGATCGTCCTCAAGTGGACGTTTTTGATCGGGACGCTTCTTTTTCCGGTGATCGGGGCGTGCTTTGCGTTTGTGCCGGCGTTGATCTTTTCGCTCAAGGGCGAGCCAACGCGGATCGTGATCGTCGATAATTCGGCAAAGATCGCCCCGCGTGTCAAAGAGAACCTATCAGCCGAGGCGATCGCTGCCAAGGGCGAGGATGCTGCCAGGAACGCTCAACGTGAGATCACAGCTCCGCAAAATGACAGGATGAAAGACAGTGCACGGGCAGCCGCGGGCGGCTTCGTCTTTGTCGACTATCCGTCGGCCGGAAAACAGCCTGACCAGATCCGCAAGGAGCTAACCGACATGGCCGTCGACAAAAAGATCGACGCCTATGTGCTGATCCCCGACAAATATGACGCCGATGATGCGAAATTTGAGTTTCTCTCGCGTAAGGCAGGCGATTTTGTTGCCGGCGAGCTCGTCAAAACGGCCGTCAATGACGCCGTCCGGTCGCAGCGTTTGGCCAACGCCAGCATTAGCGAAACGGCGGTTAGGGAACTGAGCAAGAAGGTCCAGCTTGACGCCAAGGCCATCGATGAAAAGGGCCGGGAAAAGAACACAGATGCACTGCTCGCGGCGTCATTCATTATCGGTTTGATGATCTACATCACGCTCGCGATATACGGCCAGGTCATTATGGCGGCCGTCGTCGAGGAGAAAGAAACTCGTATCGCCGAGATACTATTTTCATCCGCTAGGCCATTTGAACTGATGCTCGGAAAGCTGGTCGGCGTCGGTCTCGCAGGGCTGACGCAGTTGGGGATATGGGTTCTGTCGCTCGCGGCTCTGCTTGCTTTTTTCGCCGTCCAATCCAATCTTTCGCCCCTGCTTTCCGGACTGCCGCACTTCACGCCTCTGATGGTCGTGTATTTTCTCGTGTTCTTTCTGCTCGGGTATTTCATTTATGCCTCGATCTTTGCCCTGATAGGCTCGATGGTGACGACCGTTCAGGAAGGCGGACAATTCGCGTTTCCGCCGATAATGGTGCTGTTGACGGGGTTTTACCTGAGCTTTGCGGTTATCCGGGACCCCAACTCGACGCTGTCGTTCTGGGCGTCCGTTGCGCCGTTCTTTGCCCCGATCACAATGCCCGTGCGCATCCTGGCCGAGACGCCGCCGTTCTGGGAGATCGCTCTTTCGATCGGCGTCAACGTCATCGCCATCACGTTTCTCGTCTGGCTTGCCGCCCGCGTCTATCGAATCGGTATGCTCATGTACGGCAAACGTGCGACGATACCCGAGGTTTGGAAATGGATCCGGCAAGCGTGAGGGTAGGGAGTCATGAAAAGGGGAAAAGTGAAAAACGGGAAAAAGTAGGAAGTCTACATCTAGGAAAACAATATGGCGGTCGAGATCGAGAAAAAATACCGTTTGACAGTAGAACAGCGTGACAGGGTGCTATCGGCTCTCGATGACGTAGGGGCGGTATTTGAACGCGAGGACGCCGAGGAAAACGTTATATATGGCGGCGGCCCGCTCGAGGGGCAAAATGCCGTCGTTCGCATCCGTCGAACCGGCACTCGTGCCCTACTGACCTATAAACGCCGCATCGCGAGCGATCTGCCGGTCAAGCAGCAGATCGAACACGAAACGACCGTCGGCGACGCCGCTGAGGTCGAATCCATTCTCCAAAATCTCGGCATCGAGCCGCAACTCGTCTACGAAAAACGACGCAGGACGTGGAATTTCCGCTCAGTCGAGATCGTTTTGGACGAACTCCCGTTTGGCCTCTTTATGGAGATCGAAGGCTCAATCACCGGTATCGCCGAGGCTGAGATGTTCCTCGGCATCGAGGACCTCGAGGTCGAACTCGAGACCTATCCACGTCTAACCGCCCGGCTAGGCACGCGGCGTGGCAACTTGATCGAAGCTCGGTTTGATCCGGATTGAAGGTAGTCCCGTGTCGTATTTAGGAACTTTGCCACGTACAACGCCGTATGTTGAATATGTATGGAAAACGCTTTTGGTTTTCCGCGGCAATTGGTGCAAATTAGCGATTTGTGGGGATTAATTTAACTGACTAAGCAAAGGAGAACACTATGTTTGGATTCATTTTTCAACTTATCGGCGGACTCATCGTTGGCGTAATTGCCCGATTTCTCTTGCCCGGAAAAGAGAATTTTCCGCCCGGGCCGCTCGGTTGGCTGCTGACGGCACTTCTCGGCATCGGCGGAGCGTTTATCGGAACGGTGGTCCA
>JAYVUD010000517.1:0-7404 GCA_043788335.1 Chloracidobacterium sp. | reverse complement strand
GCCGCGAGGCCAAAATGCCGTTTATTATGGAACTCAGCGACGCGATACCGCTTTTTATCAAAGCGATCGAAAAGAAAAAGCGGTTCGCCGCCTTTCCGTGGCAGCTAGCCACCGTCGTGCGTGCCGGCAAATTTATGCCGTCGTGGCTGTATGACCGCATCGCCGGCCGGGCACGTTACCGCGAATAGTGAGATGACGGCCGATGTGCTAGATTGTAATTTTCGAATTTATCGGTTGGGCTCACGCATTTCGTTTTTATGGACATATTTCAGGCTATTATTCTCGGTATTGTGCAGGGATTAACCGAATTTATCCCGATCAGCTCGACCGCGCACCTCGTATTTGCCAGCCGCTGGACCGGTATCTACGGCGGCAACGCCGAACAGGTGACAGCGACGATGGCCGTGATCCAATTAGGGACACTGGCCGCGGTGCTCGTTTATTTTGCGGGCGATATTTTTGCGATCGCAACCGCGTTTATCCGCGACCACTGGGCACTCGTCACCGGCAAACGCGGGATGCGGTTCTCCGGCACCGAAGGCGTACGGCCAATGTGGCTTTCCGAGGACGCCTGGTTAGGCTGGCTGGTCATCATTGGGTCGATCCCGATCGGCACGCTCGGACTAATTTTCAAGGACTTTATCGAAGGTGCGGGCACCAAAAATCTGTGGACGATTGCGGTCATGTTGATCGTAATTGCGGTGCTCCTGGCGATCGCCGAGTTTGTCGGCAGCCAACGCAAGGATATCCAGCACCTCGGTTTCACTGACGCGATCGTTCAGGGCCTATGCCAATGTCTCGCCCTCATGCCGGGATCGAGCCGGTCAGGTTCGACGATTATGGGCGGCCTTTTTATCGGCGAAAAGCGCGAGACGGCGGCGAGATTCTCTTTCCTGCTGTCTATACCGGCGATCACCGCTAGCGGACTGCTCGAACTGAAAAAAGCCTGGAGTATTTTGCCTGACGGCAGTATGGTACCGCTGCTGGTCGGCACCATTGCCGCCGGCATTGTCGGATACCTGTCCATCTGGGGCCTGCTCGCGTATCTGAAGCGAAATACGACCTCCGTTTTTATCGTCTATCGCCTGATCCTCGGCACCGTTCTGCTGGTGTTGCTCTACAAGGGAGTGATTAGTCCGGAGGTACATTAGTACTGAGCGTGTTGTCGGCTGCACCGAACGAAGTCTGGACACTCTTCGTTCACGCAAAGACGCAAAGGACGCAAAGTAAGAATAATGCCTCGGACAACCTGTGACGATCGCTTTTGATCATTGGTTGATACCTTTTCCTTTGCGTTCATTGCGGCTTTGCGTGATATTTCTTATCTGACAACCGGCAATTTCACCCTACCGTAAAATGCAAAAACGCTGGACGATCCGCAAACACGATGCCGACGCTGTCAATAAGCTCTCTGCCGAGCTTGGGCTGCGACCACTTGTCGCCGCTCTCTTGATCGCCCGCGGCCACGATTCCGCAGAAAGGGCTGAGCAGTTTCTCAACCCATCGACCGATCATCTTCACGAACCGTTCCTGCTCAAGGGGATGCGTGAGGCTGTCGACCGCATAAAAAAGGCGGTTGCCGCGAACGAAAAGATATTCATCTGGGGCGACCTCGATGTCGACGGCACGACCGGCACGGTTCTGCTCCGTAAAACATTTGGCCTGCTCGGGCTGGAGAGCGGTTACCACATCACAAACCGCTTTACCGAGAGCCGCGGACTCAATATCGAACCGCTTGACGCCGCCCGTGCCGACGGGTTTACCGTCCTCGTCAGTGTCGATACCGGTACGTCCGATGTCGATGCGGTTGCCCACGCCAATTCGATCGGCCTCGACGTCATCATCTGTGACCATCACGAGATCAAGCCGGGCTCCGACCTGCCGCCTGCTCTCGCTCTGATCAACCCGTTCCGGCCGGATTGCGACTATCCGGACGACAATCTCGCCGGCGTCGGCGTCGCGTTTAAGCTCGCACATGCACTGCTACGCGAATTTGGCCTCGAACACGCCATTCCCGATCTACTCAAGATCGCGGCCATCGGTACCGTCGCCGATGTCGTCAATTTGACCGGCGAAAATCGGGCGATCGTCACGCTCGGCCTCGCCGACCTGCGAAAGACGACAAATTGGGGCCTCAAAGCGTTGATGGAGATCGCCGATTGCAGTTCGGATATGACGAGCCTCGACATTGGTTTCCGGATCGGCCCGCGGATCAATGCCGCCGGCCGGATCGAGGTCGGAGCGACCGTCGTCGAACTGCTCGAAGCCGACGATTTCACCAAAGCCCGCAAATTGGCCGAGACACTCGATGCCCGCAACCGCGAACGGCAGACTATCCAACGCCAGGTCACCGAAAGTGCGATACTCGAGGCGACAAAGTTTGTCGACGCCAGTTTCGTCGTTGTCGCCGGCGAGGGCTGGCACAAGGGAGTGGTCGGCCTCGCCGCGTCGCGCGTTGCCGAAAGGTTTCATCGTCCGGCGATCGTCTTTTCGATCGAGGAAGGCATCGCGACCGGCAGTGCCCGGAGCATCGCCGGATTTGACCTGTTTGAGGCTCTGACATCGGCAGCGGGGCTATTGGAGACGTTCGGCGGCCACGTTTTCGCCGCCGGGATGAAAGCCAAAGCCGAAAATATCGACGCATTAAGGGAACACCTCGACCGATACGCCGCCGGCCGGATCGCCGTCGACGAACGCACGCCCGAACTCGTCATCGACGCCCTCGTCACCGCAAATTCGCTCACCCTCGAACTTGTCCGCGAGCTTGCCGCATTTGAGCCGTACGGTGCCGGCAACCGTAAACCGATATTCGTCACCCGCGGACTCGTTCTACGCGATGAACCGTATGTAATGAAGGACAAGCACCTCAAGCTCAAACTCGTGAGCGATGACAACCGTTCGTTCGAGGCTGTCTGGTGGGACGGCGTCGAGCGATCAAAGGGGCAAACGCTAAGGCCCAATTCCCGCATCGAATTAGCTTACGTCGCCGAAGCCAATACCTGGCAGGGAAACACCCGGCTGCAACTTGTTGTCGAGGACCTGAGAGCGGATAATTAAGCAGACCAATGGCCACGATCAAGCAACACAGCCTCAAGGAATTTCGCCTGCGAGCCAATCTGCCGGTGTATTTCCGGTACGCGGCGGTGATCCTGCTGGCTGCCACTGTTGTCGCCGTCATCATCGGATTTTATCGTGGGCGGGCGAAAACACCGTTCAGGATCAAGAGCGAACAGACCCAACTCTCGACCGATGTCGTCGCCGAGGTCAACCAGTACGAACGTCTCGAGACTGACGGCGGAATATCAAAATACTACATAACGGCCGACCACGCGAAAACCTTTTCGGATAACCATCAGGAACTTCAGAATGTGTTCGTCCGCACCTATGACCCACAGGGTGCCGAGGCGGACACAATGACCGCTGGGTCCGCACTCTACATACCCGAAGAGGACAAAAATTTCACCGCGTACTTGAACGGTGACGTTCACATTAACACCCGCGACGGCCTCAAGGTCGTGACGAATAACATAATTTATTCGAAAAAGACGGAGATCGCGGACGCCGACGAGGCAGTAGTTTTTGAACGCGATAATATTCACGGCAAATCTTTTGGCGCAACTGTTAAAATGGCCGAAAAGCGGATCGAACTGCTCCGAGACGTCGAGATCGAGACGTTTGATTCGCCCGAAATGGCAAAATCGGGCATCCGCTACGCCAAGGTGACGGCGGCATCCGCGTCATTTGATCAGGCCGCAAACAAGATCGAGTTAAATACCAACGTCGCCATCAACATTCAGTCAAAGAGTGCATCGGGCGGCCCAAAGACGACCGACGTCAAAGCAGATCGAGCCGTTCTATACCTGTCCGGCGAAGCTGTCGGGAACGACCCGAAGAACGTCTCGCTCAAAAAGTTTGAGTTATTCGACAATGTAAGTATCGCCACCGTTGACGCCGGTGGCCCGCCGACCAATATCGAGGGCGGCTACGCTCTCTACGACAAATTGGCCGACCGCTTCGAGCTCAAGAGCGGTGCTCATATCGTCACCAACGCCAACGACCGGCCGACTGATATCAAGGCCGCTGAGATCGTATATGAACAAACGGCACTCAAGGCAACCCTTTCCGGCAACGCCGAGATCACGCAGGGAACTGACGTGATCAAGGGCGACCGCATCGACGCGGGGCTGTTTGCTGACCAAAAGGTCAGAAACGTCCGTGTCAGCGGAAACGGCTTTGTCCGGCAGGTCGCCGAGAACCGCACGACCACCGTCACCGCACCCGAGATCAACGCCGACTGGGGTGACACGCGGCAGCTAACGGCTGCAAACACGGCCGGCGACAGCCTCGCCCGGATCGAGCCGAAAGGCAAATCGGACTATTCGCTGGTCACGCTCGCCGCCCCGAAGGCGATACATCTCGTTTTCAAGGGCGAAGGCCTGCTTTCGAGCCTCAAGACCGAGGGCCGGACAACCGTCAGTTTTGATGCCGCGGGCAGCGACGCGGGAAAATCGAACAAACGCGTCATCGCCGACACGGTCAACACCTACTTCTACGACAGCGGCAAGGACATTCGCCGGACCGAAGCGATCGGAAACGCCGAACTCTATATAGATCCGCTGGTTGCGACGCGTGAAAATTACAAAACAACGATCACCGCACCGCGTTTCGACTGTGATTTTTATCCGACCGGCAGCAATACGAAACTCTGCGTTGGCGGCAAACGGACCAAAACTGTCCGCGTCCCGACCGTCGATGCCGAAATTCGCGGCACCCAAACGCTCACCGCCGATACGCTGAGCGCCGCATTTAATGAAAGCTCGCGTGACATCGAACGACTCGACGCCGTGGGCAACTCTAAATTTACCGAGCTTGAACATTCGGCGACCTCCGCGACAATGACGTACACCCAGGCTGACGCGACCGTTCGCCTGCGGGGCGGTGATCCGACCGCCTGGGACGGCAGCTCACGTGCCCGTGCAAAGGAGATCGACTGGGACACCAGGGCAAAGCACTCATATCTCCGCGGCGGCGTCAGCACCACCTATTACAGCCGGACCAAGATGGGCGACTCGGCGCCGTTCGCGTCCTCCGATAAACCCGTGTTCATCACGTCCCGCGACGCCGATTTCGACCTCGATGCCAAGGTGACGACCTTTACCGGCAATGCCCGCGGCTGGCAGGAAAACAACTACGTTCGCTCGGACCGTTTGATTATCTGGCAGACCGAAGGCAAAATGTTTGCCGACGGTAATGTTCAGAGTGCTCTGTTTGACGCAAAGCAAAAGGCCGGCTCGAAAAATGCCGACGTTCCGGTCTATGCCTCGTCCCGTACTCTGGCATATGATAAAAATTCGCGGGTTCTGCAATACAATGAGAATACGGATATCCGGCAGGGAACCGACCGCCTGACGGCCGGCAAGACGGACGTATACTTGACCGAGAAAAATGAGGTTTCCAAAACGATCGCTCAAACCTCCGTCGTCCTCACGCAGCCGGGGCGAAAGGCGACCGGCGATTGGGTCCAGTACACGACCGCGGATGAGGTCGCGATACTACGGGGTTCGCCGGCAAACGTCTCGGACGCCGAGAATGGCTCGTCGCAGGCCGCCGAACTGACCTTCTTTATGCGAGATCGCCGCGTGATCAGCGAGGGCAGATCCAAACCAAACGGTGCCGGCCGACTCCGCAACGTTTATAAGGTTAAGCCGACACAGTAACAGATGACCGAACCGCAAGACAATAACGGCAATGGCAACGGCCCGGCAACTCTGCATTCGCTCACTGCGAACGATCTGCAGAAAACGTACGGCCGCCGCCGTGTCGTCGATGACGTCAGCATCAACGTTGACCAGGGCGAGGTCGTCGGCCTGCTCGGTGCCAATGGCGCCGGCAAAACGACCACCTTTTATATGCTCGTCGGCCTCGAGCGGACCGAGACGGGCACGATCCACCTTAATGGCCGCGACGTCACCCGCCTGCCGATGTACCTCCGGGCTCGCCTGGGCCTCGGATATCTGCCGCAGGAACCATCGATATTTCGCAAGCTGACGGCCGAGCAGAACATTCTCGCCGTCCTCGAGACCATGAAGATGCCTCGGGCCGACCGCTTCGCCCGTCTCGACGAACTTTTGCAAGAATTTGGCGTCGAACACGTTCGCCGTGTCCGCGGTGACGCACTCTCGGGCGGCGAACGCCGTCGCGTCGAGATCGCCCGCTGCCTAGCCACCGAACCCGAATTCATCTTGCTCGACGAACCCTTTGCGGGCATCGATCCGCTCGCGATCGACGATATTCGCGAGATCATACTCTATCTCAAAAAGCAGGGCATCGGCATACTTATCACCGATCACAATGTCCGTGAAACGCTCGGTATCACCGACCGGGCATACATCCTCGCTGAGGGGAAAATACTCCGCTCGGGCAACCCCACGGACCTCATCGAGGATGCCGATGTCCGGCGGCTCTATTTGGGCGAAAGATTCACTTTGTAGCCGGCTTTGTTTTCCTTTTCGTCTCCAAAATATATATAATCAGGCTTGGGAACGGTTTTTGCTTGCACGGCGTCCGGTTGCTCGGTAAAGCTAGCTCCCGTCCGTTATGTCATCATTAAGGCTCACTCATCAGCTCCAGCAGAAGATGGTCCTAACGCCGCAGTTGCGGCAGCGGATCGAGATGCTCCAAATGACCTCGCTCGAGCTTTCGGAGCTGATCGAGCAGGAAATGGTGACCAACCCGATTCTCGAAGAGGTCCAGCCCGGCGACGAGGTCCAGGAGATCTCGGACAACATTCTTGACCAAAATTCCGACGGCCACGATGCTGATTTTCAGGCCGGAAACGACCCCGGATCTAACGCCGTCCAGGACGCTCTGCCCGAAAATCAGGAGGTCGAGGCGTACTCAGCGGAAATGCCGCTCGAAAATGGCTTTGACGAGACGGCTTCGGTCGAATTTGATGGCGACGAAGCTTCCAACGACACGTCCGATTCATTCGATGAGATCGACTACGGCCGCGAATTTCAGGATTATCTCGATCCCGGATACCGTACGCAGGAGATCGAATACAAGGACGACGCCCCGAGTTTCGAACAATTCCTGACGCATTCGCCAAATCTGTCCGAGCATCTCGAATGGCAGCTCAATCTGCTTTCGCTCTCGCCTCTTCTCGAGGATGCGGCTGCACTCATCATTGGCAATCTCGACGAAGACGGACGCCTGGTCGCGAGTGTCGAGGAGATCGCCGAGATGGCATCGTGCACCGAGGCGATGGTCGAGTCGGCACGGCACCACGTTCTCCAGCTCGATCCGATAGGTTGCGGAGCTCTCGACGTTAAGGACTGTCTGCTCGCGCAGCTTGCGGCAAACGGCGACGGCGACAGCCTGGCTGCCCGGCTCGTTGCGGAACAT
>JAYVUD010000516.1:0-9585 GCA_043788335.1 Chloracidobacterium sp. | reverse complement strand
TAAAAAGCAAAAGGTCCACGGAATTGGCGTTCTTTTTACCGCAGATGACGCGGATAAAGCAGATTCATTCGTGTAAAAAGTCCTAAAATCTGCGTCATCCGCGGTTAAATATTCCAATAATCCTCATTAGTGCTGACTTTCAAGACATCCTCCAATTTATAAGAATTTGACACAGCTTCCGACGGTCGGTGGCAATGGGGCTCGCAACGGCGAGGCAAAGGCGATCGCGAATCGGCAGGCACGGTTTCCAACAGAGATCGCTCCGAACGAACATCCACGATCGCATTTACTGATTGCAAAAGCGAAAAATGGGTGTATTCTGAACGTAGTCGAACAGTTGATAGCTCAAGCAGCCACGTGTTCGACAAACCGGCGCGTTCGATTTGAAATATTTATCTCGACGGCTCCGATCTTCCCGAATCGATCTCCTTTCGGCCCAAGGACCTCCTTCGCTAGCATCCGACGCCGTCAAAACTAGGTAATTGGGTTGTGCCGCGTAGCGACAGAAGCGTACCGTGGGTTACAACGCCACGGCTACATTCAAAATGCCGCTATGCGGGAGAGCTTTTGGAAAGCCGGAGAGAAAATACCGTGAAAGAATCGCAGAAACGCTTGCCTGACCTCGATCGCTCCTTTAGGAGAAGTGTCGTGCAAGAATCACAATACCGCATGCATGACCCCGTTTTTCTTTGACCGCCCTAATAGGAAGCTCGCCCGAATTCTCCCGTCTTCTTTTCTCCCCTTCTCCTCCACTCCTCCTCTCCCCTACTTCTTTCAGCCCCCTACTCCTCGCCGGCGGCGGCGATCGCCTCGATCGCGATGAGCGACCCTTCGGGCCAACGTTCGCCGCGGATGGTGGAACGTGCCGGCCCACGGTCGCCGAAGATCTCGCCGAAGACATCATTCACCTCGGTAAAATATTTCCAATCGTGGATAAACACTGACGTTTTGACCACCCGCGAGACATCGCTACCGGCGGCACGCAGAACGGCGTCGAGGTTGCGAAACACCTGCCGCGTCTGCTCTTTGATCCCGCCCTCGACCAGTTTCCCCGTCGCCGGATCGATTGCAGCCTGCCCCGAACAAAAAATAAGCTCCCCCACCCGCGTCGCCTGCGAATAAGGCCCAAACGCCACCGGCGCATCGCCGGCGGTAATGTAATCGATCTTCATAAATATGTTTTTCTCCCTCCCCTCGGAAGAAGTAGCCTTCAAACTCCTCTGGCTCGGCTTGCACAAAGCCGCAAAAAAATGGACAATGCCCATCAGAAACTGGGGCCCTGCCATGAACCAATTCGCCATCATTTTCGGCGACAGACTGACCATCTCAAGAATAAGTGAAATCTAACTTACACAAAATTCCTGACACGCCCAAGAATCGCAGAAACGCTTGCCTGACCTCGATCGCTCCTTTAGGAGAAGTGTCGTGCAAGAATCACAATACCGCATGCATGACCCCGTTTTTCTTCTCGGTTCACAAGTTACTCGTCCCCGCAGAAAGCTTTACGGAACCGTCGAATTCCCGCGAGGTGCCTGCGAACTCTCACGCGGCACACCGTAACGCCTGCAAGGTTCCCGCCAACTCCCGCGAGGTCTCAATAAACGCCATGCAAGCCCCGCAAACCTAATAAATCACTGCCTAAAATCATCCGACTAGCTTTTACAACCGTCCAAACCCACCGAGAGGTCGATTTGTCCAACGCATAATCTCAACGCCGACTCAAGGAACTTGTTGAATATTTCCCTTTTGCACGATACCAACTCGGACGCTGATATTGTAAGAACTGATCGACACAATGCGTACGTAATGGCCCGGTAGTATACCCGCAATCTGCTTCTTCGGAAAAAAGACATATTTGCTTACGTCCTGACCAAATGGGACTTCGACCAATGGCGGCAAAACGTCGCTGACTATGTTTTGGCGCTGAACCTCGCTGAGACTCGGGAACAACTTGGCCATGGCCGGGAGCAATAGGTTCTGATATTTATCGAGACCGGCCGGGAGATTAGTTCTTTGGGGAACCTTTAGAATCGACGTTAAGAACGAAAGCCCGCTTCCGGCAATATTAGCTCCGAGAAAAATCATGCTTCGAATGCTGCGCGCGTCGCGGGCGTCATGGGTATTAGCAACAACTTGATAAACGAATGGACGGAACGGTATCCATTGCGCATTTCGCGGTGCCTGATCAGGATCGTTCGAAACATTCTTGGAATTCAATTTACAAAAATTGAAATGATTTACACAATCGATATCGTCACCGCAACTACCTTTCGCCACCTCAAATTTAACCTTTCGCTGGCACACGAATCTATCCGTTTCCGTTTTTGCCTTGCAAAGCCGGTCATTCGACGCTTTCGATGGGTCGGCAGCCTCCAACTCACATTCAGAATTTTGTTCCTTAGCAATAAGATCACAGCCAAGATTTCCCGCGTCAGTATCTTCGTTTGCTTTGATTTTCGCTTCTTCTTCATTACAGTCTGTCCAATTGTTAATGTAGTAAATGTCGTTCGAGGTAAGTTTTGCCCAATCGCCCCCCTTCGCTAGTTTCTTTTCGAGTTCGACGCGTACTTCCAGGGCATCACTGAAAAATATGATCGAACTCGCCGCGCCGCCGCCGATATTTGACGCCAGATCATTTACGATACGAATTTTGGATATGTGATAATCGTTTGAGGCAACCCTGCCGAAAAGGTCCGCCGCCGTTCGTTGATCAAGCATATCTATCCGCACTTTAACCGGTTTGAAATCCACAACGTTTCTTTTGCCGCGAACAAAAATAGAAACAAAGTCGTTTATCGTATCCGCGAATCCATCCACTGACGCCGTGATCTTTATCGTCTTGTCTGTGTCTGTTGGAGTTTTTAACGCTGTCACAAAAATCGTTCCGCCCGAACCGGGGACGTTTATAAACTGCTTGTCGGCATCGGCTATCTTCCAATTAACTGTCGGCTGAGGACTGGCCGGCCTGCCATCATCGCCATAAACTTGAGCGTTGAGAAGTAGATTTCCGCCGTTCAGATAAACCGCTGGATCGCTAAGCGGAGTAATTTGAATTTTGTGAGCAGTAGTTACGAGATTGACGACAAAATTGTTCTTCGTTTGGTCCGATGCGTACGTGCCGTGGTCTGAGGATATAGTCACTTGGGGACGAAGCTGGCTCGTTGTAGCCTCAGTGCTAGTAACGGTCGGGAGGGCGGTGATTTGAGAGCCGTTGATGGCGAAATCGGTTCTATTCGAACGGTATGTCAAGTGAACGGTTGGGACGAAATTCGATGGATCGAAGGACACGGTTTTACCGTCACCTTCAATAGTCACCTGCCCACCACGCGTGATATCCAAAACTGGCTGAACGGATATTCCGGCAACCGCGACCGGAATACCGTCGTCGGCCCTTCCACCGTTGATCGGAATATTTATCCCACTGCTTTTCGCTAGCAGCTTTACATCGACATCACTCTTTCCCTTGCCTGTAAGTCTGTATGCGCCGTCGACAAATTTTAATGACAAAAAGGCGTTGTCCAGTTCATCAAGCGTCACCGTTGGATCAACCTTAATTATCAAAGTTTGACCTTCCACGAGTTTTACGTTCTTTAAGGGGCTTGTCGTCGAAAGATCCGCGATGGTTAGCGTCGCGTTTTCAACTTCCGGCTTGATTTTGGTAACGACAACTTCGACCTTTCCGTTAGAATTGTCACACGGTATCGTTATCGCGTCGTTGGTTGCCTTGGCGGCTTTCAACGTGATCATTGTTTGTGGCGCCGAAACAGACGCGATCTTCACAATGCTCTTTGTTGATTCGGCGGGGGTGCAGTGTACGTCGGCGGCGTTTGTTTCGTCAGATAATTTAAACTTTACTTCAGTTGCATCGTCGCCAACCTTTAGAATGATCGGATTCGGACTAGCCGTTAGTGTCGGTGTTGGTGTTTCTTTAGGTGAAGAAATGGATGCATGTTCTACCGTACTCATGAAGCCGAAACTAACATTCGCTAAGATTACATTTGCTAATAGAAATAGAACAAGTACATAGAAATTAAGACTCTTCATATTTATTCCTCTTTCGAATTACAGGCGACTTAAGATGACTGTAAGTTCGACTCTCCGCACTACTCATTTGTAAATGGTCAAAAAACTCCGCTTAATGTTTATGTTGAAAACTGGTGAATCGGCCGATTGACGGGTGTGGATTCGCCTGGTTTCAAGCTTGGATAAAATTAAGTGTCTTGGGGTCAGGAGTAAAGCTTAGAGATCTCCGGAAACCACCTAATACTGCGCCTTGTAATTAAGTGTCTGGAAACTTGGGGGAATCGGGCTGGGGGTTAGGCAGCGTGAGGATTCGTCCTAGTTTCAAGCCGTGAAAAAAAATTAAGTGTCGAACGGTCAGAGGAGTAATGCTTCGGGAAAACTCGGGATCTCCTGAGACCACCGGTTACGCGGAGTAATGCCGGACCACCCGCGAACCACCTAAGTTTTGGAACTTGCGTCCGGCCCTGCGACCGCGGGCAAATGTTCCGTGAGAATTACGTATTGCTTGAACGAGGAACATTGTACACCGGTTTTTTTTGAATGCAAGCACTTTTTTTATTTTTTTTGTCTTTTTTCTGGAAATTGGGCGATATTGGGCGTTAACAGTTAGGAGTTGAGAGAAATAGAACCACAGATGAACACGGATACACACAGATGGGGGAGGTAGTCCCAAGGCCCAAGATCCAGGAGTCCCAAGCGGAAGAGCCCAGCCACTACCGTTCCCGGTCCTGACCCGCGTCGCCTGCCAATACGGTCCGAACGCAAGCGGAGCATCGTCGTCGGTCGTATAGATGATAATCATAAGTAAAAGTTTCTATCGTTCCCCTTCGCCTCTTCTTGGTTTTCGTGGTAAATTCGCAAAACCAGAGGATTCGACCCTCGTCGATATCGATCTCATTATACTCGGAGAACTCCAATGAAAATCTCGTTCGGCAACTCACCAGATATCTCGCATTTGACCGTCATACTCGGCGTTCAGATGGTCTTTACGCTGGTTGTACTGTCTCTGCTTTCGACAACGGCAACCGCCCAAAACGACGTCATTGCCTCGACGCCCCAGGTGACCAGGGCCGTTAAGTTCGACGTCTCACCGCCGCTGAGTTCGATGCGGCCAAAATTAACGCCAAAGGACAAGGACTCGGACGATGACAAAGGGCCCGGCGGCCCGGTCGGCGATACGCGGCACGATCCGGATCCCGTTCTCCAGTCGACCATTGGCATGGGGTTTTTTAGCACGCCCGGTGCGATGCCCCCGACGATCGCAAACTTTGCAGGTATGAACGGACCGGGCGGCACACCGCCCGATCCGGTCGGCGACATCGGCCTGACCCACTATGTCCAAATGGTAAATGCCAAGTTTCAGGTATTTTCGAGGGCCGGCGTCTCGGTCTACGGGCCGGCGAATATCAATACGATCTTCACGGGCTTTGGCGGAGCCTGCGAGACCGAAAACGCCGGCGATCCGGTCGTTCTTTACGACCAACTCGCCGACCGCTGGCTGCTGAGCCAGTTTTCGGACAGTACCGCACCTTTTTTCAATTGCGTCGCGGTCTCGACCACGGGCAATCCGACGGGGACATATTACCGTTACGCTTTCTCCGCCCCTTCGTTTCCCGACTATCCCAAATATGGAATGTGGCCCAACGGCTATTACCTCAACACCAGAGAGAGCGGCGGCGGCGTCCTCGGCATCTACGCGCTCGAACGTACCGAGATGATCGCCGGCAACCCGGCAGCACGCTCGGTGCGCTTTACGGTACCCGAAACAGGTTCCGGGCCGAATGGCCTACTGCCCGCCGATTTTGACGGCACGACGTTGCCGCCCGCGGGCAGCCCCGAGTATTTCGTCGGTTCTTCGGACAACGGTACCGGAGCGGCCGCCGATGCTCTGCAGCTCTATAAGTTCAACGTCGACTGGGTAACACCCGCAAATTCGACGTTTACCGGCCCGACATCACTACCGTCCGCGTCGTTCGACACGATCTTTCCCTGTGCCCCGACCTCGCGCGAGTGTATCCCACAACCCGGCAGCACCGTCAAGATCGACATTCTCTCCTATCGCCAACGGCCGACCTATCGGCTCGCCTATCGAAATTTCGGCGACCACCAGTCGCTCGTCACGCTCCAGTCCGTCGAGGCAAGCACCGGAATTGCGGGTATGCGCTGGTGGGAGATCCGCAGCCCCGACCTCAATCCGGTGATATATCAGGAGGGCACATACGGGCCCGGCGCGACGGACGGTATCCACCGCTGGATGGGTAGCATCGCGATGGATCGCCAGGGCAATATGGGCCTCGGCTACAGCGTATCTAATGGCAATGCCGTCGGGTCCGGCGAGGTCTATCCGGGAATAAGGTTTACAGGCCGCCTCGCGGCCGATCCGCTCGGTACTATGCCGCAGGGCGAGGGCACGATCGTCAATGGCGGCGGCGTTCAGACCAGCACCGCATTTCGCTGGGGCGACTATACATCGATGAATGTCGATCCGATCGACGATTGTACGTTCTGGTACACCACCGAATACTACGCCGCGACCTCAGCGACCACGTATGCGACCCGCGTCGCATCGTTCAAATTTCCGGGCTGCGTGGCTGTCTCGCGCCGCGTGCCGTCGGATTTTGACGGTGACGGCAAGACCGACGCCGCTATCTATCGCTCGGCAAACAACTCGTGGTATCTGCTGCGTACGACCGCCGGATTTGCGGCGTACCAATTCGGTGCCGCCAACGACATCCTGACGCCGGCCGATTATACCGGCGACGGCAAAGCGGACGTGGCTGTCTTCAGGCCGTCGAGCGGCACGTGGTACGTTTTGCGAAGCGAGGATACGACATTCTTCGCCGCCGGATTCGGCACCGCCGGTGACATTCCCGCACCCGGCGATTATGACGGCGACGGCCGGGCAGATCTCGTGGTCTACCGTCCCGGAGCTCAATCTTACTGGTACTTGCAGCAGTCGACAGCCGGATTTGCGGTCGTTCCGTTCGGCACCACCGGTGATGTGCCGGCAGCGGGTGATTATGACGGCGACGGCAAAAATGACGTGTCGGTATACCGTCCGTCGCTCGGCCAGTGGTTTCGCTTCAACAGCCGTGACGGATCGTTCTACGGCGTCCAGTTTGGAGCGCCCGGTGACAAGATCGTCCAGGCCGACTATACCGGCGACGGCAAGACCGACAACGCCGTCTTTCGCCCGTCGACCAATATCTGGTACATCCTGCGAAGCGAACAGCCGACCTACTACGGTGCCGCCTTCGGTGCGGCCGGCGACATTCCTTCACCGGGCGACTACGACGGTGACGGCAAGGCCGACCTAGCCGTCTGGCGTCCAGGAGCCCAGGGCATTTTCTACATTCAGGAAACAACCTCGGGCTTCGCGGCGATCCCCTGGGGATTTACCGGCGACCGCCCAACCGCGAACGCCTACGTGTACTAGATTCGGAGGCAGGACGGCCCGGCCCTGTACTTCCGTGATAGCACGCTACCGCGCGGGGCACCAACCAATGTTCCGAGTACAAGCCTCAGCCTGTACTCGGAACATTCCTTTTCCCTCTTTCACCTTCCCCACATTCATCGTTGTCGTGCAATCCAACGACTGTGGATCCGTCGGTGGTCCGTCCCGCCTCGTTTGAGTACGGTCGGCAAAACGACGCGATCGCGAAAAATGAACAGCAAATCCGCGTTTTTGGCATATTATGATATTTCTTGTCCAAACGTTATCCGATGACCATCCGGCGTGATCACGCTAAATTCGCGGAGTCCCCACGGTTTATCCGACGGGTGGCTTAAGAGTTCGGCCCCGCGGACGACGAACTCGGCAAAGATCTCATCGACGTTCGCGACAAAGGCGTGAGCGAAGTACGAGTGGTCTCCCGTCTCGCGTGCCGAGAGCGAGTCCGAGCAATCGCCGAGCATCACCTTAAATATCCCGAACGAGAGGAACTCCCATCCGGGAGCGCTGAAATCGTGTTCGAAACCGAGTTTATCGATGTAATACGCCGTTTCGCCAGCCAGATCGTGGACAGCGAGGACGTGTCGGGTGTGAATTACGTTTCGCGGGGTTTTCATTTTACCGGGTGTTCTCCTTCTATTTGCGAGCGTTCGCTTGAAAATCGCATCCGTGCCTTTTTCTTTGCCAGGGCGGCTTCAATTTCCCGATCTTTCGGGTCGGCACGGGCCACGAGTGTGTCTAACAGCTCCGCCGCGGCCGCCGAGACACGATCGACCGCGAGTTCAAACGACGCTTCGTTCGCCTTGGACGGTTTGGTAAAGCCCGATAGTTTTCTGACAAATTGCAGCGACGCTGCCCGCACCTCGTCGGTCGTGGCGGGCGGATCGAAATTAAAGAGCGTTTTGATGCTTCGGCACATTATCCCACGATAATGCACGATCAGAATTACTCCAAACCGTCCGTCCAGGTTCGGACGACGCGCGCCATTTCGGCAAAGACATCTTCGTCCGATAACCGCGACTTTTTTAACACTTTGTAGCTGTGGTTTGCCGTGTCGATGAGGTGAAGCGTGGCTCGCTTTCCGAGCCCACCTATAACCGGTTCGAGCAGATCGAGCGTCGCGAGTTCGTCGCGGGTTCCGCTGAGAAAAAGCATTGGGACATCGATTTCTGCCAGATGTTCCGCCCGATTGATTTCCGGTTTGCCCGCCAGATGCAGCGGAAATGAGAAAAATATAAGTCCGGCAACGCCATCCAGCGGTGCCTCGGACGCGGCCGTCGATGTCATCCGCCCGCCGAACGAATGCCCGCCGGCGAGCAGGATGAGGCCCGGTGCCGCCGCGCGTGCAGCGGCGATCGCGGAACGAACCGTAGCCGTACAGACGGCACCCGAGTCCCGCCCGCGGCCGTTTTCAGAGTAAGGAAAATTGTAGCGAAAGGTCGCAATACCGGCGCCCGCGAGGCCGTCCGCGATCGCCTGCATCGTCGAGTGCCGCATACTGGTACTCGCACCGTGCCCGAGAACGAGCAGATGCGTGGCTCCGTCAGGCCGGGACAGGATTGCCGACACCTCGCCCTTTTCCGGCGTTGCCGTAAATTTAAGTTCCTGCATTAATTTGCCCGAGTATCACAAATATTGTCGGACGGATGATATAGCGTGGCTCGAATAATATATTTTCGCTCCGCGAGAGCAAAGAAGTTTGTAGGCGAAACTTTACGGTCGAACCGCGAGTGTTGGTATTGTTGCAGGAGCCCCGCGCAGCAGTCCCTCGGTGCTGAGATCTTCGTCGATGTCGGGCCAGTGGATGCCGTAACCTGCTCCCGCAACCTCCCAGTTTTGGCGTTGTCCCGGAGTTGCGTGAAGTAATCGTGGATACCACGCAAGCGGAACGGAGATTGTTCGGCCATCCATCAAGAGCACTCTCAATTCGTCTTCGTTTGTTTCCACATCGGCGACGCGTTCGTCAGCGGTCGTTGCCAAAATACTCATTCCAAGCCTCCAAAAACTTTCTTTGACGATCAACTACAAATTCCTCCAGCTTCCGAAGTTCACGCGGAGAAAAGCCACGGTCACGAGCCAAAACTACCGGCTCACGCCAGAATGTGGCCGAC
>JAYVUD010000515.1:0-15380 GCA_043788335.1 Chloracidobacterium sp. | reverse complement strand
CCGTCAAGCCCGCGGACGCCCCGTCGATGACGTCGACCGACATGGAGTTTTCGCGGTTATTAGAGCACAATTACACCGGTCCGATCGCGGCGGACAAGCCGGTCCTGACCGACGATCTTGCCCCGGTCGAGTATTATAACGCCATCGCCGAGGACCTGCGTTTGGCCCAGAAGTACTGATAGTGGGATCTGATCGAGGCCGGATGCGGCAGGTCACCTGATTCCCTGCCCAAACTGCTCGGTGCCGAACGCTCCGATGCCGTTTAGCTTGAAACTAAACGACCAGCGGTTCTCGCGGCGGATACCGACGTTGAACGTGTAATACTGAACGGCGATCGAGCAGCAGTCGTACGCATAGCCGACCGTGTAGAGCGAACTGATGAGCGGCGTCAGTTTTGCCGCGCGGCGATTTTCGAAATCAAAGAACATGGACGAACCGACGTACCAACCGTGGTCGCGATTTCCGATAAATATCGACGGACTCCACTGTGCCCCTCGCAGCGTGCCGGCCTCGCGGCCCGCAGCGTTTGAATACTGGGCGAGCGACGGCATCAGCGTGACCGCCCGCGTATAGTAAAACGTCTGGAAAAACTTCAGCATCCGCGTGTCGTAGCCGATCGACGCCGAAACGGCACGGAGACCGTCGCCCTGGAGCCCATAATCAATGCGTGAATTAACGTAAACCGTTTTCTGCGGCCGGTATGTCGCGTCGATATTTAACGGCGAGAGACGACGGCGAACACCGCCGAACGTGTAAAAACTTAGCGCCGTAAATGGCTGTATTTGATTTCGCCGGCCGGCGATCAGGGCCCCGCCGAATGTCGGATCAAAAAAGTACTTTCCGCGGACCGTCAGGGTGAAGATCTCGTATGGTTGGACCGAGGTTGGCTTTTTATTCGGATCCGCACTGGCAAATTTGTCATTTCGGGCCTCTTCGGTCAGACGCTGCTGAGCCTCTTTGGTCACGGCCTCGGCGTACCTACGCGTGTAAAAGCGGTTTGTGACGCCAAATTCCAACTCGTTGGTGTCGGCGGCAGTGTCGATATAATCGAACCGTATTATCCGGTTGAAATTGTCCACTCCTTTGATCAGCCGATATGTCGCGAACGGTTCGATCACATGGCGAAACTTGAACGCCTTGTCCTTGCCATAATAGTTTTGCGCCAGGGCGACCGGCCTGATATCAAACTCAAACTGCCCATAGCGTCGCGTCACATCACGGTCAACGACACGCCGCATAGCATCGAACGAATTTGAGTAATACGTGATGCGTCCGCCGGCGGTTGCGGTGAAATTGACGTACTTAGTATGCAGCGGCACCGAGATCTCCGGGAAAAAATCGATTCGCTGACCGATTCCCTGCATGAGGATCGGACTGCCACCGGTTTGGCTGTGATAGAGCGTCAGGTCATCGACCGTCTCACGGCGGGAGACGCCGTCAATGCTCGATTTGAACGAAAAATATGCACCCTTGAAAAACGAAAGCATCGACGGACGCTTTTCGAAGCTGAAACTCGGCAAATTGTTCGTCGTGATTCGAATATTGGGTATCGAAATGACCTGCGAGCGTGCAAGAAAATCGAACGTATAGTTGTTCCAACTTTTATTGACGAACGCCTGCGACACCTCGATCGGCGATATTATCTGCTGGATGCCGTCCGAGAAAACCTGTCGGAAAGCGAGGCTTGAGGTCAAACGGACATCGGCGGCGGCCGTAAATCCGTTTGGGAAATAATGAACGCCCTCGGCGTAAACGATCGAACCGCCCTGATCCGGATGGGTCGCGTCGGCCTTGTGGCCGAAAATTCGATCCTGAACGGCGAAAAATCCGAAATTGAAGAACGAGCGCGAATTTGCACGGGTCCGTACATCCGCACCGTAACCGATACCGCGTGACGTGTAGATATCGCCGCGAATAGTAACGTCCGCCGACGGTCCGAGCGTTTGAAAATATGCGGTCGATAGCCGAAAGCCCTTGTTTCCCGAAAACGCGAAAGACGGCGTCAGAAACCCGGATTTACGATCTTTTTCCTTGAGCGAGACCGACGCGTAGGGCAAGTACAAGAGCGGGATGTCCTTGACGCGGAACTTGGCATTTTTCAGCTTTAACTGATTCTTGACACTGATGGTGGCTCGGTCGGCAGTAAAACTCCACTTCGGTACCGTCTCTTCGCAGGCGGTGAATTTGCCGCGGGTCACGACCAGATCCTTGTCACCTAAGCGTTCGACCCTGTCGGCCGTAAAGTAGATCACTGTCCCGTCGTTGGTCTGATTGGTAAAGCCGGTCGAATTTTCAAAATATCCGGCCTGGGTCTTATAGTTCCAGGAGCACTTGGATCCGGTTATACGCTGATCGTCACCTTGATCGAAAACCACGCTCCCCTCCGCAAGCATTTTCGTTTCGGCTTCGTAGATCGTGACCTTGTCTGCCTGCAGGCGATACACGCCATATCGGACGTCGACGTTACCGCTATGGACGATCACCCGTTTTCCGGTTTCGCCCTCGACCGTCTGGCGGTCAGAATAGACCACGACATCACCATTGCCGCCTTCCTGATCGAAACTGGTCTTTTTATTTTTGGGAGCCGCGACGTTCTGTTCGGCTGAGATCGGGTTAATGTTAGGCGTGTCGGTTATCGGATTGGCGACCTGCCGTTCGACAGGATTGGTCTGCTGAGCCAGACCCAATGCGGCTGCACAGATGAGTAACGTTAGTGCTGTGACAGTCTGAAAAAGCCGCATCGAATCAATAACTTAATTGTTTGATGCTATCACGAACGAGTATAAACAATAAAACCTTGTGCTAGACTAAAAAATCGAAGATATCCGTGTCCAGATCTGTTAAAAAAACTATTTTGGTCGTCGAAGACGAAGAGTTAATGCGGTCCATTCTGCGTCAACTGCTCGGTGACGCCGGCTACAACGTCGTCACCGCCGACAGTGCCGAATCGGCTCTGGAGGCGTACTCGTCAAACGAGATCGACGTAATGCTGACCGATATCAAGATGCCGGGCCGCGACGGACTGACGCTGCTCGACCAGATCAAGTCGGTCGAACCAGATTCCGCCGTGATCATAATGACGGCGTTTTCATCGGTCGACACGGCGGTTGCGGCGCTGAGAAAAGGTGCGTATGACTACGTTACCAAACCGTTCGTTAACGAAGAGCTACTGCAAACGATAAAGAACGCCGTCACCCATCGCCAACTCTCTCAGGAGAATCGCGTGTTGCGGAGCGAACTTAGACGACAGCTTGGCTTTTCCGAAATGGTCGGTTCGAGCGAAGCACTGCGCGAGGCTCTGAGGCTCGTGAAAAAGGTCGCGGACACGACCGCCAACATACTGATCCAGGGCGAGAGCGGTACCGGTAAGGAGCTGATCGCACGCTCGATCCATTTCAACAGCCGCGTCGCGGATAAGCCGTTTCTGGCGATAAACTGCGGTGCACTGCCCGAAACGCTGCTCGAGAGCGAACTCTTCGGCCATACAAAAGGTGCGTTCACCGGTGCGGTCAGTGAAAAGAAAGGGCATTTTCGCTCGGCGGCGGGCGGGACGCTTTTTCTGGACGAGATCGGCGAGATGCCACTGCCGCTGCAGGTGAAATTGCTGCGGGCTCTACAGGAGCACGAGGTGACACCCGTCGGGTCGAGCATCGCCGAAAAGTATGACGCCCGCATCCTCGCGGCGACTAATAAGGATCTGGCCGACGAGGTCGCCGGCGGCCGATTTCGCGAGGATCTCTATTATCGGCTCAACGTCATCGAGATCACCGTACCGCCGCTCAGGAATCGCCGCGAGGACATTCCCCTGCTCGTAAAACATTTTGTGTCGCGATCGTCAGGACGGCAAAACGTACCGGACAAACCGGTTTCGAAAGAGGCGATGCTGGCTCTGCTCAATTATGATTGGCCGGGAAATGTACGCGAATTGGAAAATGCGATCGAGCGTGCCGTTATTTTGAGCACCGACAATATCGACCTCGATAATCTACCGCCGAAGGTCGGCCAAACCATCGTCGGTGAGATCCGCGACAGCGAGGGCTTTCGCCCAACACTCGACGAAATGGAACGCCGTTACGTGCGGGACATACTTGCCTCGGTCGAGGACGATAAGACTCGTGCGGCCGATATTCTGGGCATTGACCTTTCGACGCTGTACCGAAAGCTCAAACGGTACGATGAAGTTTAGACGCTATTTCGCCGATAGTTCGAGGACGAAATAGGTCGTACCTTCGACGCGGATAATACGCCCGTCGTTAAACGAGTCTTGAAAAAATGCGTTCGCGGCGTAGGACGAGCCCTTAAGTGTGACGTCGCCGCTCAGGCCGCCCTGGGCGATCAGTTCGTCAGGAAACCACGGCTCGCTCTGGATCGTGACGCTCTCCGGAGCCCGGACGCGCGTGGCCGCGGCGACAAGTTTGTCGCTGTCGGCGGCGGAAAACTTAAGGACAGCAATCAGTTTTTTCTGCGAAGCGTAGTCGCGCCAAACGCTTTCTTCGGCCTCGTAGGGAATATTTACGAGCATCCCCAATTCCTCAACGTTCGTCTTGGTCGAGATGGTCTTCTCGCTGTTAGAATTTGCTGCATTTGCCGCAGGCCGGATGGCATTATCGCTGACGCCGCCGCAGCCCTGGAGTGAGGACAACAGCAAAAATGATGATAAAATAACGTCGATACGGCGGAGCTTCATTGGCTAATTGTATGCGTAAGCGGCAGTTTTTTGCAATTTTTGCCGACCGAAACCGGACTGATCAAAGTTATGAACAAAACTCGAATTGCACTGGTGGGAGCGGTCATCGCTCTCCTTTCGGCTTCTACTTTTGCCCAAAATGACACGCCGACCGGTGGGGCAAAGGCGTTTTACGCATATCACCGGACCCACAACATCGGATTTTCGCGAGCCTCGATCGACGCTCGCAAAAAATGGTTTTCGGACGATCTGTACAAACTATTTCTGAACGAGCTAAAGCGTGAAAAGGAATTTTTGACGATATTTGCATTTCCGTTACCGTGCAAAGATCCGGACAAGACCGAGTACACTCTCCAAATGGTCCGCGGCACCTCGGGCTGGGTCATCGACAACGTTCTCTACGCACATGACCTGAACCTGGTCAGAGATCTCAAACGAACGGATTACTAGGCCCGCGGGAGAGGCAAAAATGCGCTAAGATGTTCGCTTAAATGAGAATATTGCAGATCAGTTCGGCAAGTTCGATCGGGGGCGGTGAGCGGCACGTCGTCGATCTGTCAAACTCGCTTGCCGAACGCGGCCACGATGTCTATTTTGCGTTGCAACCGTCGTCGCCGATGCGGGTGCTGCTGGTTCAGTACGCGGACGAGCATTTTTGCATTTCAAAAATGCGAAACGCCGCGGACATTGTCAGTGCGTCTGAGATCGGAAAGTTTGCCCGTCGGATCGGGGCCGACATCATCCACGCTCATATTGCCCGCGACTATGTGATCGCCGCCGAGGCATCGCGGGTCTCGGGCGTTCCATTTGTATTGACGCGGCACGTTTTGTTTCCGATGAGCCGTGTGCACAGACTGCTCCTCAGGCGAGCAAGCGGTGTGATCGCACCGTCGCGCTCCGTTTATGACGCGCTCGTTAAGGACGCGATCTTCCCGGCCGCAAAGATCGCTTTGATATACAACGGCGTCGATATCGACCATTTTTCGGCCTCGCGGCGTCGTGACGATCGCCCTTTTACGGCCGGGACCGTCGGCCATATCGCCCCGATCAAGGGCCTCGACATATTTGTACGGGCGGCGGCGTTGGCGGCCAAGCGGCGGCCCGACATCCGTTTTGTTATCGTCGGCGAGGATAAATCAAGGGATGGGCGAAACCTCGGGGAGATCACCGATCTCATCGCCGAGCTCGGCGTCGAAATCGACCTCGACGGCTGGACCGATGACATACGCTCAAGCTACGGCGAAATGGACATATTTGTCTCCGGGGCGCGATCGGAGCCATTTGGCCTGGTCATTGCCGAAGCAATGGCATCAGGAACCCCGGTCATCGCAACACGCAGCGAGGGAGCGTCCGAGATCATCGAGGACGGCGTCAGCGGCGTTATCGTCCCGCTCGAAGACCCTGCATCAATGGCGAACGCAATTCTCGAACTTGCGTCTGACCGCGAGCGACGAATACGGCTCGCCCAAAACGCCCGGCAGCGGGTGGTCGACCATTTTTCACTCGAAAACATGGCGTCTGAGACCGAGGCCCTGTACGAAAAAGTGCTCAACGGTGTCGCCGTTGGATAACCTCAATTGCAACTGCGTTGCTATCACCCTAAAATCATTAAAGAATCGAAATATCTGGACACAAGGATTGTAAATGGCAAATGTGATCGAAACCGCGGCTGACGCGGGAACTGAACTTGGTCGATGGCAAAGCGAAACGCTGCAGCCTGTTTTGGATAAGACCCCGGAACGCAAGGCTTCGTTCGAAGGCATCAGTCTCGAGCCGGTCGACCGGCTCTACACCGAGACCGACGTCGAGGGCATCAGCGAGGTCGGGTTTCCGGGCAAATACCCGTACAAACGCGGCATTCACCCGACCGGCTATCGCGGCAAACTGTGGACGATGCGACAGTTTGCCGGTTTTTCGTCGCCTGAGGAGACTAATCGCCGATTTAAGTATCTGATGGCTCAGGGCCAGACCGGGCTGTCGGTCGCCTACGACCTGCCGGCCCTGATGGGCCTCGATTGTGACTCGCCGCTCAGCGAGGGCGAGGTCGGCAAATGCGGCGTCGCGGTGTCGTCGCTGGCGGACTTTGAGGTTCTGTTTGACGGAATCCCGCTTGACGCGGTGACCGTCTCGCAGACGATCAATGCACCGGCACCCATCTTTTTGGCAATGTACCTGGTCGTCGCCGAAAAGCAGAAGGCCGATTTCAAAAAGATCTCGGGTACGCTGCAAAATGACATTCTCAAGGAATACATCGCTCAAAAAGAGTGGATCTACCCGATCAAACCGGCGATGAAGCTGGTCATCGATACGTTCGAATACACAACCAAACACGTTCCGAAGTACAATCCGATCTCGATCTCCGGTTACCACATCCGCGAAGCCGGTGCCACCGCGTTGCAGGAACTCGCATTCACGCTCCGCGACGGCGTCGAGTACGTCCAGTACGGCATCGACCGTGGACTCGATCTCGACGATTTTGTGCCGCGGCTGTCGTTCTTTTTCAATGCTCACAACGACTTTTTCGAGGAGATCGCCAAATACCGTGCTGCCCGCGTCATCTGGGCCCGGACGATGAAAGAGAGATTTGGAGCGAAAAATCCGCGAACGATGCAGATGCGGTTTCACACGCAAACGGCCGGCGTTTCGCTCACCGTCCAGCAACCGCTCAATAACATTGCCCGAGTCGCCATCCAGGCGCTCGCCGGCGTGCTCGGCGGGACGCAATCGCTCCATACCGACTCATACGACGAGGCTCTCGCTCTGCCGACCGACGCCGCCGCTCTGATCGCTCTTCGCACGCAGCAGATCATCGCCGAGGAAACAGGCGTCGCGAACACGGTCGACCCGCTCGGCGGCAGTTGGTACGTCGAATCGCTGACGCAAAAAATGATCGACGGCTGTCTTGAGTATTTTGACAAGATCGACGGTTTCGGCGGCATGGTCGAGGCGGTTGAGGCCGGGTTCCCGCAGCGTGAGATCCAGGAATCAGCTTACCAATATCAAAAGGCCGTCGAACGCGGTGAACAGACCATCGTCGGTGTCAATAAATATGCGATGGACGAGGGCGACTCGACCTACAAAATCCTGCAGATCGACGAAGGCGTCCGCGACCACCAACTCCTGCGAATGGAACACGTCAAATCCGTCCGGGATGGCGGAGCGGTCGCCAATTCGCTCGAAAAGCTCAAACTCGCCGCTAAGACCGGCGAAAACACGATGCCGTCGATCATCGAGGCAGTCGCAGCTTACGCCACTGTCGAGGAGATATGCGTGGCACTGCGTGATGTGTATGGGATATATGAGGAGCCGGCGTTTTAGTTTGTGAATATCACAAAGGAGCAGATTGAGCGTTCCGTCGAGACCGGCAAACTCCAACTTGACCCGGCCGAGAGGAGATCCTATTTTTGGTCCGGGCATTGGCATATTGCTTCTTACCCATTCTTTATAATACTTATCCTTTTGCTGTCCGGACTCTTTGGCTTGCTGCCGGAAATTGCCATTCTACCAACGTTCGTAATCGCGGGTATCATTGCCGTTTTGATGATCGTTACGGTAATGTTTCTGAAGGGTGCTAACCTGAGGCTGATAAGGGTTAGTACGCCGTTGTCCGAGGACCGGATACGTGAACTAGTCGTCGGGTTTTCCTCAAGGTATCAATGGAAAGTCAGCAATAACCGAAAATCACTGATCGTGTTGAAAACCGGACCCGGCAGGTCGGGATCAGATGGCTGGGGTGAGAGAATCGCGATCTTCACCCACGACCGCGAGGCATGGATCAGCAGTATTTGCGACCCGGATCGACGAACTGCCCTGCGGTCTTTCCGGCGGAATCAAGACAATATTTATAAGCTCAGACAAGTGCTGTCAGGAACTCGGCTTGCGCTGAAAAAGAAGAAGGCGGAGTAGATACGTTCGAGGACATTTAGGTTCGATAGGATCTTCCGCAGATCGAATTGTCTGGCAAACTGCCCGATCTAGGATGCATCGAAGCATTTTTGCGGTACACCAATATGAATAGATCCTATCCGTTTTTTGTGTTAGTGGTCATAGCTGTCGGCACTGCCCTGATCTTTGGATCGGGCACGGTCACTGCCGATCCGCCCGCGGCCGATGAGGCTGGGTATGCATCGACATTCGAACCCTCAAATTGCTCCAACGGGTGGCGCATCACGGGTTATTTTACGCCCGTTGAGACAGACTATAAGTCGAGCGAGGTCCGCGAGATCGAGATCCGCGGGCTCGGCAAAGAGAGTTTTAACGCGGATTTCTTAAAAACGGTGTTCGACGACAACGAAGGGTTTGGTGAGGGTTGGGGTAAGACGCGTTTTGGCTGGTATCTCGGCGAATATCGCGGAAAATGGCATAAGGCGGACGCGCCGCTCGACGCGAACGACAAACCGCTCGAGGCAAACACCGTGGCGGTCGATCCCGGTTTTATCCCGGCCGGAAGCTTGGTCACTATTCCCGACCTGCCGGGCGACCTCGGCCAAATCGAATTTAAGAGTAACGACGTCGGCGTTTCCGTCCACGGCAAACACATCGACGTCTACACCGGCGAAGGCCGCAACGCACGGCGTCGGATGTGGCGATTTACCTACGAGGAAGACGATAAGGGCCTACAACGTGTGTGCTTCAAACCGGCCGGCGACCAATAAACTGCCGCGTCCGCGGACGTCGGATCTTCATTACATCCGGATCTGATATAATCCGTTCACGATGGGTACATACGACCTGCTTACGATCAACCCGGAAACGATCGCGGCCAATGACCGGCCGACGATCGCGCTCGGGGAAAAGGGTGAAACGCTCGCCGCCGAATATCTCACCGAAAAAGGATTTCGCCTCGTTGTCTTAAATTTCAAAGTCCCGGTCGGCCGCAATAGCAAGGGCGTGCAGGTCACCGGCGAGATCGACATTATCGCTCTCGAGGGCGATATTCTGTGTTTCGTCGAGGTCAAAACGCGTCGGTCGGATGAATTTGCACCCGTCATTACCGCCGTCGACCTGCGAAAGCAGCGGCAGATCACTCGAACGGCACGCGTCTACCGCAAGATATTTCGCATTCGCGATATGCAATATCGTTACGACGTCGTCACCGTCCTGATGCCGAAAAACGCCGAACCGCAGATCAAATTGACCAGGGGCTACTGGGCCGAGAGCAAATTTAACAAACGTGGAATCACCACATCTGGAACGATTTTGCGTAAGCCACCATTACACCCGCAAATTAAACGCGAACAACTTACCGACTTCCCTGCTCGCGTTAACCATCGTTTCGGCCGTTGCTCAACCGTCGGAGCTGACCGACCGTGAGGTTTTCGGCGGCCATCCGGCGTAGGGCCGGCCCAGATATCGATCAACCTAACGCTTGCTTCGCGGCAGTTTGGCGTCGGTAAGGATAACAAAATCGCCACGGTCGGCGTGTTTCGTTTTGTCAAACGTCTTAAAGTCCGTCTCGGCAAGCATGGTAATGACGATGACGCGCGTTTTGGGGCGATATTTCAGGAGATGTTCGACGGTCCCAAGCCGGCTCTCGGTGTGAAATCCGCCGTTGAGGTGCACCACGATGGCGTTTTTAGTGCGTTTGAACACCTGCGAGACCGAATACGACATCGACGCGTCCCACAGCGATTGCGACGCAAGTATCTTATCTATCCCCATCTGAGCCTCAGGCGAAGGCCCCATCAGAGCCTTGAACTTGGCTGCGTACGCAGCGGACGCCTCACCGTACGGCAATGGCGGCAGCCACGCCTTGGCTTCTTTGGTCAAACCGTTGAGCGTGTCGCGTCCGCCGCGCGAGACCATATTGACGTAACGCCGCGGGCCGTTGGCGGCGACAACCTCGAGCTTTTTCTCCTTGGCAAATTCGACCAGCGGGCGATAGTCCGTCTTGTAGTTGCCCCACGGACGCGAGGCGTCGAGAAACTGCTTTTCGGTGATCAGACCGTTGAGATATTCGTTGACGATGATCTGGACATCGCGTTCGAACATCTCCATCGAGAGCGTAACCTTGCGCCCGGCGTTGTATTCGGCGTAAACGCGGCGAAAAACCTCGGCCTCGATAGCGTGGCCGACGGGGTCGTCGTGCAGCTCGCCAAGGAAAATGGCGTCGGCTCCGCCGGCGGCTTTGATAATATCGGCCATCGTGACCGGGTTGCCCTTGGCATCGAATGCCCGAAACTGGTCCTCAGAATACGGAAGTTGGCCATAAGCACTTGAAGCGGTAAGCATAAGGAAAATGAACAGGATCGCAATATTCTTCATAAAATAAATAGCTGCCGTCGACCCCGGTCAACCGCAGATGATCTGTGCCGCGAGCAGCGGCAACGTTAATTCGTGATGTCCGGTGACCGCGTAGCCGCGGCCGGCACCATTCGCCACCGGACGGCGGACAATGTTGGTGAGCGGCCTATAATGCTGGATAAAATCGAAATTTGCCGTAGTGATGTCGGTGAGCGGGCGGCCGAGGTTTCGCACGACGGTCACCGCCTTGAGAAATATCTCGGGCATCGTCACCGCCGAGCCGAAATTGATATACACGCCGCCGCCATCCATCTCGTGAACAAGCGAGCAGAACAGGCGAAAATCCGTGTGCGATGCCGCCCCGAGGGCCGCACCGTCCGCCGACGCGTGAAAATGGCCAATGTCCGCTCCGATCGTCAGATGAGCGGTGAACGGCACCCGGCGGGCGTAAGCGGCACACAGAAGCGAACTGTCGGCGTGCGCGGGCGACAACGCCGCAACCTCTCTGCCCATTGCCTCGCCAAGGCCGATGCCGTCGCCGGACGCACGCACGGCCGCCGCATTGAGTATCTCGCCCGTCTCACGTGCCGCGCCAAAATCGCCGCTGCCCAAACTTGCGTCCACATCCTCGCTCGTAAACCCCGCGAGAGCGATCTCGGTGTCGTGCACCAGCACCGAACCATTAGACGCCAGTGCCGTCACAAATCCGCGGCCCATCAGGTCGATGATGATCGGCGCGAGGCCGGTTTTGACCACGTGACCGCCGATGCCCCAAATGACTGGTTTCCCCAGCTCGCGGGCTCGCCGAACCGCCGCCGCCACCTCGCGGATCGATCGCACCGCCAGAATATTGGGCAATTTACCTAAAAACTCATGTAGCGAATCGTCCTCGGCCGTGACCTCGGCAAAGTCGGCGACCGTCACCTTAGACGGACGCGACGCGAGCTCGTAAGTCGTTATCTCGCTTAGGTCTATCGGTGTGATGCGGTCGTAGATTGACATCGATTTTCGCAGAACTTTCGCCAAAATAATACCACACCCATAAGCAAAAAGCCCTTACCTCGAAAGGCAAAGGCTCTTTGGCTAGTTGTAGAGGTCGAGAACCTCGAAGCAAGAACCCAGTCGCTATCGCTCCCGGTTCTGACCTGTTTCCTGTCTCTGGGCCTTGGGACTTGAGACTTCCCGGCCTATTGATGCGGCAACGCGGTAAAATCAACGTCGAAGATGTTATCAGTCAGGCTGACCACGCGGTCCGCCACCGAGAACGTAAATTGCTTGGTCTTGACCGACACAACGTACGTCTCGCCCACCTCGAGGTTATCGAACGAGTAGTAACCGAATGGCCCCGTCAGCATCCTGATCGGCTGCGGCAACGAATTGCCCCGCACGACCACCTCAGCGTTTCTGATACCACGCCCGTCCGACGTAAGCACACGCCCACCCAGCGTCGCCCCCGCAGCCGTCGGAGCCAGAATGCCGATCCCCCAATCCGAGAAGCTCGAAACGCCCGTCACCGTCGCGGTATTTGTTCCCGGAACCACGCTGTTCGGTGTCACCTCGATGGTCGTGCCAAGTTCACGTTTGAAGACCTTGTAGCTAGCCTCCGCGCCGTGAATGTCGGCATCATCGTAGGTGAACGACAGATCAGCGGTGATCGTGCCGGCCTTGGTGATCGTCCAGTAACGCGAAGCGGAGTTTGCTGGATCGAGGCCGATTAGAGTCAGATCCGTCGACGAAACCGTCAGGCTCGACCCGCTCGTCACAGCCGTGACATTGACCGTGACCGGAGCCGTCACTGGTCCCGCCTGCGGTGCGTTCGTCAGGTTGGACGTCGTGGTGCCCACCGGATAGGTGAACGATCCCGTAACGCAAAAGACCTTTTGCACGTTGCCGATGATGAAGTTGGTCAACGACGCCCCGCTGATCGTGCCGCCGCACGGGATAGTAAGTGTAAACCCGCCGGTATTGATGATACCGCCGAGTGCCACATCACCCGTGACCGTCACATCGCCGCTGAGCGACGATCCGCCCGCCAGCGCCATACTTGCGTACGTACCGGCCGGAACAGTCGCCGGACCCACCGTATACAGGTTTGCGTTCGGCGTCGGGCTAGACGTACTGTTTCCAGCCGTATCCGTCGCCGTCACAACGTATGTAACCACGCTACCCGACGCCAGGCCCGGGATCGTGCAGTCGTAATTTGTGTTCAAAACACAGGCCGCAGAAACCGGAGCACCACCATTGACCGAGTAAACGACACTGACACTTGCCAACGCCACATTGTCCGACGCAATAACCGTAAAGCTCTGAGCCGTCGCCGGTACCCCAACACCCAACGGCGTGTACGGTGTGATCACAGGAGCAACCGTATCGATCGACCAAGTGTAAGTCGCCGGCGTCGCGTCTACATTCCCCGCCGCGTCGGTCGCCCGCACCTGGAAGTTATGCGAACCGTCGGCAAGACCCGTATACGTGATGCCCGAAGACAAGCACGCGGTAAACGTCGCCGCATCGAGGCTGCATTCGTATGAGTAAACAGCAGTCGGAGCAAAGCCCGTCGCACTGTACGTGAATGTTGCCGAACTGCTGTTCGACGGATTCGACGGATTCGTCACGATCGTCGTATCCGGAACGATTGTGTCGATCGTCCACGTAAAGGTTGCAGGCGACGCGTCAGTGTTGCCCGCGTTGTCGATCGCCCGCACGTTAAAGGTATGCGGACCGTTGGTCAGCGAATTATAAGTCGTCGCAGAGGTGCAAGGTGTGTACGCCCCACCGTCGATCTGACACTGGAAGCCGTTGACGCCGGTTCCACCCGCGTCCGTTCCGCTGAACGTAAAGGTGGCAGACGTACTGTTCGTCGGATCGCTAGGATTCGTCAGGATAGCCGTATCCGGTGCGATTGTGTCGACCACCCAGGTAAAGCTTGCCGGAGTCGCGTCTGTATTCCCGGCTCCGTCCTTAGCCCGAACTTGGAAATTATGCGATCCATCAGTAAGACCGGCGTAACTCTGAGGGGAGCTGCAAGCGGCGAATGCTCCAGCGTCAAGCTTGCATTCGAAACTCGCCAGACCCGATCCGCCGATGTCCGTTCCGGTGAACGTAAACGATGCCGACGAGCTACTAGTTGGGTTCGCCGGACTCAGTGTGATCGACGTATCAGGTGCCGTAATATCGACGACCTCGTCCGCCCCGATGTCGTAGACGCTGTACAGCGGACGCGAATCGTTGTCGTAATCGTTCGTGACCGCCGCGATCGTGGTTCCGACATTTATCATCGGGCTGGACTGCGAAACATGCAGATCCGGAGTTGCATTTGTCGGTGCTACAAAGAGCGGATCGACGTTTACGCTGGCTGCGTCGAGTCCAACAGCAGTCTTCCAAGCGGCGAGGCTTGCAACGTCAGCACCATTAAAGAAGCCGAACACCGCACCCGACCCATTTGCGAAATAGTCATTGAAATCCATCGTTAATCCGGTAGGCAGAGTACTCGAACCACCAACGCGAACTGCATAGTTCTTACCGGTTGCACCGCTGTTGCTGCGGGCATTGTAGAAGATGTTGTTTCTAAAGTTTCGCGTATTGGACGTCTGTGTGCTGTTAAAGGCAAATGACGGGCCGCCACCTCCTGTCGGAGCACCGCGAACCAACACACTGTTGTTGTAAAAAATATCGGTGCCGAGCGGCTCATTGATACCGTTGATACCAGCCGTCGTGCCCGTGCCGATAGCATTCGTCGTAGCATTGCCGATGGCGATCATATTGTTTTGATATGTCGTCGTTCCGCCGGCTACGCGAATACCGTTGATCTCCGCCGAGGTGCTGTTACTTGCAGTCGACAGGTTGTAGATAAGATTTCGCTCGACCAGGTTGGTTCCTGACGAAGCGGTGTACTGGATACCAGTGACGGTTACGGCATCAGTAGCACTCGAATTGCTGAGATTAGCAATCGTGTTTCGCGAGAGGGTGTTATTGGGTGTCGTCGAAACAAAAACCATACCTGCGACCGAAGTAGAAGTAGTCGTTCCGGTTCCGCCGGCAGCCGTCATATTCTGGACCGTGTTAGATGTCAGCGTCGCTATAGGAGTATCACTTCTGAAGCCCTGCACGATACTTGCGGTATTCATCGTTGTCGAGTTAAGTGAATTCGCCACCGAACCACCGACCGTGTTGTTCAGAGCCGTCCAAGTTACGCTCGTGCCCGTATTGCAGCGAAGACCGTAAATACTTGATGCTCCGGTACTCGAGTTGGAGGCTGTAATACCTCCTACCGTATTATTGTTCGACGTCCAGTTGCTAAGACTGAAATTATACATTCCGTACACATCGGAGTTGTTTCCCGAATTGGATGTGAAAGTAATGCTACCCGTCGCCGACTGGCTTCCGATCGTATTTCCCGTTACATTGCCGACCGTTGTCAATCCACTGGAAACATAAACGCCGCGGAATG
>JAYVUD010000514.1:0-7415 GCA_043788335.1 Chloracidobacterium sp. | reverse complement strand
CCGGTGCGGGCGTCCTTGACCCATTTGCCGAGACCCTCGATGCCGTATGTGCCGGTCGAATCGCGGTTTGCTTCGCCAAAGACTGCCGAGTTTCCCTGCAGTTCGAGATCCTTGACGGTCACTTGGTTGGTGCATCCACCGATGCGAAAGATGGTCTGATTCGGATTTCGCAGGCGAATGCGCGTCGGGCTCAGACGCCACGGCAGGTTCGAATTGGCGATCGACGCGTTCGAACCCGCACCGACGATATTGATGCCCGACGGCAGCGTGATCGCCTGGTACGCGGAGTCGCGGCGATTGCCGTCGATGGTGCCGACGACATAGTCGCCATCGGGAAACCGCAGTGTCCCGCCCTGGCGCGTCGCGATAAAATTGACGGCGTTTTTGATCGTTTTGGTGTAGTCGGCGGGCTCGCTAAAGCTGTATTTTCCGTCCGCCGACCGTGTCACGGGCCGAAAATCCTTGACGTTGTAAAAGCCCGTATTCTCGGTGATCGGGTACCAGAGCAGCGACATTCCGGTCGTCTGACGGATCTCGTACATCGGTTCCGGCCCCTGAAAACACCAGCGTCCGTCGCCGTTGGTCACGACATTGCTGCCGCGAACGGTCGCGCCGTTACATGCCGTGATTCCGGAGGCTTTTGTCGTTAGATTTGTGCCGGCGACAAACACGTCGACCGCGTTGCCCGCACCCGACGATGGCAAATACCGCATCGGGCACGCACCGCCGACATCGGCCTCGACCGAGAGCGAATAACCCTCGTATTTATTCTGCCCGATGGCGGTTGCGGCAAGAATGGCAGTGGTTATGACGATCAATAAAAGACTGGATATTTTGAACATAGGAAAGGCTCCTCAGGCAAATTTGCGATTGTAGGACATACTGTTTGATGCATCGATCGCGTCGGCAGTTCGGTGTCCGCAAACAGTAGTTCTTTTTGTTATACTAACCGAAATCAGCCCGCACAGGCATTGGAGGAACGAAAAATGCACTCGATCAAGGTCGACTCGACCAAGCGCGACGAGATGATCGACATCACGGCCGAGGTCGATGAGTTTGTTCGGACAAATTCGACGGGCGAGGGCATCTGTACGCTTTTCGTCCAACACACGACCTGCGGCCTGACCATAAATGAGAACGCCGACCCGGACGTCAAGCGCGACATGCTCGGCTTTCTCGAGCGTCTGATACCGCAGTTTGACAAACATTTTCGGCACTATGAACACAATTCTGACGCTCATATCAAATCGTCTCTGATGGGTTCGAGCGTGGCTGTGCCGTTCGACGACTGGAAATTGCTGCTCGGCACGTGGCAGGGCGTCTACCTGTGCGAATTTGACGGCCCGCGGGAGCGAACCGTGCTGATGACCGTGAAATGAACTACTAGGGTTTGACTGACGGGACGGAGACTCTGACTTGAGCCCTTACTTACGTGCGGGCTACTGACACGGGCCGTATTTCTGGAGTATATTATCGCTATGCCAACGACCGACCCATTTATCGACGCATATATCGACAAGGCTCAGGATTTTGCAAAACCGATCCTCAGTCACCTACGGAACCTGGTGCACGAGGTTTGCCCCGACGTGGTCGAGACGAAAAAATGGAGCTTTCCGCATTTCGACTACAAGGGGATGATGTGCTCGATGGCGTCGTTCAAAGAGCATTGTGCATTCAATTTTTGGAAGCAGAAACTGCTCGACGAAAACGCATTTCCGGCCGAGAAAACGGCGATGGGCAGCTTTGGCAAGATCAGGTCGCTCGCCGACCTGCCGGACGATGCGACGATGAAAAAGCTCATCGCCGACGCGATGAAACTGAACGATGACGGCATCAAGGTCGAAAAGCCGAGACCGACGGCCGAGCAGAAAGTGGTCGTAGTACCCGACGTTTTGCTCGAGGCACTCGCCAAAAACGAAATGGCCGCCGAGACGTTCAATAACTTTACGTACGGGTGCAAAAGAGAATATGTCCAGTGGATCACAGATGCCAAAACCGATGCGACCCGCGAAAAACGCACGGCAACAACCATCGAATGGCTCGCCGAGGGCAAACGCCGAAATTGGAAGTACGAGAAATGCTGAAAGCCGAAAAAGGGTAAATGTGAAAAAGTGAAAAAGTTGTCGGTCCGATGGACTATTACTTTTACCCTTTTCCACCTTTTCACTTTTTAACTTTTTAACTTTTTAACTGCAAATAAATTATGAGCGAACCTATCTTAGTAGCAAAAAAAGACGCAAACGAATTCTATTTATTGACCAATATGGCCAATCGCCACGGTGTGATCACCGGCGCGACCGGAACCGGTAAGACGGTCACGCTGCAGCGACTGGCTGAGGGGTTTAGCTCTCGCGGCGTGCCGGTCTTTATGGCCGATATCAAGGGGGACCTGACCGGCGTCACCCAGATCGGCGGCGGCAACCCAAAGGTCGATTCCCGAAATGAACTGCTCGGCATCACGCCGACGTTTGAACAATTTCCGGCGACGGTGTGGGATGTTTTCGGCAAGCAGGGCCATCCGCTGCGGGCGACGATCTCGGAGATGGGCCCGCTGCTCATCGCCCGCCTGCTGCAACTCAACGACACGCAGGAGGGCGTTTTGTCGATCGCCTTTAAGTACGCCGACGACAACGGCATGATGCTGCTCGATCTCAAGGACATTCAGGCGTTGATGCAGTATGTCGGCGAAAACTCGAGCGAGATGACGACCAAATACGGCAACGTTTCGGCGGCGTCGGTCGGTGCCATTCAACGCGGCTTGCTGCAGATCGACGAACAGGGCGGCGATAGTTTCTTTGGCGAGCCGGCCGTTAAGCTCGAAGATTTTATGCAGACCGTCGCAGGCAAAGGCGTGCTCAATCTGCTCGCCGCCGATCAACTGATCAACGCGCCAAAGCTGTATGCGACTTTCCTGCTGTGGCTGCTTTCGGAACTTTTTGAGTCTCTGCCCGAGGCCGGCGATCTCGAAAAGCCAAAGCTCGTGTTCTTTTTTGACGAAGCTCACCTGCTGTTCGCCGATGCACCGCAGGCTCTGATCGACAAGGTCGAGCAGGTCGTCCGGCTGATCCGTTCGAAGGGCGTCGGCGTCTATTTCGTCACGCAAAATCCGGCGGACATTCCCGAAAAGGTTCTGGCCCAGCTCGGCAACCGTGTCCAGCACGCCCTGCGGGCATACACGCCGCAGGAGCAAAAGGGCGTCAGGGCCGCCGCGACGTCGTTTCGCGTTAATCCAAAACTCGACACCGAAACCGTCATTACCGAACTCGGCGTCGGCGAGGTGCTCATTTCGACGCTCGACGACAAGGGGATTCCGACGATCGTCGACCGCGCCTTTGTCGTGCCGCCCGTCGGGCATATCGGCCCGATCACGCCCGAACAGCGTGCGGAGCTGATCGCCAATTCACTCGTCGCCGGCGTCTATGAAAACGCCATCGACCGCGAGTCGGCGTTTGAGATGCTCCAGGTCCGTTCGCTGGCCAAGCAGGCCGAACAGCAGGCCGCCGCCGATGCCGAGGCTGCCGCCAAAGCCGAAGGTGAGGCCGCCAAGGCCGAAGCCCGTGCATCTAAAACCCCGAGTGCGGTCGGAAGCGTCGTCGAATCGTTTGCGAAGAGCGCCGCCCGTTCGGTCGGCACCAACATCGGCCGCCAGATCGTCCGCGGCGTGTTGGGCAGCCTGTTCGGAGGCAAAAAGAGCTGGTTCTAATGGCGAGCGACCGGTCAACTGCCATAGGTCTGCTGAGCTTCGGCGTATTTGATCTAGTTTTGAGTTCCAGCTTTAGCTGGCATCACCCCCGAGCGGTAGCCAACTAAAGTTGGAGCTCAAAACTTTTGCCGGCGTCGACGATATACCGATATTCAACGCGATCAGCGGCGGTGGAGCGCGGACACTCCTGTCCGCATGAGTGCGAAGCACGAATCAAATGCTCATCAAGAACATCATCATCGACAGGATCAAAGCCGGCGAGATCTCGCTCATCTTTCGCCGCTGGAAAAAGCCCGGCGTCAAGGCCGGCGGAACGCAGATGACCCAGCGTGGTGTGCTGGCGATCGGCAGCGTCGACGTGGTTACCGAACGCAAGATAACCGAGGCGGATGCCAAAGCCGCCGGTTTTGAAAGGAAAAAGGATCTGCTCGCCCAACTCTTAGACCGCGAGGGCGAGGTCACCGAGATCTATCGCATCGCCGTCAGTTTTGCCGGCGAAGACCCGCGAAAAGAACTGCGGCAAAACGCCGAACTCTCATCCGAAGAGATCGCCGACATTATTACCAAGCTTCGCAAACTCGACGCCGACAGCCAACGCGGAAACTGGACGCGAATGTATCTGCAAATGATCCACGACCAGCCAAACACGCACGCCGCGGTCCTCGCCGAACAGATCGGCCTCGACATCCCGCACTTCAAACCCTGGGTCCGCAAACTAAAAGCCCTCGGCCTGACCGAAAGCCTCCGGCCCGGCTATCGCCTCTCGCCGCGTGGTGAAAAGGTTCTGTGCGCTATGCGGAAGTGACCGACATAAGGTGCCTTGGACGCTTTCCGAAAAAATAGTAGCCGAGTATCGATTATTGAGACATAATATGTCCATGAAGAGGCTCGGTGCATTTTTGCTTGTCATCGTTCTTGGGCTAACGACGTTCGCTCAATCAGGATACTTCGCCGTCCGCACGGTGCGAAAAGGGAAAGACTTTTCGTTTCCTATCTTTGTGGGATTTCCTAACAAACCAGCCACCAAAAGAATAAACCAACTGCTACAGCTAAGTGAACTCGCTTTACTCACAGAACGCAATTCAAAGGACCCCTTTGGGTCGGTTTCCATAGATGACGGCACAATCTACGGTGGGAAAACCGAAATTAGCGGAAAAATATACTCAAATGATCGTCAAAAACTCTCGGTCGGGTTCGTTGAATCAAGCTGTGGATGACTTGTGCATATTGGCACCGATACTACACCTTTAATCCTGTCAACGGCGACCGTATTGACCTGAGAGATTTGTTCACTCCGACTGGCTTTCAGGCCTTTTCGAAACGTGTCATAGGGAAACGGTCCGCCAAATTTCGTCGCGAAGTAACGCTTAGAATCAAGCTTGCCGAACGAGAAGCGAGGCTTGGGCCGCTCGGTTCGATCGAGGTTGACAAACTCGAAGATTTCTATATTCAGGGCAATTCGATTTTCATCGACGGCGAAAATTGTCTCACGAAGAATGAGAAATTTGACGGTATCGATATGTACGTTCGGTTTGACTTGCGTGAGTTCAAACGCTTCCTAAACGAATATGGACTTGCCGTATTCGGCATAGGACGTCCGGATATTTCGAAGTTTCGGTCAAATGGCCTTCCGCAACTGTTCAAAGGAAACGTCAATGGCTCTAGTCCGTTCATCATGCTTATTAGAAATTTCGGAAACGGCGAGGTTAATGGAATCTACGCCTACTTGAAATACGGGATAGGAATTCCGCTACTCGGCACGTTGGCCGACGGGAAGGTCGAATTGACTGAGCGTATTATGGTCGACACTGCCGAAAATCCGAATACTGGCGTAAGTCATAGATACATCGACGGCGGATTAATTTCTGGTCACTTAAGTGACGAAATCTTTACAGGCATCTGGACCGATTCCGCGAAAACGAGATCGTATCAAATTCGAGCTTCGAAATATTGACGTTGACCATTGAAAAACTACGCTGTGAAAAAACAGGCTCGAACCCCGGACGGGGGCGCGCGTTGGAGGGTTTAGCATTGTTATAAACGACCAGTTTCGGGTTTGCTTCAAATGGGAGCCGGTAGGTCCCACGAACGTCGAAATCGTCGATTACCACTAAAGGAGAGTCTTATGCGTAAGGTACCATATCCGCACCCCGGCGAAATTCTATTGGAAGAATTTCTGAAACCGATGGGCATAACTCAATACCGTCTGGCAAAAGAGATCGGCGTCCAGCAGCGGCGCATCGGCGAGATTGTATCCGGTGTCCGTGCAGTCACGCCCGACACCGGCCTGCGTTTGTCGCGGTTTTTCGGAATGTCGGAATATTTCTGGACCGGCCTCCAGCTTGACTATGACGCCGCCATTACAAAAGATTCCCTCGAATCGGTGCTCGCCGGAATAAAGCCCTGGGCTGACAAGACAATTGTCTTGTCCTGACCGAAACCCTTCTCCACGGCTATCAGCTGTCACAGAGCGGCGAAAAGGTTCTAGCGGAATAGGTATGATTGAAATAGGAGAAATGGAACAGGTTTCGGCGGTGGTGACCGAAAATGATACCGCACATTCGCTGGTAAAGGATTTCAACGGAACATTCGCCGATGAAACCTACGCGGATGTATTGGCGACGACGAAGATGATCGGTTTGATGGAGTTGGCCGCGGCTCGCATACTCGTAAAGGTCCAAACGCCCGGCCGACTCTCCGTCGGCGTCGGCGTCGATATCACACATTTGAATACCACGCCGGCTAATAAATATCGAAAACGGGCGTCACGGGGCGATCAACTCAACCGAAGGGAAATACGTGCGGTACCGTCGGGCGTCGCGAGTCAGCAGGCGAAAGCCGGCGACGGCGGCGTGGGCTCCGATGTAGAAATCGGGAAGAGGTGACGTGCGTGCCCCGCCGCTCTTGCGATATTCCACAAAAGCCCGTCCGGCAGCGAATGCCGCGTCGTATGGAAGCAGTAGTCTTCGATAGTGGCTTTCGGGAAGAGCGAAATCCAGGTCGTCGATAGTTCTAAATGTCGCCGAAACCTCGGCATAGATCAACGCGTTGATCGCAAGTGCCGATTCGTTTGCCGCACTTTTGATAGCGTTTGCTGACCACTCGTACCAAACGACATCCTGCGTCAACAAGTCAATCAAGACATTACTGTCAACCAGTGTGACGCTCAATTCTCACCTCGCGTCATCGCCATAATCTGATCCGTTGTCAAACCTCTGTCGGTGGCTCTGCCTGTGAGGCGTGCAACGATTTCGTCGCCTCGCGTCGGACGGCCGTTCTTTGGCTTTCCCTTGATGAGGCTTGCAGATTCGCCGCTAAGGACGAATTCGACTTCGGATCCGGCAAAAATTCCGAGCTTTTGACGAACCTCTATCGGGATGGTCACTTGACCTTTAGATGTAACTCTCATTAGTAATACCTCCACCGGTAATACTACATCCTTGGGGTTCTGGAAACAAGCATAAATGAATGCAAAAGGTAAGGTCTTCTTGCGTTGGCAAAGTCTGCGAGCCCGTCTGCCCAATCCGACTTGATATCGTTTTTTGACACCCCGATTCGAACTCATGACGGACGCGGTCGGTGCAGCAGACTACCGCGATCGGGTCGGGGTCATTTTGTAATGGTTCAGCGTCAAACGCAGTATTGCATAAATTCGGATAGTCACTGTTTAGTATAAAAAAAGGTACTTCATTATCCGTTCATACTTTTTTCA
>JAYVUD010000513.1:0-3129 GCA_043788335.1 Chloracidobacterium sp. | reverse complement strand
GTCGGTGAGCACCCGCCCGTCACGTAAAACGATCTGCCGCTGTGCCTTTTCGGCAAGAGCATGGTCGTGCGTGACCAGGACGAGCGTGACATCGTTTTGGCGGTGCAGTTGGGTCATCAGCTCGAAGATGTGCTCGCCGTTCTTAGAGTCGAGATTGCCGGTCGGCTCGTCGGCAAGCAGAAATTTCGGTGAATTGGCAAAAGCCCTCGCGATCGCAACACGCTGCTGTTCGCCGCCCGAGAGTTCGGGCGGATAGTGGTGGCCGCGATTTGTCAGGTCGACCGCATCCAATAGCCGCTGAGCTCGGTCGCGGGCATTTGCGAGGCCGAGTATCTCCATCGGGATCAAAATGTTCTCGTACGCGGTCAGACTCGGGATAAGGTGAAACGACTGGAAAACAAACCCGATCTTTTCGCTACGGATCTGAGCGAGTTTGTCTTCGCGTTGATTGGTTATCTCGTCCTCGTCGACGAAAATACGCCCTGACGATGGTTCGTCGAGGCCGGCGATCAGCCCGAGCAATGTCGACTTGCCGCTGCCGGAGGCTCCGGTGACCGCCACAAATTGTCCGTCAGGTATCGACACGGAGACATCGTCAAGTATGGTCAGGTCGTCGGAACCTGAACGGACGGTCTTGGTTACATTCTTGAGTTCGATCATGCTTAAATCTTATCTTATCGCCGCCAACGGTAGTATTTGTAATGCCCGAATTACAGCGGCTTGCCAAACGCAAGTAAAAAGGCTCAAATAATCTTGCACCCTTCAGTTGCCCGCCGGCGTACAAGTACCGGTTATCAAATGCGTTATATTATTCGAATTTCAGTACTCATTAGTTTCACGTTTATCACAGCACTGGTAATGTCGTGCGGCGGCAAGGGCAATGTGGGCTCGAACGCCGCGATCAAGCCGATCGCTGTTCCACAGATCATCTCAAATAAGCCGAAGATCGTGGCTTTCGGCGACAGTCTGACAGCCGGGTTCGGACTGCTCGAAAAGGAATCTTATCCATATCTATTGCAGGAAAAGCTAAAGGCCGACGGCTACGATCTCGAAGTCGTCAACGCCGGCGTTTCGGGCGATACGACGCTCGGCGGCCTCGAACGGATCGATTGGGTTCTCGAGATGGAGAATATCAAGATCATCATCCTCGAACTCGGTGCCAACGATCTAATGCGCGGCGTTCCGGCCGCAAAGATCAAGTCGAACCTCGACACTATCATTCGCCGAGCCAAGGCTAAAAACGTCCGCGTACTGCTCTGCGGAATGCTGGCTCCGACCACGACCGGGTCGGAATACGGCCGCGAATTTAGCGTTCTTTTCCCGGACCTTGCGACTGAGCATAAAACAGAATTCCTGCCGTTCTTGCTCGAGAACGTTGCTCTGAAAAAAGAACTCAATCAGGCAGACGGCATCCATCCGAACGCCGAAGGTGAAATGATAATGACCGATAATGTTTATAAGACGTTGAAACCAATGCTCGCAAAGTGAATCTAAAGAAACGTTGTCCTCGAATCGATCGTTTATGAAAAACATAATCTTGCTATTTTGTGCGTTTTTTTGTCTATTCAACGCTGTGCCTGGCCAAACGTCTGCGCCGGCAACCAGTGGACAGACTAAGTATGTCCGTCCTAACGCGGACAAGCGCTTCAAGCGGTACGTCAACGACGCGGTCGGGCCCTTCGCCTGGGTTGGAATGGCGGCAGGTGCCGGGTTCGGAACCATTGCCAACAGCCCGAAAGAATGGGGACGATCCACCTCGGGGTTCGGCAAGCGATTTGCGTCGAATTTTGGCAAGAACGTGATTAAGACTACATTCATTTACGGCCTTGACGAAGCTTTCAAACTGGACAGCCATTATTACCGCAGCAGTAAGCGTGACGTCGGTTCGCGGATCGCCAACGCACTATATTCGACGGTGACTGCCCGGACCTCGAACGGCAAGCGTACGATCGGCGTGCCGCAACTCGTCGGCACATATTCATCGAACCTGATCGCCCGCAAGGCGTGGTATCCTGCCGGATACACGTGGCGCGAAGATGCTAAAAACAGCGGGATCTCGCTTGGCGTCACGGCGATGATCAATCTACTCACCGAGTTCTTTTTGAAAAAGTGACAATCACTATGAACGTAACCCATCTCGAATGTGCCCTCTGCGGTCTCCGTCATGAAGCACGGACACTGCAAAATCTCTGCACCGCCTGCGGCAAGCCGCTGCTCGTCCGGTACGACCTCAAAAAGGCGGCCGAGACGATGACGCCGGAGTCGATGGCAACACGCGAGTCGACGCTTTGGCGATATCGCGAGGTTCTGCCAGTCGAGGACGACGCGAACATCGTCAGCCACGGCGAAGGCTGGACACCGTTGTTCCGGGCCGATCGCCTGGCGGCGACACTGCCGGTCGCGATCAAACTCTTCATTAAGGACGAAGGGCAAAATCCGACGCAGAGCTTTAAGGCCCGCGGAATGGCGGCGGCGATCTCGATGGCAAAAGAACTTGGCGTCAAAAAGCTTGCGGTTCCGTCGGCCGGCAACGCCGCCGGAGCGATGGCAGCGTATGCCGCCAAGGCGGGAATGGAAGCGTTTATCTTTATGCCGGCCGACACGCCTCGGGCGAATATCGTCGAATGTCAGCAGACCGGGGCCCACGTCACGCTCGTCGACGGTTTGATCACGGACTGCGGCAAGATCGTCGCCGAACGCAAGGACGCCGAGGGCTGGTTTGACGTTTCGACGCTCAAGGAACCATATCGTGTCGAGGGCAAAAAGACGATGGGTTACGAGCTTGCTGAGCAGTTCGGAGCCCGGACACTCGTGTCCGCCGAGGCCGACCGTTCGTCGGTCTTGAATGACAGCGAAGGCAGATTCGCCGGAGGAACCGTCGATGCGGACAGGAGTGTCCGCTCTCCGCTTCCGGATGTGATCATGTACCCGACCGGCGGCGGCACCGGCCTCATCGGTATGTGGAAAGCCTTTGACGAGATGGAGCAGATGGGCTGGATCGGCCCAAAACGCCCCCGCATGGTCACGGTCCAATCTGCCACGTGTGCTCCGATCGTCCGGGCTTTTAACGAAGGCAAACGATTTGCTGACGAATTTGAGAACGCCGCAACCGTGGCCTCGGGTCTCCGC
>JAYVUD010000512.1:0-17419 GCA_043788335.1 Chloracidobacterium sp. | reverse complement strand
GCAAGTGTCGGCGGGGAATGGGCTCTCAATATTGATTTCCAGGGCCAGCAGTTGCCGGTTTCGCTCAAGCTTGAGCAAGACGGAGACAGTATCACAGGTGTTCTGGAAACAATGCTGGGGAACGGCAAGATCACCGACGGCAAAGTGTCCGGCAACAAACTCTCGGCCACGGCAAACGCCGAAATGCAGGGCCAACCGATCGAATTTGCGATATCCGGAAAGGTCGACGGCGACGCCATGAGCGGCACGATCTCAGCTCCGATCGTCCCCGACCCACTCCCGTTCACCGGCACGAGAGAATAAGAGATTACCCACGAAACACACAAAAGGCACGAAAAAAAGAAATCTTCTTCTTATTTCGTGCCTTTCGTGTGTTTCGTGGGCGATGGTGTTTTGGGCCGTGCGTGAGAGGATTCCTGCTTCATGGAGTAAAAGCCGGACGGATCGAATCACAGCCCAAAACAACTGACACAGCCGGCAGGGTTCAACCTGCCCGACGCATCGGCACCGCGGCTGCGGCACCGGCGTTTCGCTGTAAACTCTGCAGATGCTCGATGAGGTCGGACGCTGCACGCTTTGAGAGTTCGTCAACACGGCATCCGAGGAACGACGAACATTCGGCGTCGGCAATGACGCCGGTTTCGCGTGCGATCGCCCTGATCATCCCGAGCTGTTTGGCAGTCACCATATCACCCAGGCTTTTTGCGACCGGATCGCTGAAATTGCGAGATTCAGTTGCAACTACTGCGTCAGCGACGATCTCGCTGTCCACGGTGTCAAATTCGCGTTTGTAGAGCTCGCGGGCGATACCAAATTTTACTGCCGCACGCTTGAGGGCATCGTGCTCCGCCTTTTTGATGCCGGTCTCGCTGTCTGCTCGGCCCGTGCCGATACCCTCGCGGGTTACGCCGTCCACCGTGATCGCAACGGTGATCGTGACGATCTCGCCGATCGCGCGAATATCCTTGATGGTGTGGCCCCAATTTGAGGCGTTTTCGTCCAGGATGTCCGCGACCGTGTGCCACTCGACGTAATCGACCATATGAACGTTGCCGTTGCGGTCGCGTCTGGCGGCACGCTGGCGAATGAGGTTGGGGTCGACGCTGCGTTTGAGTTCGCGCAGGGTTGACGAAAAATCGAGTACATTATCGATCGGTCCATCGATCACGGTCGGTTCGGACGCCAAGATGTTCGTTTCGTTGCTCTTTGTCTGTTTCATGTAAATTTCTCCTATTGTGTTCCCAGATCAACCCGAAGAGTTTTTCTTATAGCTCCGTCTCGCCTGCCGGCGGAGCCGAACGCTGCTTCGGTTTAACCTCTGTTCGCCGTGATCAGGCCGTCACGACTCAGTATTAGTTATCAATGGCAGCCCCGCGAAGATTCGCTACGTTGCAGCCATGCAACAATGTACCAAATTATTTTTATAGTTGCAAGTGTGCAACGAGGTGTTGCAATCAAAAAACACTTGTGTTATGTTTTATCTATGCAATGGCTCGTGCAGTCTTGGCACGAAATATTCATGGAGGAAAAAAAAGAAAATGGGATTCAAAAATGAAAGCTTAATCAACACGGTGGAATTGGGCCGTGCAATCAAAAGGCATCGCGAAGAGCTGAAACTCAGCCTACGTGACGTAGCGGATGTAACAAATGTATCTGCTTCGACGCTCTCGCGTATTGAGAATGGAACAGGCCGCCCTGACGCCGACAATATCGCGCGACTCTCGCAGTGGCTCGATATGCCGGTCGACCGCCTGATGTCGCACGCCGAGGGCGCGGTGGAACCGGTCATCTATTATCCGCACGAGGAAACGCCGGAGATCGTCGAGGCCCACCTGAGGGCTGACCGAAATCTGTCGCCCGACACGGCTAATGCTCTGTCCGAACTTTTCCGCGTCGCATATAAACAGTTCAGCAAGCAGAAATAGGAAAGCGGCATCGATTGGACATTTAGACACAGATCACTAGATATATGCACATAACACGAAGTAAGCGGATCAACCTTGCCGATAGTTTTTCACTGGACACGACGTTCGTGTTGTTTTTTCTGGCTTTGGAATTAGGGCGTTCAGCGGAGTTCTTTGCCTTCGACACATTTTTGCTGTCGGTCACAACGCTGATGGTGCTCGTGCTGCCCTACTTCCTGCCGTCAGAGTCTGAACCGCCGTCATTCGGAATGTGGCTCGGCGGACGCGGCATCATCGCTGCGTTCGGCCTGCTGCTGGGCGTCGGATTTCAAAAGAGCGTCGGTGTCCTGATGCCGGATATGCTGAAATTCGTCCCGATGACCGGGTTGATAATCGCGGCGATGATCAGTTGTTATGTACAGTTTTATGGTTTGATGAAACTCCGTTTGGTAAAATAGGCAAAAAGCACCGAACAGGAGTAATAAAAAGATCCGCATACGTTTCGGGAACGTATGCGGATCTTTTTCCGATAAAAACGAACGTAAATAGGTTTAGCTTCTATGACTTTGCCAATTTGCTAAGAGTTTCGCGGTGGTTCTCCACTACGAATTCTTCAGCTTCGATAAAAAGTTTACGACGCGAGGTGTCGGCCATAACCTTATGCAACGCTACCACTTCGGCAAAGAGCTCAACGTATTGTCCGGGGGTCATCGCCTGGGCCCCGTCGCAGAGTGCCTGCTCCGGATGTGGGTGGACCTCGATGATCAGGCCGTCGGCACCGACGGCGACGCCGGCACGTGCTAGCGGCGTGACCATATAGTTATGGCCGGTCCCGTGCGACGGGTCGACGATGATCGGGAGGTGGCTGGCACGGTTGACCGCCGGTACGATGGACAGGTCGAGTGTGTTTCGGGCGTGGCTGCCGAATGTGCGGATGCCGCGTTCGCAGAGAATGACGTCGTAGTTGCCCTCGGCCATGATATATTCGGCGGCGAGCAGAAATTCGTCGAGCGTTGCGGACATTCCGCGTTTTAGCAGGACGGGCTTTCGGGTTTTGCCGACATATTTCAAAAGCGAAAAATTCTGCATATTGCGGGCACCGATCTGGATGCAGTCGCCGTATTTTTCGACAGCGTCGACGCCGCTTTCGTCCATCGCCTCGGTGACGATATTCAAACCATATTGGTCGCGAACGTCGGCGAGCATCTTCACTCCATCCTCGCCCATTCCCTGAAAAGCGTAGGGCGAAGTTCGCGGCTTATACGCACCGCCGCGAAAGAATTTGGCGCCGCTTGCCGCGACGATCTCGGCCGCCGCGAAAAGCTGTTCGCGGCTCTCGATCGCACACGGACCGGCGATCATCGCCAGCTCGCTGCCGCCAATGGTTCCGGTGCCGACATTGATGATCGATTTTTCGGGCTTGAGATCTTTAGAGATCAGCTTATACGGCTGTGTAACCCTGATCGCCTGGGCGACACCGGGCATGTTTTCAAAATGCGTCGGGTCGACCGCACCTTGATTGCCGGTCACGCCGATGGCGGTCCGGTTCTCGCCGGGCAGCGCGTGCCCGCGGAAGCCAATCGTTTCGATGGTTTCAAGTACTTTTTCTATTTCCGACGACGTCGCGCCGGATTTCATTACGATCAACATATGCTGTTACCTTGCGAGCGATGCAAACTTTTAACTTTAGATTTCAATGCCGTCTTTTGCAAACTGAGGCAGCAGTCGCCTAATTAAAGATTCGACGTTCTTTACTGCATCTGCCGGCGATCCTGCGCGTTCGATCTCGGCAACAATGGCCGAACCGACGACCGCCGCGTCCGCATATCGGCACACGTCGGCGATCTGTTCTGCGGTCGAGATCCCGAAACCGACGGCGACCGGCAGATCGGTAAATTTTCGCACGCGGCCGACGAGTTCTTCGGCCGTCAAACTCGTATCCTGTCTCGCACCGGTCACACCTGCGCGCGAAACGGCGTAAATAAATCCACGTGCCGTCCCGCAGATCGACTGTAACCTGTCGTCCGTCGTTGTCGGCGCGACGAGCGATATCAGGTCGATGTTTTTTACGGCAAACCGCCGCGAAAGCTCGGCCGCCTCGGCCTCGATGACATCGGTCAGTAAAATTCCGTCGATGCCGCTCTCTGCCGCTGCGGTCACAAATTCGTCGATCCCAAATCGCAGAATCGGATTAAAATAGCTGAACAGAACGAGTGGCACATCGCTCTGTTTTCTAAGGTCGCGGGCAAGCTGCAAAACGCCTTTCAACGTCGTGCCGCCGTCGAGAGCCCGCTGTGACGACCGCTGGATCGTCGGCCCGTCGGCCATCGGGTCGCTGAACGGTACGCCGAGTTCGATCACGTCCGCTCCCATTTCGGCGAGTTTCAGGACGATAGCGAGTGAGGTCTCAATGTCCGGGTCGCCCGCGGTTACGAAAGGAATAAACCCTTTGCGTCCGGCAGTTTTGAGGTTATTAAATTTTGCGGCAATACGACTCATATTGTTGATTAAGCCAACTGTGAAAACACACTCCCTACTGGTCGTGTTTCCGCCTTAGCTCCTCCTGGACCGTATTCACATCTTTGTCGCCGCGGCCCGACAGGTTAACTATCATTATGTCGTTCGCACTCATTTCGGGGGCGATCCTAATGGCGTGAGCGATAGCATGGGCCGATTCGAGTGCGGGGATGATGCCCTCGGTCTCCGATAGTGTCCGAAACGCGGCCAGCGCCTCTTCGTCGTTGGCGGAGGCGTATTCGACGCGTTGCATGTCGTGCAGGTATGCGTGCTCCGGCCCGATCGACGCATAATCGAGTCCCGCCGACACCGAATGTGTGAGAGCGATCTGGCCGTCGTTGTCCTGCAGCAGATAGCTCTTTGTCCCCTGCAGCACACCAACATTTCCGGCCGTCATAAACCGTGCTGCGTGCTCGCCGAGCGTTTCACCGCGGCCGCCGGCCTCGACGCCGATCATCCGCACATTGCACTCTAAAAACGGATGAAACAGCCCGATCGAATTTGACCCGCCGCCGACACAGGCAACCAGAACGTCGGCCAACCTGCCCTCTTTTTCAACGATCTGCCGCCTCGCTTCGCGGCCGATGACGCTCTGAAAATCGCGTACCATCAACGGGTACGGATGCGGCCCCAAGGCGGAACCGAGCAGGTAATAGGTCGTGTCGACATTGGTTACCCAATCTCGCAGAGCTTCGTTGATCGCATCTTTCAGCGTGCGCGAACCCGAGTCGACCCCGCGAACCTCTGCCCCGAGCAGACGCATCCGAAAAACGTTCAGCTCCTGCCGCCGCATGTCCTCGGTGCCCATATATACCACGCACTCGAGCCCGAACAGTGCACAGACGGTCGCCGTCGCGACACCGTGCTGGCCCGCTCCGGTCTCGGCGATGATGCGTTTTTTGCCCATTCGGCGAGCCAGCAGGATCTGCCCGATGCAATTATTGATCTTATGCGCACCGGTATGGTTGAGGTCCTCGCGTTTGAGATATATCTTGGCCCCGCCGAGCGTCTCGCTCAGCCGTTTGGCATAATATAACGGGCTCGGCCGGCCGACGTAGTTTTGCATCAGGTCGTCAAACTCAGCGTGAAACCCGGCATCGTCGCGAATGCCGTAATACGCCGCCGTCAGTTCGTCGAGCGGAGCGACCAGTGTCTCCGGCACAAACCGCCCGCCGTACCCGCCCCAATAGCCGTGTTCATCCGGTTCATAGTTCATATTGCTTCTTTTACCGCCTTAATAAACGCCGCGACCTTTTCGTGGTCTTTCTTTCCCGGTTCCGATTCGAGTCGGCTGCATGCGTCTACCGCATACGGGCGAATCGCCGATATTGCGTCCGCCACGTTTTCGGGTGACAGCCCGCCGGCGAGGTAGATCTCGGGGAAGATCGCCTTGACCTCCGATGCAAATGTCCAATCAAACGTCTCACCCGTACCGCCCCGCTCGGTTGTCGAATAGCTATCCAGCAGGATCGCGTCCACTTCCGGATGCGTTGCCTCCGCGGCCGTCATTTTCGGCTTGACCCGCACGGCCCGAATGATCATGATCGATCGATCTCTGCGTAGCTCGGTCACAAACGCCGCATCTTCGTCACCGTGAAGTTGCACGGCATCGAGCCGGGCGGAGCGGACGATCGCCAGGATGTTTTCGACCGATTCGTTAACGAACACGCCGACTTTCAGCACGCGTTCGGGCAACCGGTCGATGATCGCTCTCGCATCCCCGGGCGAAATGTACCTCGGGCTTTTCTGATAAAAGTTGAACCCTAATTGATCTGCCCCGAGATCTGCGGCCAACCGTGCGTCCTCGATATTGGTCAGCCCGCAGATCTTTATCTGCGGCCGGTCAGCGTCGGCATCGCTCTCCTCGATGTTTTCGGTCTTTTCATCCCTCAGACGAGTCGTCAGGTACCACACGATAAAGATGTTGATCGCCAAAATACCGACCCGGACCCACGTGAACTTTTCGTAAAGTTCGTATATCTCGACCGGAATGAACAGTGCGGTCAGAGCGGTCGTTAGATACTCGGCCCAGCGTTTTTGGAGCCAAAGCCCGATGCCTTCGACGAACAGGAGCAAGGCGTAGACGGTCGCTCCGACGCTCAGCTCAACGATCTGCGTATTGCCCACGCCTGACAGACGCTGGAGCGTCGTCTGTACATAACGATTTGCCAAATCGATGCCGTGACGGGTGACAAAATCCTCGGCCCATCCGTGTACGTCGCGGTTAAAGAGCGTCAGCATTTTGAACGCCACGATCAGCAGCACGGTGCCCTTAACCGCCTTTTCGAGGGCGATAAGATGGATGGTCAGCGTCCGCTCGCGGCGGGTCTGGTTTTTGTATCTTAAATGCGGCTTGATCAAACCCAACCTCCCAGCATTTCGCCGGCGTTGCCGGTTCGCATTAATGATTCGCCGATCAAAAACCCGTTAAAGCCGAGTGATCGCAATTCGACGATCTGCTCGCGTGTCGACAGACCGCTTTCGGCGATCATCAGCGCGTTTTCGGGGCGTATGCCGATAAGCCGGCGGGAAACGTCGAGCGACACCTCAAACGAGCGGAGATCGCGGTTGTTTACGCCGATGATGTCCGCCCCGACGCGGGCGGCCATCTCGAGTTCGTCCTCACTATGCACCTCCACGATGGCGTCCATTTGCAGATCGTCGCGGGCGAGCAGCAGAAACTCGTGCAGTTCGTGTTCGTCGAGAGCCGCAACGATGAGCAGGATAACGTCCGCCCCGGCGGCGGCAGATTCGTATATTTGAAACTCGTCGACGACAAAGTCCTTGCGCAGGATCGGCAGATCCACGGCGTTTCTGACCGCGACGAGATCCTCGAGCGATCCTTTGAAGTATGTTTGCTCCGTCAGCACCGAGATTGCCGCCGCACCGCCGTCGCGGTATTGGCGTGCGATCGCGGCGACGTCAATGTCGTCATTTATCACGCCCTTTGACGGCGATGCACGCTTGATCTCCGCGATTATATTCGTCCGGTCCGTTCGGCTCAGTGCGGCGTGCAAACGGTGGCTCGCGGCATCCTGACGGACCGCACGGGCGTGTTCCCGCAACGCCGGATAGTCGGCCGCGGATATCAAACCGCGAACCTGTTTTCGCGTGATCGCGAGTATTTTATCTAGAAATGTTTCGCTCATTTCATCCGTCCTGACCCGAGTATGTTTAGTTTGCCGTTGGCCGCCCCGCTGCGGATACTCTCCTCCGCCATCCGGTACGCCACGGGCAGGGAAGCGGCGTGTTCGGCAACATACAGCGCCGCCGCCGCATTGACGAGCACCAGCTTTTCGGCGTTTTCGCCATTGGCTTCGTTTCGCAAAATTCGGCGAATGATTTCCGCACTTTCCTCCGCCGCGCAATCGAGCGGTAAGCCGTCGGCCGATGGCGTCATCCCGAAATCTGCTGCCGTGATCTCAAATCGCCTGATATCGCCGTCATTAACCTCATAGACGGTCGTCTTTCCGGACAGCGATATCTCGTCGAGGCCGTCTTCGCCGCGAACTACCCACGAACGTCCGCTGCCGAGCCGTGCGAGCACGTTCGCCGTCTTGTCGACCAGATCGGCGTTTGCCACGCCGATGACGTGGTGCGGTGCCGAGGCCGGATTGCAGAGCGGCCCGAGATTGTTAAATATCGTCGGCACGCCGGCCGTCCGCCTCGCTTTGGCGAGCGTCGTTGAGAGCGAATGAAACCGCGGGGCGTGCATAAAGCAGATCCCGCATCGATCAAGGTCGTCGGCGGCGTTCGCCGGTGCGGCGTCGACCTCGATGCCGAGCAGTGTCAGCACGTCCGAACTGCCGGAACTGCTCGTTGCCGCCCGATTGCCGTGTTTCGCAACCGGTTGCCCGGCACCCGCGATGACGAACGCCGCCGCCGTCGAAACATTAAAGGTTTTTGCCGAACTCCCGCCGGTTCCGACCGTGTCAACGAGCGTCGCATGCCGCGACGAGATGCGTGTCATACGCTCACGCATGATCGACGCAAATGCGAAAAGCTCGTCCTCGGTCGTGCCTTTTTCCTCCCAGGCGAGCAAAACGCGGGTCAACAGCAAGTGGGTCTCGCACCCTATCAGCGCGTCAAACAGTATCTCGGCCTCGGGCGGATCGACGTCGAATCCGGACTGAAATTCCTCTAAATAATGCTCTAAGATCCGATCGTTCATACCTAAACCGCTCCGCTCTCGGCGATCTCGACCGCCCTCAGCAGAACTTTTGCCTTGTTCACCGTTTCTTCAAATTCGAGCGACGGTACCGAATCGGCGACGATACCGGCACCCGCCTGAATTTTCGCCACGCCGTTTTCGAGCACCAACGTGCGAATCGCGATACACGTGTCCATATTGCCCGAGTAATCAAAGTAGCCGACCGCACCCGAATAGACGCCGCGCGTCGTCGGTTCGAGCCCGCGAATGATCTCGATCGCACGCACCTTCGGCGCACCCGAGACCGTTCCGGCCGGAAAACAGGCGGCGAGAGCGTCGAACCGGTCCAAACCCTCTCGCAGACGAGCCGACAGCGAACTCACCAAATGCTGCACGTGCGAATATTTTTCGACGCTCATCAGCGTTTCGACCGTGACGCTGCCGTATTCGGCGACGCGTCCGAGATCGTTGCGACCGAGATCGACCAGCATCAGGTGCTCGGCAACTTCTTTTTTATCAAGCCGCATTTCCTCGGCGAGAGCGTCATCCTCGCCGGTCGTTTTTCCGCGATGCCGCGTGCCGGCGATCGGGCGGTATTCGAGGCGTTCGTTCTCACATCGAACCAGCATCTCGGGCGACGCACCGACGATCGCCTTTTCGCCAAATTTGAGCAGAAACATATACGGCGACGGATTGAGCGAGCGGATCGCCCGGTATATCGAAACCGCCGACGCTCCCGTCTCCCGCGTAAAGCACTGCGAAAGCACGACCTGGTAACATTCGCCGGCGTTGATCAGTTCTTTGATCTCGGTCACCGAGGACTCAAAATCCTCGCGTTTCCAGTTCGAAACGGTTTCGCTGCCCGTGACCGCTCCGTTGATCTTGGGGACGTGAAGCTCACCGTTTTCGAGCGTCTCCTTAATACGCCGGTTTCGCTCGTTCGCCTGATCGAACGCGGTCTGCAGCCCGGCGGCGTCCGTCGCATCATTAGTAAATACGAGCGAAATGATCTTGATGACCTGTTTAGCGTGGTCAAACGCAACGATCGACCGGTAAAACATCAACGCCGCGTTCGCGTCCGCCGCCGCGTGTCCGTCTCTTTTCAACGTTGGCTCAAACCACTCCGAACACGCAAATCCGAGATAACCGATCGCACCGCCGATAAATGACGGCAGATCGGCGTCCGGCGGAGCGTGAAGCTGCGCGAAATGCGAGCGGAGATATTCGATCGTGCCGACGTCTTTTGTCTCAGACCCCGACGCCGTCGTGACCACGACACTGCTCTCCGTGCCCGTCATCACCATATCCGGGTCGGCACCGATGAACGAGTATCTAGCCAGGCTCTTGCCGCCCTCGACCGACTCGAGCAGAAACGAATTTGCCGACCCCGTCGACAGTTTCAGATACACCGCGAGCGGCGTCAACAGGTCCGCCGGTATCGTCAATACGACCGGCACGACGCTGGCGGTGCCGGATTTCTCATCGAGACTCGAAAGATCGCTCATAAAACAAAAAAAATGCCGCTCGCGTTTCGGCAAGCGGCGTCTATTGGAAAGGGCATGTGAACTCGGTCAAACGAAAATATCGTTGCTGCCGGGATCAATATCCAACCGACGCCGTCAGTCGCCACCAACCTAAGTTAGTTCGCCAACCGGACGTCGTTTGGATGTTTGTTCGGACAAAATTCATTGTTTTAGTTCTACCAAGTTAGAAACTCGCTGTCAAATCACATCTTCTCCGGCACCTCGATCCCGAGCGTGGCGAGTGCCGCGGTCAGCGAACGGCGGGCCATGTCGGCGACGACGACCAGCACCGACCGTTTGACGTCGTCCGGTTCGATCAGGATCTTGTGGTTGTGGTAGAAAAGGTTAAATGCTTTGGCAAGCGTGAACGTGTATTTTGCGAGTATCGCGGGCTCATTCTGCTTTGCGGCTTGCTCGACCGTTTCCTCGAGCCGCGCCGCCAGTATCGCCATTGACCAGATATCGCTGCCTGTCTCTGTGGCAAAAAGCTCGACCGCCGAATCGACGTCTCCGAGCCTGCCGCGGCAATCTTCGAGCGTCTCGCCGCGGTCCTCGAGCTTTCGAAAGATCGCATTGGCACGAACCGCCGAATACTGGCAGAAACACCCCGTTTCACCCTCGGTCGACAACGCTTCCTTAAAATCGAAGACGATGACCGTGTTTCGCGTAAATTTGAGCAAAAAGTAACGCAGGGCACCGACCGCGAGCTGGTGTGCAATGCCGCGTTTTACCTCGTCCGTCGAATCGGCGTGTCGCGATTCGACCTCGGCGAGGGCATTTGCCTCAAGCCGGTCGATCAGATCATCGGCCTTGACGCCGAGGCCCTTGCGGCCGGACATTTCGATAAATGGGCGTTTTCGGTCCTCGTCCGATAGAGCGAACCCGAGTTCCTCGGCAGCGGCGGGCGATAAGGCGACCATTTCGTACGAGAGGTGAATGCTCGCCTTTTCACCGCGTTCCGGCGAAATTGCCGCGACGCCCTTGCGGACGATGTCCTGCGGGTACGACTGCCGCGAATCGATGACGTTATAAATAGTCTCACCGCCGCCAAACGGAGGGCGGACACTCTTGTCCCCATCGCCGGTTCCTCCGGCTAGATCTTCTTCGTGCTCCGCACTCATGCGGACAGGAGTGTCCGCGCTCCGTCCGGTCGTAATCCAGACATCCTTGCCGTTTGCGTAGGTGTGAAAATGCTTGTAGTTAAAATCGAGCCCCAAAATGCCGAGTTTCCACATTTGGTAGGCGATATCCTTGCCGGTGTAGGTCACTGTGCCATTCGAACGCACCAATATCTTATCGGTCTCGTTTTCGGCGTCACCGACGTGTTCCTCGAACGGCATCACCCAACAGCCGGCCTGTTTGCCCTCGGTTTCGAGATGGATGACACCGAGTTGCTTCATCTGCTCAAACGCCCGATCCCAGAAATGGAGATGGAGTATCTCAGATTCCCGCGGCAGCAGGTCGTATCGGATCGACAAACGCTCCATCGTGTCCAAGATACATTCGACATTTCGCGTGGCGACAAAATCCGCGAGTTCGGCCGTCGCGTTGCCGCCTTCTTCGACGAGATGCAGCACCTCGGCACGCTTTTCTTTGAGACTGTCGTTCGTCTGGTACTCAACGCCGACCTTGGTGTAGAGGTCCCAGCAATAATAGTCAAACGTCTTACCGGCCGCCGTAAGTTCAGCGTCCAGGGCCTTCATCGCCGGCAGGTCCTTGTGTTCGAGATAAATGAACCCGACCACGACGTCGGCGACCTGCACACCGGTATTGTCGATATAATTCTGCACCTCGACGCGTTTACCGGTCGCGGCCAGGATGCGTTGAAATGTATCGCCGAGCACCGAATTTCGGACGTGGCCGATATGTGCTGACTTATTGGGGTTGACCGATGTGTGCTCGACGCAGACCTTGACGGCGTCCGGGCTCGCCGCGATCGGCAGGCTCGGCAGCGGGTCGGCTTGCGAGTTTGCCGACAAAAAAGCCGCTCGATCGAAAAATACGTTTAGATAACCGGCACCGGCGACCTCGACGCGTCCGACGAACGAAACAGACTCGAGTTTTGCCTTGAGCTTTTCAGCGATCTCACGCGGATTTTTCTTTTCGCCCGTCGTCTGTTTGATCAGCTTCGCCAGTTCAAATGCCACCGGAAAGGCAATATCGCCGAGTTCGGTCTTGGGCGGGGTTTCCGCGACAATCTGGGCCAACTCGACGCCAAATTCGTCCTTTGCGGTCGTGCGGACGGCTTCACGCAGGATCTCTTGTATTTCGGTCAGGGTCATAATAATGTGACTTTGGTGCAGTAAATAAAAGAGTAAGTATAGCGGTTACAGGGCGAAATTGGCAAAAATGACGCGTCCAGTGATGCACCGGCCGTTTTTCCCTTTTTGACGCAAAAACGCTAGAATCAAGTATTTATGCGGACTCTCTATTTCGATTGTTTTGCCGGGGCGAGCGGAAACATGATCCTCGGGGCGCTGATCGCCGCGGGTGTCGATCGCGAACGCCTGGCGGACGATCTGCGCAGATTGGACATCGCTGACTTTGATCTCATCGTCACACCCACCGATCAGTCGGGTATCTCGGCAACCCACGTCGAAGTCAAGGTTCCGCACGAGCACGCTCATCGGCATCTGCGGGATATCGAGGCGATCATCGACCGGTCGCAGCTGGCGGAATCGGTAAGTTCGCGGGCCAAGGCGATATTTATGCGTCTCGCGACCGCCGAAGCCAAAATTCACGCCATCGATATAAACAAGGTCCATTTTCACGAGGTCGGAGCGATGGACGCGATCGTCGATGTCGTCGGGGCGTGCATCGGGTTTGAAATGCTCGGCATTGAGCGGTTCGTGTGCTCGCGAATACACGTCGGCAGCGGTTTTGCCGAGATGGCACACGGCAAATTTCCGGTCCCGCCGCCTGCGGTTGCCGAACTCCTCGCTGGCGTTCCGATCTACTCGACCGAGATCGAAGGCGAACTGATCACGCCCACCGGTGCAGCGATAATATCAACGGTATGTGATACTTACGGCCCGATACCTGAGATGCGTGTTGAACAAACTGCGTATGGTGCCGGAACACGAAAATACGATCGATTTCCAAATGTCCTACGCGTGATCATCGGCGAGAGCGTCGGCAGATCGGACGCCGAGCAATTGACGCTCATCGAAACTAACATCGACGACCTCTCGCCGCAAATTTTGGGTTACGTGATGGAGCGTGCATTCGATCTCGGTGCTCTCGATTGCTGGTTCACGCCGATCCAGATGAAAAAGAACCGGCCGGCAACGATGGTTTCGATCCTTTGCAAAGCCGAGTCCAAGGACGCTCTGACGCATATGCTGTATATCGAGACAACAACGATCGGCGTCCGAGTCACTAAAACCGACCGCGAGTGCCTCGAACGCGCGATCGTGAGCGTCGCGACCGAATTTGGGCAGATCGACGTCAAGATCGCAAAACTCGAGGGCCGTATGGTCAACGCCATGCCCGAGTACGACCACGTGAAACGTGCCGCCGCCGAACATGGCGTACCGTTTCGCGAGGTTCGTGACGCGACTCTCGCGAAACTCACTCGTGGCGAAACAAAAGCGGCAAAAGCTGAATAAATTCAAGATATGGCAAAGAAAATAGTCAAGAAAGTTGACCTCAAAAAGATCGCCGACGGCGTCCGTTTGATGCTCGAGGGTATGGGCGAAGACCCGGACCGAGAGGGTTTGAAAGCCACGCCTGATCGAGTCGCCGATTTTTACGCCGAGCTAACGGCCGGAATGTGGGACGATCCGCGAGAGCACATCCAACCGTTGCCGGGCGACTCGCATGACGAAATGGTACTGGTCAAGGACATCGCCATCGCATCGGTCTGCGAGCACCATCTCGCTCCTTTCGTCGGCAGATGCCACATCGCCTACATTCCGCAGGGCGGCCGCATCGTCGGATTGTCCAAGCTTGCCCGTATCGCCGACATTTTTTCGCATCGCCTCCAACTGCAGGAACGCCTGACGCAGCAGATCGCCAAGACGCTTTATGAGCAACTCGATCCGCTCGGAGTGATGGTCGTCATCGAGGCGGAACATACGTGCATGACGCTTCGCGGCGTCAAAAAATCAGGTGCGATCACGATAACGTCCGCGGTTCTCGGCGGATTTCGCAAAGATCCGCGGACACGTGCCGAGGCAATGTCGCTGATCAAAGGATAGAAATTTATGAAACGCATAACTGCCCTATTTTTAATATTTGCCTTCGTTTCGACATTTGCCTTCGGCCAGGACCGAACGGCGAGCTTCGACGCAAACAAGATGCGTGAACGCGTCAAACGCCTTTCATCCGACGATTTTGAGGGCCGCGGCCCCGGCACAGATGGCGGCAAGCGTTCGGCGCAGTATATCGCCGATCAGCTCAAGGCGAGCGGCGTAAAACCCGCAAACAAGGGCAGCTACTTTCAAAACGTAAAGCTCGTCGGCGTCAAAGCCGATCGCTCGACCAAATTGTCGGTCACCGGCAAGGGCGGCACGAGCGCATTCAATTTCGGCGACGATTTTGTCGCCACGACCGGAGCCCAGACCGCGGACGCCGCCGTCGACGCCGAACTCGTGTTCGTCGGCTACGGCATTGATGCTCCGCTTTACAATTGGAACGACTTCAAGGGTCCGGCCGAGGATTATCGCGGCAAGGTGCTCCTAATTATGGTCAATGACCCACCCGCGACCGCGAGCGAGCCCAACCTGTTTGGCGGCAAGGGACTGACGTATTACGGGCGTTGGACCTACAAATTTGAGGAGGCTGCCCGTCGCGGCGCCGCCGGTGTCATCCTGATCCACACGACCGAATCGGCCGGTTACGGTTGGAATGTTGTCCGCACGTCGAACGGCAACTGGCGTTATGAGATCGCGAGAACGGCTAATGACAAGACGCCGTATTTGCAGTTCAAATCTTGGGCGACCGGCGAAACCGTCGGCAAAATGATCAGGTCTGCCGGCCTCGACATCGAGAAACTGGCAGCGGCGGCGAAGACGCGTGATTTCAAGCCCGTAAAGACAGGCCTCAGGGTCAAGATGGACCTCAAGAGCGAGGTCAAGACCTTCGATTCGCCAAACGTGGTCGGCACGCTCGAGGGCAGCGATAGCAAACTAAAAAGCGAGTACGTCGTGTTCTCTGCTCACTGGGACCATCTCGGCATCGGCGAACCGAACGCCGCCGGCGACAAGATCTACAATGGTGCGTATGACAACGCCTCGGGCGTTGCCGCGATCCTCGGAATTGCCGACGTGCTCTCCAAAACACCGAAAAAAGAACGGCCAAAGCGTTCGTTCCTTTTCCTGTTCCCGACCGCCGAGGAACAAGGGCTGCTGGGAGCCGAGTACTATTCACGAAATCCGCTGATCCCGCTTAATAAAACGGTCGCCGACTTTAACATCGACGGCGTCAACTTCTTTGGCAAAGTGTCCGATTTCGTTCCGCTCGGAGCCGACCGCTCGACGATGATGGCGCCGATCCTCGAGGCGGCACTTGAGCGAAAAATGGTGATCAAGGGCGACTCGCAACCCGAACAGGGCTTCTTTTTCCGCTCCGATCATTTTCCGTTCGCCAAGGTCGGCGTACCGTCGGTCAATTTCCAGCACGGCGACAAATTTCTCGCACCGCTGAGCAAGGAGGCCGAGTCGTTTTTCGCCAACTACAATGCGAAATACTATCACCAGGTCACCGACGAATACTTTGATTGGTGGGACATGTCGGCAATGATACAGGAATCGGAACTCGCCCTCGCTGTCGGCATCAAACTCGCAAATTCCGCCGAAATTCCGCGTTACAAGGACACAGACGAGTTTTCGGCAGCGGACAAAAAGCGGTTTATGAAATAGCGTTATGAGAATAGTGGTCGACGTCGATGAAGCACAAGATAGACTTGAAGAATTGATGGCACGTGCTTTCAACGGTGAGCTTGTTTTGATCTCGAACGGGAACGATCTGGTCCGGATCGATCCTATTCCGGAACGGATCATACCTGGAAAGGTCTACACGGCCGGAGATTTTTGCGAATAAATGGCACAAACTTTTTACATTACAACCCCGATCTACTACGCCAACAGCCTGCCGCATCTCGGGCATCTGTACACGACGATCGCGGCGGACGCCGTACGGCGGCATAAGCGGCAGCGTGGGTTCGATACTTATTTCTTGACCGGAACCGATGAACACGGCATCAATATTCAGCGTGCGGCTGAGCGTGCGGGCCGCACGCCAAAGGAACAGGTCGACCTGATATCGGGCGAATTGAAGCGGATGTTCCACGATTTCGGCCTCGATACCGAGAATGGCGGTTACGATGTCTTTATGCGGACGACCGAGCCGTTTCATTACGAGGGCGTTTCGCACCTCTGGAGCGAGATCGCCAAAAACAAGACGCCGAAAGGGAACGACGCCATCTACAAAGGCTTTTACGAAGGCTGGTTCTGTGCACCGTGTGCCGAATTTAAGACCGAGGATCAGTATGTGATTTCGGAGGGTTCGGACGTCCCGAACTGCCTCATCCACGAACGCCCGCTCGACAAGGTTGCCGAGGAAAGCTATTTCTTTCGACTATCGGATTATAACGATTTCCTGATAGATGTGATCGAGGCGGATACAAACCTGTTGCGGCCCCGGGGGCGGCGAAATGAGGTTCTCTCGTTTGTTCGCGGCGGGTTGCAGGACCTTTCGATCAGCCGGCAAAAGAGTTCGGTCGCGTGGGGCGTGCCGGTTCCGGGCGATGAAAACCACGTCATGTACGTCTGGCTCGACGCCCTGTCAAACTACATTACCGCTCTCGGCTACGGCAACGCGGAGAAAGCGTCCGTGGGCTTTGAAAAATATTGGCAAAATGCCGTCCATATCGTCGGCAAGGACATCCTGCGGTTTCACACGGTTTATTGGTTCTCATTTCTCCACGCCGCCGGCCTGCCGCTGCCAAAGACCGTATTCGCCCACGGCATGTGGTTCGACGCCGACGGCCGCAAGATGGGCAAGACGATCGGCAACGTCATCGATGTCGATGTCCTGCACCGTCATTTTCAGGTCGACGCCCTGCGATATTTTGTGCTCCGCGAGATGGTCTTTGGCCAGGACGGTAAATTTGGATACGAAAACCTCATCGATCGGGCAAATTCGGACCTCGCAAGCGGCCTCGGCAATCTCGCGAGCCGGACGTTTTCGATGGTCACCAAATACCGCGACGGCCTGATACCGAGCGGCACGATCGCCGACGAAAATTATCTTGCAGCAAAACGTGCCGGCGTCGATCCCGATGGTCAGGAACTTTCGTCCGTCGTCAGCCACGCCCGCGACGA
>JAYVUD010000511.1:0-4819 GCA_043788335.1 Chloracidobacterium sp. | reverse complement strand
TTTAATTGATCCGCTTGATCCGTCCGTCAAATGACGGCGAAATGGTCGCGTTCGGTGCCGCCTTGATCGCTGCCTCAAAAACGTCCGAGTCCTTCGGAGCGGTCGCCGCCGAGTTCAGCCGCTTTCCGTCCTTGAACATCGTATATCCATCGCCGAAACGCGAGACCAAAAAATCGGATGTCGCGACCGAGTAGATTTTTGTTTCGTCGAGCGGTTTGCCGCCGACGGTTACTGACGTAACGCGGCTGCCGGCGGGTCGTTTGACGTCGTACTCAAACCTCATTCCCGATATCTGCGGGAACCGGCCCGGTTCGCCGTCCTCGCCGGGGGCACTTCGGGCTACGCCGTGTTCGATGATCTGCTTGAGTACTTTACCTGTGAGTTCGACCTTAACGATCGGATTGTTAAAAGGGAGCAGCGACAGAACGTCGCGTTTCGTCAGTACGCCGGGCTCGTAGGTCAGATCCGCACGGATCGACCCGCCGTTAACAAAGCCGACATCCGCACCCACCGCACCGCGATAGGCGTCGGCAATAAAGTTGCCGATGTTTGTTTCTTTTGTACGGCACGAAACAGAAAGAGCGTCGAGCCTAACGGAGGTAGCCCCGACAGGCACAGCAAGTTGCTCAAGCAGGCCCCGGTATTTCTCGAAAACCGGTGCAAATTCCGGGGCGTCGGCGATCTTATCCGTGACCGGGACGATCTCCCAGTCGAGACTCTCGAGCTGTTTTGCAGCGTTGAAATTAAGGCTAAACTTGCCCATTTCGCGCGCGTCCGCCGTCATCTTAAAGATTGGGGTCCCGTTCGATGAGGATTGCAACAAGCTATGCTCGTGGCCACCAAGTATCAGGTCGAACTTGGCACACCGGGCCAGTTCCCTATCCTGTGCCATCGACAGATGGGTCAGCCCGACCACCGCGTTTACGCCTTTCCCGCTACGCATTTCGGCGACAAGTTGCTTTGCAACAGTGCAATAGTCGGTAACATTGAGGCTATCGTCCATTGACGACGTTTGTTTTGTCTCCGGCAGCAACAGGCCGATGAAACCGATCTTGACCCCGCCGATCTCGCGGATAACAAAGGGCGGGGTGTCCGCAAAGATCCTGCCGGTCTTTGTGTCGACAATATTGGCCCCGAGCCATGTAAACTTCGACTCCTTCATCCGGGCAAGCAACTCAGGCGTCTTAATATCAAATTCATGATTGCCAAACACAGCATAGTCTATGCCCACCATGTTCCACGCGTCGATCATCTGGGCTCCCTTATACGTGCGTGTCTCGACTGACGGTGAGACCGTGTCGCCGCCCAGCGTGAAGATCGTGTTCGGATTTTCGGCAAGCGCCGCCTTTTTGAGCGTCAACAATCTCGCCAGCCCACCGCGTCGTCCGCCGTCGACCGGTGCAAACTGATAAACGTCGTTGACGTGCAATATAGTCACCCGCACATTCTGCCCGAGCGCGACCGATGAGACGAACAGAATGATCAAAATAAAGAGGTATTTTCTAAACATAGTCGAATAGTCACCAGAAATCCGGCAGGCGGGGCCTAGGGATTTATCTGAAGGTTCGTTCGAGCCTCCCAGAGCTCGGGAAAGAATCGCTTGCTCAACGTCGTCTGCAGATATGCGACGCCGTCTGAGCCGCCGGTTCCACGTTTCATACCGAGCATCCGCTCGACCATCATCACGTGATGGTAACGCCAAAGGGCGATGTTCTCGTCGTGGTCGATCAGTAGATCCTGCATTACGAAAAGGTTCGCGTATTTTTCAGGATGGGTCAGTATCTCGACGATAGACCCCACTTTGTTTTCATGTCCGGACACATCAAAGCCCTCGCATTCGAGCAGCAGCCAGAACGCGTCGGCAATGCTCGGCGAGTCAAAGCGGGCCTTCAACCGCTCGTGTGCAAATTCGTCATCAGCAAAGCTCCTGAGGATACGCTCGTCCTTTGCTCCCGAGACAAATTCCACCTCGCGAAACTGCATCGATTGGAATCCGCTGGCCGGATTGAGTTTGTCGCGAAACTCAAGGAACCCGATCTGTGCCATCGACTCGATAATATGTATCTGTCCGACCATCACCTTTTCGATCGCCGTCACGGCCCGGAGGCTGTGATTAACGCGGAAGGGACGCCGCTCGTTCATCCAACCGATTGTCGCATCGATCTCATGTAGTATTTGCTTGAACCAGAGTTCATATGTTTGGTGTATGACGATGAAAAGGAGTTCGTCGTGGCTCGTCGGCTCTGACAGCGTTTCCTGCAGGCCGACCAACTCTCGCACCTTTAGATATTTGTTGTATGAGAGCAGCTCGTTCTTACCGTATTCGAATGTCATAAGGGTGCAAGTGTTTATTGGTCCAACGCTCGCTTTATCATCGTTTAAGACTCAATTTATGTCAATTTTCGTTGAAATATCAGAAAACGCGGGGATGTCTCTTGACAGAACGTCTAGATTTGGTTAAATTTCCTCTCGTCAATCGAAAACACACACAAATTAAACCAACAAATCTTGCAGTTAAAGATTTATTTCGTTTTGAAATGAAAGATCCGATTGAGGGTTGACTGCATTGTTTTTTGGTTGCCGTTACGTCCGGCTTTGTGTGTGGTTTTTGTTTTATTCGAGCCTATTTGTCTTTCCACCGATATTGGCAACGAATTTTATAGTGTTGAAGTATTCAGGAGGATTTACTAGAGATGTCTAAAACAATCGGCAAGGTCAAATGGTTTAACAACGCCAAGGGGTACGGCTTTATTGAGCAACCCGGCGAACAGGATATATTTGTACACTACAGTGCAATATCCGGCGACGGCTACAAGACCTTGATACAAGGCCAGGAAGTTGAATTTGAAGTGACAAATGGCCCGAAAGGACCTCAGGCAGAAAATGTCGCGAAAGTCGCGTAGAGTCAGAAAACAGAACGCAAAAAAGGCGGGCCGCGTGGTCCGCCTTTTTGCGTTTATATCAGTTCCTCGCCTTTTACTCGCAAAGCCCGTCGCCACAATTCGCGATATGACGTAAAGCGAGCCACCAGCGAATTGAAGTAATAACGCTGAGCGTACGTCAGGTTCCGGTTGTCAGCGATCCGCTTAATTTGGGAATCCAGACGGGCACGAGCCTCGAGCGGCGGACGCTTGGTTGAACCGTTGAAATAGATGTCGAAATCTATTTTGAGCTTCCGAATATCATCTTCGAGCCTCGTTAACTGTTGGTCGAGTTCGGGCGACTCTTCGTGTTTCGACTGTCCGTCCCGGTAAAGTTTGTTGCCGATTAACGCCATATTTAAGGTTATTAAAGGAACGGGGATGAAATCCCCCTACCTAATATACATCGTTAACGCCATCAATATTCCGCGATTTCGGCTGATTCGGTTAGAATGCGGTTATGGATATTGCAGCAACGGCAGGTGTGACCACAACGCTTAGCAAATTGCCGTCTATCGACGTGTTGATCCGTAACGTCGGGATTCAGGATCTTATCTCATCAAACGGGGCGGAACCGTTGACCGCGTTAGCCCAGGCGGCGGTCAGTTCGATGCGGAAGGATATTTTGAGTGGAGATCACGATTTTGCCGGCCGGTCGGCCGAGGATCTGCTCGCCGAGGCCGTCGACCGCGTTCGGTCTGCCTGCACAGCGGTGAAACGAACCGCGATCGGCCGGATCATAAACGCGACCGGCGTCATTATTCACACAAATCTTGGTCGGGCTCCGTTGTCGGAAGCCGCCAAAAGTGCGATCTTAAGCGCGGCCGGATACAGCAATGTTGAATACGATCTCGAAACCGGTGCCCGCGGGCAACGCGGCCGCCGAGCCGCCCAACTCGCCGCCGATCTGTGCGGGGCCGAGAGTGCCTTGATCGTTAACAACTGTGCCGCGGCGGCGTTTCTGGTCTTGACGGTTTTCGCCTCCGGCGGCGAAGTCGTCATCTCGCGCGGCGAACTGGTCGAGATCGGCGGCGATTTTCGCGTGCCCGACGTATTGGAGCAGTCGGGAGCGACACTTTGCGAGGTCGGCACGACCAATCGCACGAAACTCGCCGATTATGAAAAGGCGATCGGCGAAAACACGCGGATGATACTCCGCGTTCATCCGTCGAATTACCGGATCGTCGGATTTACCGCGATGCCGAGCATTGCCGCCCTGGCCGATCTCGCTCATAAGCACGGCGTCATTATTTTCGAGGACATCGGTTCCGGTGCTCTGATCGATCTGGCCGAATACGGGCTCGACGAACCGGTCGTCAGCCGTTCGATCGCAGCCGGCGTCGACATCGTTACGTTTAGCGGGGACAAATTGCTCGGCGGACCGCAGTCGGGCATCATCGCGGGCCGCCGCGAGTTGATCGAACGGATCCGCAAGCATCCGCTCTACCGTGCCCTGCGTGTCGATAAGCTCGCGTATGCCGCCCTGGAGGCCACATTGGGTGCCTACAGCCGCGGTTCGGCTGAAACTGAGGTTCCGGTGCTGAAAATGATCGCGGCGAGCCCTGACGGGCTCCGTGCACGTGCGGGCAAGTTTGCCGAAACACTGCGAGTGGTAAGCTCTCTGACAGTCGAGACGATGCCCGGCACATCCGTGATCGGCGGCGGTGCGGCACCTGACGTCAAAATCGAAACGACGCTCGTCTCACTCGTCAGCAGCGACCGATCTGCTGAGGCGATCGAAGCAAGCCTCCGCTCATCATCCCCGCCCGTCATCGCCCGCATCGAGAACGACCGCGTGTTGATCGACCTGAGAACCGTTTCCGAAATCGAAGAAACGGAACTGTCCGAGATAATTACTGGGTTATTTTCTAATACTGCCGCATAAATCGAGTGGTCCG
>JAYVUD010000510.1:0-6167 GCA_043788335.1 Chloracidobacterium sp. | reverse complement strand
TTACCATAATCGGGCTGACTCGAGAGTATGGACTAGTGTTCTTGTCTTTCACCGAGACTTCGGAAACGAATCTCCGATTCATAACCGCACGTAAGGCCGAGAATTGGATGGTACCGATCTATGACGAAGCAAGAAGCAGAAGATAAACTAGTATTTATTAAGACAACTGAAGAGGAAAAGTCCCGCGGATTGCGTCGGATCCAACGGAGGCATTACACCGGGCCGCCCGAGCTTTTGCCGTCAGAGCTACGGCTCAAGCGTCTGCGAGAAGAACTGTTGAACGACGAGGAATTCGTCAATGGTTTGCGCGAAAAACTCGCGGCCTAGTCAATACGGTCGCGGCGGTGACGAACGGGGTCACCTAGAAGGCGGAAATATCTAGAAAACTGATTTCCGCAGGGATATACGAGAATCAGCGTGTCAAGGTTTTGGGGTCAGATTCGAAAGACAGGTGTTATTTATCGTACCGCCCAGAGAGATGTGATCACTAGGTTGTAACACTCTGTGTCGAGAGTTATTCCGGCACGGGTGTTGACCGGGATTGATTTATTCAATTGCTCAAGACTGAGGACTTACGTGTTGTCTCCTCGGATGAACTCGAACGTCCGAATCAGTTAGCGAGCATAAACTAACCGCAAAAATATGGCTGAAAAATTTTTAATGCCGAAGCTTTCGCCGACGATGGACGAGGGGCAGATCGCACGGTGGGTCAAAAACGAAGGCGACACATACGACTCGGGCGAGACGCTCGCCGAGGTCGACACCGACAAAGCGACTATGGAGATGACGGCCCTGTCGGGCGGCACTCTACTCAAGATCCTGAAGAAAGCCGGCGAAACCGCGGTACTCGGCGAGGCGATAGCGATCATCGGAAAGGCGGGCGAGGATATCTCTGCGCTGTTGACCGAGGTAGCAGCGGCGAATTCCGTTCGGGCGGCCGAACCGGTGGAACCCGCCGTAGCCGAGGCGGTCGCCGAAAAACCCGTCGAGCCGCCACCTACGCAAAACGCGGCCCCCGAAAGTCCGATCGCGTTAACGGGCCGGATGATCGTTTCGCCGATCGCAGCACGGATGGCAGCCGAAAACGGCGTCGACCTCAAAGCCATCAGCGGTTCCGGGCCAAATGGCCGCATCATCAAACGCGATATCGAGGCGGCGATCGAATATCAAACCTTACTGCCCAAGCCGCAGGCTGCGAGAATATTCACACCGTCGACGGTGGTCGGAGCGTCGCCCTTTCGCGACGAGAATACGTCCAAGATGCGGCAGGTCATTGCCAGCCGTCTGGCTGAGTCGCTCGGCCCGATACCGACATTTTATCTGACGATGGAGGTCGAGATGGACAATGCTCTCGAGCTCAGAAAGGCAATAAACTCAAGCGTTTCGGAGGATCAGAAGATCAGCGTCAACGACATTATCGTAAAGGTCGCCGCAATGTCGCTCGTCAAACATCCGTTCGCCAATGCGTCCTATCAGGACAGATCGATCCGGTTTTACGAGCAGGCAGATATCGGCGTCGCGGTCGCGATCGAGGATGGCCTGATCACGCCGGTCATTCGCGGGGCTAATCTGAAGGGCTTTCTCGAAATTTCGGCCGAGATCAAGGACCTTGCCGCCAAGGCCAAGGCCAAAAAGCTGCAGCCGGATGAATACACGGGAGCAACATTTTCGATCTCGAACCTCGGGATGTTCGGCATCAAGGAATTTACGGCGATCATCAATCCGCCCGAGGCTGGCATCCTGGCTATCGGCGGAGCGGCTCCGACCGCGGTCGTCCGAAATGGCGAGGTCGTCGTACGGAATATGATGAATGTCACGATGTCGTGCGATCACCGCGTGATCGACGGCGCCACGGGTGCCAAATTCCTGCAGACATTCAAACAAATGCTCGAACAACCGGCGATGATGCTGGCTTAAAACGAGTGACGTCACCGTGAACGGCCCAATTGCAGATGTCGAGATGATGGCCATCGGAAACAATTTCCGAATACTGCCGTGAAAACGACAGGAATTGCTCTGGTTCCGATCGCAATTCGCAGTTTGCCTGACTGAGGCCTGCAGTCGTGGACGTGCCTGAGCCCTAGAAATCTGTCTCCATAACGTGGCTGAAACCAAAAGATCGAACGCTCCGTATGCCGCATTGATCGGCGTTCAGCTTGCGTTCGGCTCTTTTCCGGTTATGGGAAAGGTCGCACTGACCGTGATTCCGGCGATCGGACTGGTAGGTTTTCGGGTCGGCATTACCGCCGCCATTTTGTTTATCGTCCAGTTGATCCGCCGGCGTGTCTGGCTCAACGACAGAGCAGACTTTCTGCGTCTGGCAGCAATAAGCTTGCTGGGCGTAACCTTTAACCAGCTACTCTTTACGACTGGACTCTCGCTGACAAAAGCGTCGAACACGTCGCTTATTGCCGTAACCATCCCGATCTTTGCACTGACGGCGGGATTCATCCTGGGTAAGGAAAGACTCCGGGCGGCCAAGGTCGCCGGCGTCGTACTGGCGGCCGGCGGCGTGATCTGCCTGATCGACCCGCGAAATGCGTCGTTCTCGTCGGAAACGACGATCGGCGATATGCTCGTTGTCGCCAATTCCCTCTCATACGGCATCTATGTTTCGATCTCAAAGGACATCGTCACCCGAAACGGCGCGTTTCGCTCGATAATGTGGATCTTTGTCTTTGCGGCGGCGGTCTGCGTACCGCTCGGAGTGTATTCGATGTCATCGGTCGATATCCCGTCGGTGCCCCCAACGATCTGGCTATCCGTGCTTTACGTGGCACTCATCGGAACGCTGATCCCCTACTTTCTCAACGCCTGGGCCCTGGCGCGGGTCGATCCCTCGACTGTGGCGGTGTTTGTGTACATGCAGCCGGTGATCGGTTTTCTTCTAGCGGTTGCGTTTCTGGGCGAGCATATCGGGCCAAATTTCATCGTTGCGGCATTGCTCATTTTCGCCGGCGTACTTCTCGCGACAAAGAAATTTTCCCGTGCCGTAACTTAAGACTTGCGTTTTACGTAGAAACAGCATCTAATTCGGGTATTCAAAAACACAAGGTGCCGACGCAGATCACGCAAATTGATAATCATGCCAGCGGGCTCACGACCTTAAGGGTCGAGGGCGACCTGTTCATCGAGGACGCCCGCGTGCTCGAACGTATCGGTGCCGGCATCCGAGCTGAAACCGGAAACCGTGTAATGATCGATCTGGCCGATCTCGATTTTCTCGACAGCGAGAGTGCCCCGTATCTACGGCGGATCAAGGAAACGGACGGATTTGAGATAAATGGTATCGAATTATTCGTGCAGACAATGATCGATCAAGCCGAGCGATCAAACGCCTAGTTTCCCACGCCTTAAATATTAAATATTACAAACGACGTCTAATATCGCCCGAGCCGCTCGTTCGGACGCACCGCCCTCCCCGAGTTTTTCGGCAGCGGAATGGAGATCCGCCCGCATCCGGGCGTTGACCTCCGGTTGCAATAGCCGACAAAGCTCGGCCGATAATGCCGCCGCGGTGAGATCGTTCTGGATCAGCTCTTTGGCGATGCGCTCGCCCGCGATCAGGTTGATCAGGCCGTAGTGTTCGACCGAGATCAGCGGCTTAACCAACACGTAGTTTAATGCGGACGAGCGGTAGACTATCGCGAGCGGCGTGCCGATGATACCGGTTTCGAGCGTGGCCGTGCCGCTCGTGACTGCGGCGGCATCGGACGCGGCCAGGGCGTCGTAGGTCTCACTCTCGACAACGGTGATCGATCGGGTGACATTCCCGCCGGCACCCGATATTCCATTCAGCGCCGCCGCAACAAACTCCCGATGTCGCCCGTTTGCCAGCGCGACCACAAACTGAATGTCGGGGTCGGCCTTGTTCATTTCAACCGCCGTTTCCAGCAATACCGGAAAAATGCGTGAGATCTCCTTAGATCGGCTACCCGGCAGGAGCGAAATTATCGGCTTTGCCGGATCGATGCCGTGGCGGAGGCAAAATTCCGCTTTTGAGACAGACGGGTGGACCTCGAATGCGAGTGGACTCCCGACGTATTCGACGTTGTCAACGCCCTGTCGGGCGTACCATTCCTGCTCAAACGGCAGGATCGTGAGCATCAGGTCGACGTGGCGGCGGACGGTGCGGATGCGATACTTTCGCCACGCCCAGATCTGCGGTGATATGTAATAGACCACCCGGAAACCCTGTTTCTTCATCGATTTAGCCAGTTTTAGATTAAATTCGGGAAAATCGATTAGGACGACAACGTCGGGACGGCGCTCGTCTGCGGCTCTTTTCAGCGAGTTGAAAGCCCGCAGGAACATCGGCAACGCACCGGCGATCTCGGCGACGCCGACCACCGAGAGTTCGTCGGACATAACGATAGGTTCGACGCCCTCCGCTCGCATTTTGGGTCCGGCGGCACCAAAGGTGCTGAGTTCCATGCCGTGTGCCTCCTCGCGAAGAGACCGGACCAATGCGGCACCGTGGGAATCGCCTGATGCCTCACCGGCGACGATCATAATTTTCAGGTTCATGGTCATCGTATCCGTAAGTTGTTATTGTCGAACGATATATCGGAAATGTAAAATTACAACCCGTTCCGCTACTTGGTGCATCTTACACCTTGATTTAGATGGTCAAAACTAGTTTCGTTACGGCCCTGCTTGCAGTGAACCGTCTTTACGCTTAAAATTTAGTGTTTTGAGTACAGTTAACGAAATACTAAATTGAGCAAATTACATTTTGTCGTTTCTTTTGTGGAGGAGTCTGTGACTTTTCGTCTTGCTTTTCTTTTTACAATTTTATTGATCGTATCGGCGTCTACGACGGCAATGGCCCAAGTTGATTCTGTTATTGGCCAAATCACGAGCTCAGTCAATGACTCGTACGTTGGCGGCATCAGCGGCGACGGCAGATTTGTCGTTTTCGAATCCCGAGGCAACCTGGCGACCGAAAACCCTCGAAATGCCGACGGCAATATTGAGATCTTTTTGTTTGATTATGCTCAGCGTCGCATTTTTCAGATAACGGATACCAAGAGCGTGCTCACCAACACGTCTCTCGCTCCGACGTTTGACAACATCAGGGTTGAGATCGTCAACACGCGTCCGGTGATTAGCAATGACGGGAAATGGATAGCTTTCGCCTCAAATGCGACGGTTGCGTATCCCGGCGACGGAACTAATCCGCCGGTCGTTAGCACGACCAACCCGGGCAGTTTCGACGGCAACACCTTTACAGCGACGCCGAGCCCGAGCCCGACCGCGAGTCCGTCTCCGACGCCCGGAGCAAATCCGCTGACCCGCGACGCAAACCTCGAAATATGGCTATACCGTATTCCGACGGTGGCGGCTGTTGCAAATCTGTCGAACGGAGATGAGGTCGGCCTGACTGATCTGGCGGGCGGGACATTTGTCAGGGCAACCAACACGGTGCCGAGCCAACTGCCCAGATCGGGGACCGTGACCACTAATGCCTACGTCGCCGACGACAACCACGATGTCAGCATCAGCGATGACGGCCACGCGATCGCATTTGTTTCGAGCCGCGACCTGGTTCCCGGCATCGGAAACGCATTTCCGGCTGAGGACACGGACGAAATATATACCTACGTTCGCGACCCGTCGACGCTAAATGACGTAAACGGTGGACTAGGAGCACTGCAGCAGGTGACAAAAACGCCACGCGGTGTGATCTCAAATCCGATCTACTGTAAGAGTCCGACAATATCCGGCAGCGGTCTGCGTGTTGCGTTCTCAAGTACCGGGGACGGCCCGATCGTCGGAATGCCGACCGGCGGCAATCCGCTGGCTAGTCGAAACGAAGAGATCTTTTACTCGGATCTGTCGGCTATCGGCGCTCCGACCGGGACGAAAAAACAGGTCACGACGACGACACCGACAAACGCCGGCGACCCGGTCAATATCCTTGATCTCGGACGGCGTATGAGCCGTGACGGGCGGTACATCGTATTCGAATCGTATGCGGATCTCGCTACGACGCCCGAAAACGGCGGTACCAACTACACGTCATTTGCCACCTATCTCTACGACGCGACAGCAAACACATCGCGGAGGATCCTCGCCCGCAGCAATGCCGATGCGCAGGCGACGGGGGGCGATGTCGCTCGATATGCAGGATTTACGGATAATGATCTATCCGGTTCGCCGTCAAC
>JAYVUD010000509.1:0-2214 GCA_043788335.1 Chloracidobacterium sp. | reverse complement strand
ACGGGCGACAGGTAGCGTATTTCCGTTTTTCGTACGAAACTGTTGACAGCTCCATTTTTATTGCAAATGCAGACGGCTCTAATGAACGGAAATTGATAGCCGTAGAGGGAACGAAGTTTTTTACCGGCAGGCCGGCATGGTCTCCAGACGGTAAATTCATTGCTACATTGATGGGTGATGACAACCTGTTGCCAAAGCTGATGCTTAGCGCGGTCGTTATTTCCGTAGCCGACGGAAAAATGACCGAGCCCGGAAAACAGAGATGGGCAACTGCATCAGATATTGTTTGGCATCCGGCAAACGATTCTATCTTAGTGATCGGATCGGACATTAATGGGGCACCGGATCAAATATGGGAGATCGGGTACCCGAATGGTGAAGCGCGTCGATTGACACATACACTCACCGTGTACGGCGGGATATCGATCACGGCGGATGGCAAGTCGCTGGTAACAACTGAGGGAGAGACCAAATCGAGCGTCTGGGTTTCGGCAAATACTGATCCAAATTTGGCTAAACAGATCATGCCCGCAAAGGGCGATACGCACGGCTTCGGATGGACGCCGGACAAACGCATCGTTTATGTCGGCGATCAGAGCGGCGACGCCGAGGTTTGGGTGATGGATCAGGACGGCTCAAATGCAAAACAATTAACGACTGACCGTCTGTACAAAGAGCTACCGGTCGCATCTCCTGACGGCAAGTATATTGTCTATTCCGCACCGGGAGCGGGCGATCATCTGATCCGCATCGATGTTAACGGCGGCAACCCGCTCCAGCTAACCAATGTCGGAAGCGTGGACAATCCTGACATTTCGCTCGACGGAAAATGGGTCATCTATTCGACTTGGGTCAACGGTAAATCGCGAATATTTCGGGTGCCGATAGACGGCGGTGAGCCGCAGCTATTGCTCGACCTTGACGCTACCGAACCCCGCTATTCACAGGACGGAAAATTCTTTGCGTGTTTTGTGATAAATCCGAAGACGCAGGATTTTAGTACGCTTTCGATAATTCCCGCCGATGGCGGTTCGCCTATCAAGACCTTTGATCTATTGCCGAATACTAATATCAATCGCGGGCCGGTTTGGACACCGGATGGCAAAAATTTTGTTTACCTTGTTTCACGCGGAGAGCGGACCAATCTCTGGAGCCAATCACTCGATGGTGGCTCACCAAAACAAATCACCAATTTTGAACAACCGTCTGTCGCCCGACGTGAATACTCACGCGATGGCAAGCAGATCGCCATCGTCCGCGGCGAACTTACGTCAAACTCGGTGATGATAACCGATTTTCGATAAGCGGTTTATTAAAAGAACCGCCAATCGGTATCTGCTTCTCCATCTCCTTCGCCCTCGTCTTTATCTTCGGTTCCCGGTGCGGGCAGAAGGCCGCGGAGGAGTATCAACGGTGCTCCGGAATCCTCAAGCACTTTTTCAAACTTAGGCAGCTCAATATCCACCAGGACTCTCAGCCTTTCCAAGACCGGCTTTAGCTCGGTATTGGAGATGTTATATTGTTCGAGCTGCGTCTGTGTTGGCTTGAGGGTCGAGAGCCTGATTGTGCCGGAGATGTTGCCGACACGCGAAGCAATCGACGGCGGCGGAATGTCTGAATTTTCACGACCGCCGCGTAGTTTATTGAGTAGATCGTCTATCTGCTCGTCAAATTGCTCGGCTTGCTCCATCAGTTTTTTGTTTTCGACCGGAGCTTCGGCAGCAGCGCGTTTCAGCAGGGTGATCCGGGCTTTTGCTTCGGATGCGGATAAGCTTGCTGAGGTGACGGCACGCTGGAGCGTCGAGACCTTGCGTTGGAATTCGGTTAGGCTCGCGAGGTCCGCGGCCGACATATTCTCTTTTCCCTCTACGACAACATTAAACGACTGCGATCCCTGCAGAGACGTGACTACGCTATTGACCCGCATCGCCATCGCGACCGTATATTTACCCGGCATCACGAGCTGGCCTTGCGGCGCTCCACCGCCAAATCCGCCGCCGCCATCAGGTGGTCCGCCCTGCGGTGCGGCTGCTACCGTCGGCGGGGTGTAACGCATATCCCAAACAGCACGCTGAACGCCTTGTCCCGCTGGTGCAGTCAAGCGGCGGACAATTTTGCCTTCGGCATCGGTGACCGTAAAGATCATTGCCGGAGCCTCTTCTTCGGATTCGGTGCGAAGCTCTTCGATAGATGGATAGTGAAACGGCGTTTTTT
>JAYVUD010000508.1:0-12525 GCA_043788335.1 Chloracidobacterium sp. | reverse complement strand
CTGAGACAAAGCTTAGTTTCGAAAAGTGAATGCGAGTGCCGATCTCGGTTTGCATCTTTTTCGAATCTTAACTGCGAACTTGGCGGATCTGCGTGAAACTTCTATTAAATGCCGCAATGCATAAAGATCTCACGCAAAGCGGCGAAGAACGCAGAGAGGTAAAAGACCGAGAAAGGAGACAAAAAGGAGCAACCGTATACTTGGGCCGGGAGTAACAAATAAGTGACGACCAGTCCCGGGATTGTCACTCAAAATGTGTCAACTTTTTTCGGATGACACAGTCGCCCAAAAATTCTAAAATTTCGTGGGACAGCGGGACAAACTGACTTAAGATGAATAGTATCAATAGTTTAATTTGTCCCACCTTTTGTCCCACTGTGGGACAAGAGCGTAAATCATTGAAACTAAAGAACTTGATCGACTTGACGCCTGAAAGTGGTACGAAGAAGTCGGAATCTTTCATAAATATTCATAAAAACGCCGATCCGGCCACCGTTGTCCGCAGATTGAACGGGACGAGATGTACGAGATTGGATCCGGCGATAAGGAGGTGGAAAATTGACATCGGATCCCACTCGCCGGACGCTCGGCAAGCGGGCGGTAGATTGCCCAAATAGCGGTAAATAAGATAAATTGGTACATGTCTGATTATGTCTGCATCTAAAGTGGTGTTGGCGTGACAAAAAGGATAAACAATGGATTTTGCTACAAAAGAGATTTTCAAACGATACGCGAGCATTCTGGTCGGCAAACCGATCTCGCCGGTATTCTTAAACATCCTGGTGACGAGCGTCTGCGATATGCGCTGCACGCATTGTTTTTTCACCGAGGAACTAGACGATCGCCCGCGTAAGAAACTGCAGATGAAGACGGACGAGCTTGCCCGTATCTCGGAGACGCTCGGCGGCAATCTCGGGGTACTGGTGCTCGCCGGCGGCGAACCTTTCACACGAAAAGACCTGCCGCAGATCGTCCGTGCATTTTACGAGAACAACAAACTAGACTCGGTTTACCTGATGTCGAACGGCCAGATCCATCCGCGTATTTTCCCGGATGTCGCCCAGATCATGGACGAGTGTCCTAACCTCAATGTCAGCGTCGCTCTCGGGATCGACGGCATGAAGGCCGCTCACGAAAAGATCCGCGGCAAAGAGGGAAGCTGGGACAAAGCGATCCACACGGCCCGGACTCTGCAACAAATGAAGAAGGAGCAGTATCCGAAACTCGACATCCAGACCTGCACCTGCGTAATGCGTTCGAACGAGGACACGATATTTGAGTGGTACGATTTTCTCAAACACGACCTCAAACCGGACAAGGTAAATATCAACTACATCCGGCCCCCGTCGGCGGATCCGAACGAGCTGAATTTTGACCATAAACGTTACGGGCAGCTTTCGAACATGATCCTCGAGGACACCAAAAGCGCCGCTCTGAAGAACAACTACGGTGGCGATTCGGGCTTTTTCAAGGCCGCGGTGGATATCTACATGCATGACCTGATCGCCAAAACGAAAGAGGAGAACAAGGCCCAACTGAAATGTTACGCCGGCAGTGCCGGTGCAGTGATCTACGATAATGGTGCCCTTTCGTCCTGCGAGAATAAGGCGGACGTGCTCAATCTCCGCGATTATGATTGGAATTTTCAAGCCGCGTGGCAGACCGATATGATGAATGAACGCCGCAAAGAGGCCGGAGCGGGTTGTTTCTGTACGCACGAATCGAACTGTTTCTACCCGTCACTGCCGTTCAACGCCGGACATCTGGTCAAGATCAAAAAGCTCGAGAGCCAAATGAAAAAAGCTTCGAAAGAAGCCGGCTTTATGGCAGCTAAAAAGGTGGCGGCAAAGGTTTAAGCTCTATGGTTTACGATTTTACCATTGTGATAGAACCCGATGAGAGTGGGTTTCACGCATTTGTTCCCGCGTTGCCCGGTTGTCATTCGTTTGGGGAGACTCTGGACGAAGCGAGAGCAAACATTGCCGAGGCTGCTGGATTGCACCTTGAGTGTATGATCGAGGATGGCGAAGAAGTACCCGTCGAGCGCGCCCCGTATTTTGTCTCGCGGTTGTCAGTTCCGGTCGCAGTATGACTGGCAATATTCGGGCGGTGACCGGACGTCAGCTTGTAAAAGTACTGGAGCGGATAGGGTTCATTGTTCGCCGCCAAAAGGGTAGCCACGTACATATGTTTCGGGCCTCGGATGGGCGGCGAACGACGGTTCCCGTTCACGGCGGCCGTGACATCCCGATCGGAACACTCCGGGCGATCTTAAAAGCCGCGGACCTTTCTCCCGATCAAATTCGTGATCTGATCTAATGCCAAACGCGACCCCCAAGATACTTATCATTTCGTCCGACACCGGCGGCGGGCACCGCTCTGCGGCGGCGGCCATCTCTGACGGGCTGGAAAAGTTTTGGAAGGGCGAATCCACGGTGGTCAAGGTCATCAAGGCCGTCGAGGAATCTCATAAGGTCACAGACAAACTCGTCGATGTCTACAACTGGGTGCTCAGAAACAAGCAGCACTGGATGAAGTACCTCTACTGGTTGATGAACAAGATTCGCCCGGAGACGCGTGAGTTTTTTCACAAGCGCTGCATCGGGTATGTCCGCGATCAGTTCGAAAAATGGTGCCCGCACGTCGTCGTCAGTGTCCATCCGCTGACTCAGCATATCTTTGCACGCATTCTGCGTGAGCTTGATCTAACAGATCAGGTTCCACTCGTAACTGTTGTGACTGATCCATGTTACGGGTTTTGGAAAGGCTGGGCCTGTGATGATGTATCACTTTATCTTGTGGCAAATGAGGACGCTCGTGACCAGCTTCTCGATTACGGTGTCTCGCCCGAAAAGATCAAGATCTCGGGGATGCCGGTCAATCCAAAATTTCACTCGGTCGACGAGGTCGACGCCCAGGTCGCCCGCGCCGCCTTTGGGCTCGATCCCGACAAATTTACGGTGTTCGTCAATGCCGGTTGGATCGGCGGCGGCAATATCCCGCAGATATTTCGCGAACTCGTCCGCGGCGAACTCGACGTTCAGGCGATCTTCCTGGCCGGCAAGAATGAGGAGCTGAGGCTCGAGGCCGAGGAACTCGCCAAACAGGCTAAGTTTCCGGTCAAGGTCATCGGTTATTCCGATGAGATCGAAAAACTGATGCAGTCGGCAAATGTGATGGTCTCTAAACTCGGCGGCCTGACCACGTTCGAGGCACTTGCCTGCCGCCTCCCGATTATTGCTGATGCGACCACGCCGCCAATGCCGCAGGAAGCCGGCACGGTCGACCTTATCGAGCGTCGAGGAGCTGGAATATTGCTCAAAAAGGCGGCGGACATAGTACCGACGATCCAGAACCTACTCGCCGACAACGGGGATTATACCCGCATGAAGGCGGCGACTGTCGGACTGACGATGCCGAATTCGACCGACCAGATCATTAAGGAGATCAACGCCCTTTTGCCGTATCCTTTTACGAAAGCAAAGGCTGCCTAAATGGCTTTTTTGATATTGGCACTTGTCAGCCATCCTTGTTTTCTTTAACCTTTTTACTTGTACCTATAGACGATAGTCGTTCGGAGAAACTCTAATTGAGCCTTTTACTTGAAGGAAAACGTGCATTTGTGTCAGGCGGCACCCGAGGTATCGGGGCGGCCATCTGCGATATCTTTGCCCGCGAGGGGGCGGACGTCGCATTTAACTTTCACTCGCGCGAAGATCTTGCGGACGAAGTCCGAGCTAAGATCGAGGCTCACGGCCGGCGGGCATTAAGTTTCAAAGTGTCTGTGACGGATCGCGTCGGGATCAAGCATATGGCTCGCGAGATCAAGGATGCGTGGGGCCCGATCAATATCCTCGTCAACAATGCCGCGGTTAATAAGCCGGACAATTTTGCGACAACGACCGACAAATCGTGGGATTGGGTGGTCGATACCAACGTCAACAGCCTTTTCGCTGTTACCAAGCCGTTCTACAAGCAGATGATCCGCGAACGATGTGGGTCGATTCTCAATATTACATCAGTCGGAGCTATCCGGAGCCTGCCAACGTCGGTCCACTACGCGACGTCAAAGGCCGCGATGATCGGATTTACGAAATGTCTGTCCCGCGAAGCCGCAAACTTTGGCATTACGGTCAACGCGATCGCGGCCGGCATATTTGACACCGACCTCGGCAACACCCTGCCCGAACGCTTGCTCCAGATGCACGACTTTTGGGTCTCAAAAGGTCGCCTCGGCCGCCCCGAGGAATTGGCCGAATATGCCGCATTTATGACCTCGGACCGAAACAGCTTTATGAGCGGAGAGATCGTCATCGTTGATGGCGGTGCGATCACATAGGATCATTACCCACGAAAAACACGAAAGGCACGAAACAAGGATATCTGCTTTCGTGCACCTCGTGTATTTCGCGGGTAATTACTTCTCTAGCCTTTCTTTGGCACGGTCAATGAAGACCAGTATCATCTCGGTGATGCGTTTGGTCATCTCGCCGCTTATGAGCGTTTCACCGGCGAGGCCGGCAAGGTAATGTAGATCGCGTGCGGATTTACGCCGGAGTTCGACCATCTGTGAGAAATGGACTATTGTCACGCCTTTGGCTTTCGCCAGAAAATCGGCCGAGTATCGCAGAAAATTCTCGGTCTCGACGCGTATCGGTGACCATTCGATCCGGTCTTCAGAGTCCTCGGCAAGTTCGACCGCAAATTTTTGCAGCATCTGGCCGACGAAGGGGATTTCAGCCTGAATCTTCCAGTGAGCAACGCCCTTGGCGTCAGTATGTATTTGGTTGATGCCGGGCATCAGTTCCGCAAAATTATTGATGTCAGCAAAAAACTCGCGTACGCGGTCGACGCTAGTTCGCAGCTCTATATCGCCGGTATAGCCCGCTTTGACAGTGAACATTTAGAAAACTCCGTTAAATAGTATCGAATTAAAAAACGGCCGTGTTGTCGACCGGAAAATGCCTCGGAAAAATGGTTCCTCTGCAAATAGGATAACATGTCCGGAGCCCATCGGTTCGTCGATGACGTAAGCGGTGCCGGCCAAAAGCCGCTCGGTATTGCCCTCCCAGACAAATCCCGACAGCGCCAGGGGCTTTTTGGGTTTGGCGTCAAATACCAAGGCGTTGCTGCCTTCTTTTGAAATTCGGAAAAAGAATCCGCTTGCAACCAGTACTGGCAGTTCGTCCTGCTCGAGCCCGTAGGTCAAGTACGTCGTCCGGTCGACCGTCGCCCGCATGATCGAACCGGGCAGGGCGACCGGAACCTTGTTGGCGTCCGCCGAAGGCGAGGCGATCGGCGGCAGGGAAGGTGCGATCCCGAATGCCTTGTCCGATCTCAGTTCCTCGCTCGACGGGTTTGGACTTACCTCGGCCGGCTGACTCTTACTCTCGCCTTTTTTCGGTGTCGGCGAGGGTGATGCCTGGGGCTTCTTATCTTCGTCTGATAGGGGTTTGTTTTTTTCTTCGTCCGCTTCGCTTCCGACGAGTTTTGAGGTCGTAAATCCGACTTCCTTCAATGCGGCGAAAACCGAGGCTCCGCGTGCCGTGATAAGTGTTCCGCCCGCGGAAACCCACTCTTTCAGATTGGCGACGCCTGCGGATCCAAACAGCGACATATATCGGCCGGCAGAGCCGTCAGGCAGGATCAGGACGTTATACCCCTTGAGCCCGCCGTTTTTGATCGCAGATGCCGTCATCGGCGTAAATGTTACGCCATAGCGGTCGAGCGTCCACCAGATCGAGCCGTAGGACGTCTGGTCGACGGCCTCGTCGGCGATCATTGCGATCTTCGGAGCCTGAAGCGAAATGACGCTCTCACCGCCGACGCCGGTGTCGCCCTCGTCGGCGTAGCCCGAATTCACGGCCGTTACGTTGACGCCCATTTCAACGGCGAGTTTGGCCACCGCTTCATGTATCGTATCGGGATTACGACTGACGCGGATGACGAATGTCCCGCGGGGCCAATTTCGCCCGGCCGCATTCAGCGGCTTCGACGCAACAGCAACGCGGAAGCCCTTTTGCAACAGCCGCATCGCCATCGCACTCGCCGTGTCTGTCGTGTATGGAATAATGTACGAGATCTTGGCCCGGCCGGGATACGAACCGCGTTTCGCGTTGGCGATAACTTCGTCGGTAACGAGCGTGCCAGACGATGTGCCGCCATCCTCGGTCCAGTAAGCGTCGAGGCCGAACGCCGTCGGTAGCGACCACGCGGTGATATCGTAAAAGCCGTAATCTTCCTTCGCCTGACCGCTGCCTTTCATCTGATTACGCTTAAATCGGCCCATATTATCATCGACAAAGGCCTTATCCTGCGGCGTGTCGGGCTCGAGGATCGATTTGATCAGGATTCGTTGGGGTTGGTTAAGGTCGACGATGTACGAACCGACTGGGAATGTCCTGTTCTCGGCCGGAGCGTTGAGCGTCGAGTATGTATGTGCGACCGGCGAGGTGAACGAACTGCCCGCGGCCTTGACCTCGATGCGTGCACGTTTGAGTATTTCGACTAATTCGGCGGCCTTGACCGGGTCCTTGTCCGGCAGGATGATGACGCGTTTCATTTTGCCACCGGCGAAATCACTCATCGCTGTTGCACGAAAATCGTAATAGTCCGTGAGGCGTTCAACACGGTTCTTCGCGGTGACCTCTAGCGTTGTCATCGACGCGACAAAGTGCTTGGCTATCGCCGAACGCAGTGTGACGATAGTTCCGTCCTCACGGGTGTACCTGAGCCCTTTGGTGCCGCCGCCGTCAGTCTCAAATGTCATGCCGATGGCACCGTTCATCGACGGATACATATCCCAATATCCGGGGTAGAACGCATCGAAAACATCCCGGACGTAGTAATCCCAAAGATTAGCGTCAAACGCCTTGGCATTTGCCCGGCCGTACATTTCGTTCCATTTGGTAAAAGCCGGTTGCGGCAGATTCGGATTGATCGGCAGAGCGTCCGGCGGGAAAAAATACTGTGAGGGCTGGCCGTGATGATCGGCCGACACCTGCGGATTCCAGTCGAGGAAGGCACGCTGCAGGTTCTGCGATTCCTTTTGCGACATCGTCAGCGTGTCGCGGTTCAGATCGAAACGGTAGTGGCTTAAACGGCCGTAAACCGACCACGGTTCGCGGTGTTCGAGAGCGGCGGGGTTGGCATCACCGATCGCGACCGAGTTGTACCAGGTCGCGAACCGCTCGTGCCCGTCCGGATTTTCGCCGGTGACAATGAGCGTTACGCAATTCTTAAGGATATCGAGCGTCGCGGGTTCATTCGAAGCGGCTAGTTGGTAGACGACCTGCATCATAGTCTCGAACGACGCCGATTCGTTGCCGTGGATCGTGTACGCCATCCAGGCGATCGCCGGGTTGTTTTGAGCGATCGCGGCGGCCGCAGACGGCGACGTCTTACGCGGGTCGGCGAGTTTGGCGATATTCGCCTTGATATCGTCGAGCCGTGCCATATTCTCGGGCGACGAGATTGCGACAATGTGCATCATCCGGTGCTCGTTCGTCTGCCCGATGTCGAATATCTTGACCCGATCAGGCGCCGCCGCGGCGATCGAATTGATCACCTGTTCCATCTGGGCATAGGTCGTGTGAAAATCACCGACATCGTACCGCAAAATGGACGCCGGCCGCGGCACATTAGGCCGGTAATCGCCGCGGGTGTAGAAATCGAATTTCTCCTCGGTCTGCCCCAAAGCCGTAGCAAAAAGAATGGTGACGATTGCGGCGGCGGCGAGTATTCGTGATCGCATATTATGGTTTCAGGCGGTCGATATGCCGCATCGGCATTTAGTTAATCGACCTTAAAATACTAAACTGAAATCAGTTAAACGTAAAAACCGTATGAATGGTTTAGAACACGCCGATAGCTGCCCGCGATGCGGTTCGCACGCCCTTAAACCGTGGTCGAAGCTGACCGACGATGAGCGTTTCGTCGCCCAACGTCAACCCGCTTCCGCCGAATACACGCCCGAACAACGCAAAACGCACCGCATCTGCACGCGGTGCTGGTTTGAGGAGACGATGCAGACCGAACGACGTGCCTGAATTCGGATTACATCCGGGTGCCCGCTCAATTGTTCAGTATATCCATCAACGATTTCGATACCTTGCGGGCGAGATGTTCGGAGAGCGAGCCCCACGAAGTCGTCTCGCCGGCGGCGAGCACGGTACCGGTGCGACGGTCGTAGATGCGGTAGACGTATCGATGAGTGACGAGCGACATCGGGACGAATCCGATCTCGACAAAAAGGTCGGCGGTGTCCTTATATCGCGTGATCGTCAGATTTAGCTTTTTCCAGTCGGCGTTACTTAAGAGTGCCTTTTCGAGTCCCTGTCGTGATGGGTTGATCGAGGATTTTACAAACGCGATCGTCTTCGCCGACATCACAGCCTCTTTTGCGGCACCGGCGACGGTGACCGGAGCGAGAGTCGAAGCCGGCGTCGACGCCACGGGAGTCGTCGGCGTGACAGCAGGTTTTTCGGCCGGACGTTGCCGGGCCGCCTTTTCCATAATAACGGCGACGATGACGTCGTCGACGCCGCCCTGTTTTAGTTCGACCAAGCCGTTGACCGAAATATCGTAGTTTCCCTCAGCCGTCTTGATCTTGTTGACGATCAGGTCCTTGCCCAGGCCCGCCTTGACGAGTTGGATGATCTGAGCGTTGGTCAAAACCTCAGTCTGGCTAAACGCCGTGAGGGCACCAAAAGATACCAATGCAAAGGTCAGAGCGATCTTGGGAAAACCAGTCATAATATCTAGATGATTGAGCAGTTCCGAGGCGAAGTCAAGACGCGTCGATCCGCACCGCATCTCATGTCCGATTTCGTGCGTTCCGGATTTTTCGCGGGAATACTGTCTGCAATCGGGTGATCGGCTCGCCATCCGGGATCTATAATTTTGTCCCACGCTAAGTTAAAGTGGGACAAAAGGTGGGACAAGTTAAACGAGTGTGCGTATTGGAGTTAATGAGTTTTGTCCCACTGTCCCACGGTTTTCTTACATTTTGATTCCCGCGGTGCCGGGACACGTCGCGGGACAGGGAAAGGATTGAAAGTATTGGGTTTAGCCCTATTTGTCCCGCTGTCCCGCGAAAATATTTCTTGTGGGTCTTTTGCAAAGACGTCACCGCGTTTCAGAGTGTCCGGAAACGTGTCTAACCGTCAGTCCTGAGTTTTCAAAGATCGAGTTTCTACCTAAATTATATCATGCGTGTCAAGGACAGATGGTAATTGCACAAATGAAACAAGTGGCGGCATATTGGGGCATTCGGAATCAGATCTTCAGTCCTCGGCGGCAATAACCACGTTTGTCCCGGATTCGACTGTATATACGCCATGCTTCCTCGTCTTTTCTGCCCTTTTCCAATTTTCGATTTGTATCTCCTATCTTAAAAATTTAGACCCAAAGCTGCGATAATTGTCGGACAGCCTATTTGCGGCGTGGCTAAGCTCTCAGAACCCTTCTTACCGAGCTAAACTCGATAGCAGGAGCTATCACTACTGTTTCAACTCGGCGATCGTCGCACCATTTCCGCCCTGATCGGACGGGGCGAAGCCGAACTTTTCGATGTGTTCGTGACCTTTTAGAAAATGGTGAACAAAGTTTTTGAGGGCTCCGGTGCCGAAGCCGTGGATGATGCGGACGCGCGGGAGCGATGCCATATACGCCTCATCGAGAAAGCGGTCGATCTCGTATTCTGCTTCGGACGTAGTCTTGCCGATCAGGTTGAGTTCGGCGGCGGCGTCACCGCCGTCGATGTCGCGGGCGCCGATGACGCCGCGATGCTTATTTTGCACACTCCCTACGGGTCGTGTTTCTGCCTCGGCGGCGAGTTGGAGATTGGCGGCCTTTTCACGCAGGCGCATACCGCCGACGAGGATCTCGGCGACGCCACGGTCGAGTTTTTCGACGACACCGACGTTGCCGAACGATGTGATGACTCGGGAACCGACCGAGAGAACCACCCCGTCTGCCGAAGCGGCAGCCACCCCTCCTTCGTAAGGAGGGGAGCTTTTCCCCGCGTCGCCGCGTCGCCGTATCCCCGCGTCCTGCACCTTGGCCATAACCACCCGATTAAGATCCGCTTTGCGGGTCATCCGCTCTTTGTCGAGACGGTTCTTGAGGGCTTTGTCCTCGATGGTCCGGATGAACGCCTTTGACTGGCGGTCAAACTCATCGAGCGCACGGGCCATTTCCTTCTCAAACTCCTTTGCTCGCAGCTTTTCGGCCTTGATCGCCTCGAGGTCGAGCTTTGCGTATTTTGTCGCGACGGCTTCGCGTTCGTCTTCGAGAGCAATACGCAGATCCTCGGCGAGTTTCGATTCGGTTTGGAGCTTCTTGAGATAGTCTTCGGCAGCTTGTGCGGAAATGTCGAGATTTTCGCGGGCAAAATCGATCACCTCGTTCCTAATCCCGAAACGCCGGGCGATCTCGATGCCCGATGACGCTCCGGCGAGGCCGAGCAGTAGTTTGTAGGTCGGTTGGAGCGTTTTTTCGTCAAATTCGACCGAGGCGTTGACCACGTCCGGGTCGTTGGCGGCGTACATTTTGAGCCCCCGATAGTGGGTCGAGGCGATGACCTGAGCACCCGCGAGGCGAAAATGATCGACGATCGCGACGCCCAATGCCGAGCCTTCTTCGGGGTCAGTGCCCGTTCCGGCCTCGTCGAGCAGGACGAGCGACGGCGGTACGCACTCACGCATCATCCCGCCGATATTCGACATATGAGATGAGAATGTCGAGAGATTTGCCGACAGCGACTGGTGGTCGCCGATGTCCGCCAAAACCGAACGGTAAAAGGGAATCCGTGCCTGCTTGGCCGGAACAGGCAAACCCGAGATCGCCATCAGGCTGAGCAGGCCGGCGGTCTTGAGCACGACGGTCTTGCCGCCGGCGTTGGCACCCGAGATGATCATCACCGAACGGTCGGCGGTGAGAGCAAACGAGGACGGGACGATCTCCGGTTGCGGATCGCGGATCGCGGATTGCGGCGTCGAAGAAGACCCAGTCGCTACCGCTCCCGGTTCTGACTTTGCGTCTCTGCGGCTCTGCGGTTTCACGCTTTTAAGATTTTCCTGCAGCAGAGGGTGACGGGCGCCGTCGAGGTCGAGCGTATTGTCGTCAGTGATCTCGGGGACGACGGCTCGGAATTTGCGGGCAAACTCAACCTTTGCCTTAATGAAATCAAGTTCGGCGACCGCCGTGGCCGCGATCTCGACGGCCGGAAGATTGGCACGCAGATCTTCGGTCATTTCGAACAGAATGCGGGCGATCTCACGTTCCTCCTTGCCTTTGAGATTCTGGAGTTCGTTATTTGCCTCGATCGTATCGAGTGGTTCGACGAAAACGGTTCCGCCTGACGACGAAAACCCGTGCGAGACGCCGGCAACCTTGCCCTTAAAATCGACCTTGACCGGAATTACAAAGCGGTCATTGCGGACCGTGACGATCGCGTCCTGGATCGCAGTGCCGGCGAGACGCATTGCCGACTCGAGCGTTTTTGTGATGCGGCCACGCTGCAGGTTGATCTCGTGGCGGATGCGGGCGAGTTCGGGAGACGCCTTGTCGTCGATCTCACCGCCGGGCAGAAGCTTTTTATTTATCTTGTCGATGACGGCGAGCAGTGTCGGCGGGATATGCTCGACGATCTGCCAGATGACCGGGGCAAACTCCTTTTCCGGATGCATTGACGACCGGGCAAACAGTGCCTGGGTGCAAACGCGGGCGATATCGAGCATTCGGTTGGGTTCGAGCGTCGCGTTATGGATCTTCAGAATGGCGACGGCGTCGGACGGGTCTTCGAGACCGCTGAATGACCAGGTCACCTGTTTCTCTTCGTTCAGCAAAATGGTCTCCGAGATCGCCGACAGGGCAGTTTCGAGTGATCGGCGGTCGGTGAACGGACGCAGGGCAGCGAACCGCTCGACGCCCATCGGCGTCTGCGCATTTTGGCTGACGAGTTCGAGCAGCCTCTCAAATTCAAGTGTTTCGAGCGAATAACCCATTACATTAACCGGTCCGATGTCTCACCGTAAGCATTGCCGCGTAAACTACTGTAAACAAGGCTGATACGGCAGCTACCTAAAGTATATCCCCGTGTTATCATCTCTCCGTCTCAATACTAACGTTGTCGTAGAGATACGATACCGTAACTAGTGCGAATAATAGCTATTACGCGATTACCCGAACCGTCCCCTCGTCTCGGTCGCCGAACCAATTAAACTCTATCCGGTAACCGTCACGCCCTTCCAAAAAGCGACGTATCCCTCGATATTTTTCGCGTCGTCCTTGGCGTCCGGATAGAACCATGCGGCGTCCTTATTGGTTGCGCCGTCGGCGACAACGTCGAAGTAGCTTGCCGTGCCTTTCCATCCACAGACAGTATGCGTCTCGGACGGCCGAAAATGTTCTCTTTCTATCGAGTCGACGGGAAAATAATGATTCCCTTCGACTACTATCGTCTTATCACTCTCCGCCAAAACCGTCCCATTCCATGTTGCTTTCATTTCTGTTACTTTTTCC
>JAYVUD010000507.1:0-4943 GCA_043788335.1 Chloracidobacterium sp. | reverse complement strand
CGCCCGCGGCCCGGCCACGCCGATCTCCCGGGCGGGCAAAAGTACCAGACACGCGACCTGCGCGACATACTCGAACGGGCATCGGCACGCGAAACGGCGGCACGTGTCGCCTGTGGTGCGTTTGCCAGACAGTTGCTCGCGGCGTTTGGCGTCGAGATCCGGAGCCACGTTATTAAGCTCGGCCACGTTCAGATCGTACCGCTCCACCAGTCTTGGGAAGCGATCTCGACGATCCCCGTCGATTCCCCGCTGAGTTGTGCCGACGAGTACATCCAGAGCGAAATGATCAAGCTCATCGACCAGGCGAAATTTGACGGCGATACGCTCGGCGGAGTCTTCGAGGTGGTCGTGCGCGGCCTGCCCGTCGGCCTCGGTTCGCATACCTCGTGGGAAGACAAACTCGATGGCCGCATCGCGCGTGCCGTGATGTCGATCCACGCTGTCAAGGCTGTCGAGATCGGCGAAGGCGTCGCGAACGCTGGACGTTTGGGCTCGCAAGTGCATGATGAGATCTTCTGGTCAGAACCCCCTACGTCAGCGGGGGGCCGGATCGATGAACAGGAATCGGCCAACCGGCCGCCCGCTCACGCAGGCGGTTCTGACAAGACATTTACAAACCGGCCGCCCGCTGACGCAGGCGGTTCTGACAAGACATTTACCCGGCCGACGAATCGGGCCGGCGGGCTCGAGGGCGGGATCACCAATGGCGAAGAGCTTCGTGTTCGCGGCTATAAAAAGCCCATTGCCACGCTCCGCAAGCCGCTCCACTCGGTCGACATCGACACCAAGGCCGAAGACCTCGCCGCCTTTGAACGCTCGGATATCACCGCCGTCCCCGCCGCCGGCGTCATCGGCGAAGCAATGCTCGCGGTCGTGCTCGCCGACGCGATGCGGCAAAAATTTGGCGGCGATTCGCTCGACGAAATGCGGCGAAATTATGACTCATACGTTTCGACGGTCGAAAACTATTAAACTGTTTATTGAGAAATCGTACCCGCCCCGGGAACCTTTTCGATTTTCGGGCATCAAAGTTAGTAACGGCAAATAAAATCATCATTGGAGATCAAAATGAGAAAATCCCTTTTCCTACTTCTTGTAACCTGTATTTTTGCTGTTACCGCAGCGGCACAAAAGCTGCCAAAACCGACCCAGTTGCCGGAAACACTGAACCCGATCCAGCAATCTCAGCTCAATGCGGGCACGAAACTGCATGACCAAAAGAAATACGATGAAGCGATCGCCATCTACGACAAGCTGTTGGCGGAGGCACCGGACGCGACCACAGTGCTTTACGAAAAATCACTGACGCTTTACGCAAAACGCGACCTGACAAAGGCAATGGAGACCGCGTATCTCGGCGCCAAGTACAAGTCGGAGGACCTCGGTCTCTTTTATGGCATTATCGGTGACTGCATCGACGACATAGGCAAGCCCGACGAGGCGATCAAGATATATCGCGAGGCCGAGGCGATATTAAAGGGCGACCCAGAGTATGTGCGACATTTGGCGGTAGTCTATTACAACGTCGGGCTGACGTACGTTCGCCAAAAAAAGTACAATGACGCGCGCGTCGACCTTAAAAAAGCGGTCCAGACCAACCCGGCATATGCAAGCCCACATTATTTGCTGGCAATGGTCTATAACGGCACCAAGTACAAAATTCCCGCGTTTCTCGCCGCTGCCAGGCTGCTGACGCTCGAGATCAACACCGGACGTTCGCAGGCCGCCGCGGCCATCATTCGCGACACTCTCAAACCTGCACCGAAAGACCCCAAGACCGGAAGTTACGTCGTCAACCTCGATTTCTTTGCCCCTAAGGATGAAGGCGATTTCATGATGTACGACATGATCCTGGGCACACTCGTGACCGTAAGGACCGATAAGGACAAGAATAAGACCGAAAACGAGATATTTGTCGACTCGCTCGGCAGCGTTTTGTCGATGATCGACGAGGACAAAAAACTCAAAGACACCTTTGTCGGCAAACAGTACTTGCCGTTCATCTCCGAAATGAAGAAAAAGGGCTTTTCGGAGGTCTTCGGGTACACCGTCCTCTACATCAGCGGCGAACAGTCCGCGATGAAATGGCTCGACGCACATAACGAGAAATTTGGCGAATTCATCGCCTGGACCAAGGCGTACCAGGCCCCGAAATAGCCGGGAAAGAGTATGCCCACGAAAGGCACGAAAGACACTAAATTGAAGAAAAAGATCAGTTGCTCAGCCAGATGCTTATATTTCGTGCTTTTCGTGTGTTTCGTGGGCATATTTATTCAATCGTGTTCCCGCGTGCCGGAACAGCCGGCGGCGAATAGCGAGGCGGCCCGCGACGGGAAACGAAATGTCAAAGATCTGCGGGACGCGATGCCGAAGATAGCGCCTTTCTTCAAACCGATGGGCAAGCCCGCCGCTTATGACTGGCTCGGGTCGCATAACGATCCGGGGCAGACATTCGAACAGTATCTCGACAGCGACCCGACCAAACCTACGAAAGAGCGGAGAAAGATCTACGTGCTCCCGCTTGGAGCATTCAACGCCCAACAAAAGAAGGTGATCGACATTACGGCCGGCTATCTCGAGGCTTTCTACGATCTGCCGGTCATCACGTTGCCGGCACGCTCATTGCCAAGGCCCGCGCGTGAGCAAGGGCGTAACACTCAACGTCCGGCCAACGCCCTGCCGTCCGCAACACCGGCCATCAGCCGCCGCAACCCGTACACCAAGGTTGAGCAGATCCGCACCGGTTATATAATGCAGGACGTGCTCAAGCCGATCCTGCCCGCGGACGCCGCGGCCCTCATCGCTTTCACATCGGACGACCTTTTTCCGGACTCGTCGATGCAGTACGTTTTCGGCCAGGCGAGCATGGAGGACCGCGTCGGTGTCTGGTCGCTGTTTCGGCTCGGGGACAAGGCAAATTTCGACACTTTTCTCCGACGAACGCTCAAGATCGCCGCTCACGAGACCGGCCATATGTTTTCGATGCATCACTGCATCAAATACGAGTGCCTGATGAGCGGCACCAACCACCTCGGCGAAACCGACCGCCGCCCGATCGACGCCTGCCCCGAATGCACCGCCAAGATCTGCTGGCTCACCGACGCCAAGATCGCCGACCGCTACCAACGGCTCGAAGCGTTCTGCCGCAAGAACGGCCTGAGAACGGAAGCGGACGAGTTTGCCCAAAAAGCCGCGGCGGTCCGGTAAGAGTTTTTTAGCCACGAATCGCACGAATCGATTTGTTTGTGCCATTTGTGTTATTCGTGGCCGAGAATTTTTCACTCCCGCAGGCCGATGTCCTTCAGATAGCTGTCGGCGTCGAATGTCGGTTGCGAGGTGACGGGCGCAGTCAGTTCGCCCGACTCGACCGAAACGCTCGACCCGACAGCCTCGCCGGACTCGCCCGCCTCTGCCTCTTCGCGATCTAAATCTTCGTGGATCTGTCGTCTGAATCCGTACCCGTAGCTGTTATACAGGGCCAGTTCGTGCCGGCCGTCGTCCGCCGGGTAGGTCGCGTATTGGTTGATATAGCGGTTGACCGTGGCGGGCGATATGTCGAGCTTTTCGGCGATCTCACGTTGGCTGAGGCCGCCGGTGACGAGGCAGTCGATCTCCCTGCGGCGTTCAAGGCGGATGCGGTAGGCGGCGTCAAAATCCAGCAGGTGGTTGAGTTCCGGGCCGCAACCGACGTGTTCGAGGGTGAGCATCGGGCCCTCATTGATGAGCATACAGCCGGCAACGCGCCCGGCGTCAAAACCGATCTGGCGGCTGCGTGATTTGATCTGCTTGATATATCGAATATCCGGCCCGAGACAGCTCTCGCCGATCGCGAAGATGCTGTCGGCGAAATTGCTTAGCGATTTGCTGCCCTGCAGATCATTGATGGTCAAAGGGCGGCGGGCGATGCGTTTCGGCGAGTGGGCGAGGGCGAGTATCGAAATGTTTCGGCGTTCCATCAGGCTGCGAAGCTCGCGCATCAGTTCGGAGGCCTCTCGCGAGCCCTCGTGCGAGCCCCGCAAATAGGTGATGTTGTCGACGATCAGCACGCTCGCCTGAGTTTCGTCGAGTTCGCGTTCGATCTCGCGGAGCAGAAATTCGTTGAACGTCATCCCTTTCGGCACCTCGGCGGTAAGGTCGAGCACGGAGCGGTAAAGGCGTTCGGAAAACTCGTGATGCTCGACGGTGCCGCTCTCGTCCGGGCCCGACGCGTAACGCATCTCAAACTGCTTGTCGGTCAGCTCAAAATCGAGGTAAAGCACGGTCCGCGGCCCGCCCTTGACCATAAATATATCCAGTTTGTCGGGCTCGCCGTCATCACCCGCGGCGATAGCATCGGCGATCCGAACCGCCAGAACGCTCTTGCCGAGGCCGGTGTCGGCAAACATTATGGCGAGTTCGCCCTCGTGCCATAGATCGCCGCACAGGGGCTGCGGAACGGGCTTTGCCGCCGCCGCTCGGATCCATTGCCGGGCCGGTTTTGTCTTGAGTAATGTAGATATTTCGGTATTCATATGGGTGCATCGATATTATTGCTCGATGTTGCATCAGGTGTCAAGTGTTTTATAGATGGGATGGACGGATGATCTCTGATTCTAGATCTTTGGTCTTTGATTTTTATCTTTGGAATCAGTTTTGGTGTTTCAGTGTTTTAGAAGGTTCGGGGTGGAACGGCCGTTCGGGGTGTTTCAGGCGTTTCAGGCGTTTCAATGCTGTCCGGAAAGGCGGAGACCGTCCGCTCATCTGGGGGCGGAGCCCGAAGAGACGGGTCGAAATATTCTGGTTGTCCCTGTGCCTGAGCCCATCCGCTCATCTGGTGGCGGAGCTCGGAGAGGTTGGGCGGTTTATTGCTCTTTTCGGCTGAATTCGGTGACGCTGGCTTGGGGGCGGCGGCGGTGTTGGTGTTGTTCGTCGGGCGAATCGTCTTTGTATTCGCGGCCTGCGGC
>JAYVUD010000506.1:0-2357 GCA_043788335.1 Chloracidobacterium sp. | reverse complement strand
TCATCGACGGCGACGAAAAGCTCTATTCGGAAAAGATGGCGTGCGTAAATTGCGGCATCAACATCCCGCCGCTTGAGCCCCGTTCGTTTTCTTTTAACTCTGCATTCGGTGCTTGCAAGCGATGTCAGGGAATCGGGACGGTGCTTGAGATCGACGCGAAAAAGATCGTGCCGGACGGCGACGTGCCTACCGGAAAAGTCGATTTTCTCAACGGCGTCGATAAAACCGGAGCGACGTTTCTGCTGTCGGCGTTAGTCGCGATCATTGAGAAATTTACAGTCGGCGATCCGCTAGAGCCCGCAACCGCAAATCAAAAGCCGCGTAAAAAGCTCCGTAAAACCAAAGACCTGAGTGGTGCTGGCGACAGTTCCGATGCTCTACAGGTTAATTTCAACGATCTGCCGCAAGAGATACGCGATGCTTTTTTTAACGGCACGAAACGACGGCTGACATTTCGCCACGGTGACTATAAATTTGAACGCGACTGGCTCGGGGCTTTGAGGGCGATGCGGGAGCGGCTCGAAAACCCCCCTTCGGAAAAGATACGCGAGGCTCTCGAAGAGATGATCGCTCCGATGCCGTGTCCGTCGTGCGACGGAAAACGCCTGCAGCCGGAGAGCCTTGCGGTCAGGGTCAACGGTGCTGGTATCGCCGATTACACGGAGCTTCCGATCTCAGATGCGGTCAAGAAATTTGAGGCGATAAAGCTGTCACCGCGTGATGAAAAGATCGCCGGTCTCGTCCTAAAAGAGATTAAAGGGCGGCTGGGGTTTCTCGACAATGTAGGTCTCGGATATCTCACGCTTTCGCGCTCGTCGGCGTCACTTTCGGGCGGCGAAGGGCAGCGAATACGGCTTGCGACGCAGATCGGTTCTCAGCTTCGCGGCGTGCTGTATGTTTTGGACGAGCCGAGCATTGGGCTGCATCCGCGTGACAACAAACGGCTTATCGATACGCTGCATGAGCTTCGTGATCTGGGCAACACCGTTCTGGTCATCGAGCACGACGAAGAGACCATCGAGAATGCGGATTACGTCATCGACCTCGGTCCGCTCGCCGGAACACACGGCGGCGAAGTGATCGCGACCGGCACGCCAAAGCAGATATTGGAGAACAAAGAGTCGCTCACCGGCCGCTACATGAGCGGAAAGCTGAGCATCGAGGTGCCTGACGTGCGTCGTCTCGCAAACGGCAAATGCATCAGTGTAAAAGGTGCTCGTGCTTACAACTTGAAGAACATCGACGCCGAATTTCCGCTCGGGCTGCTGACCGTCGTGACGGGTGTTTCGGGTTCGGGCAAATCGACGCTTGTCGAAGAAATACTGTATCCGGCGCTCTACAAACACGTTTACAAATCGGCCGTCGAGCCTCTTGAGCACGACTCTATCGAAGGCCTTGACCTCGTCGATAAGATCATCGAGATCGATCAAAAGCCGATCGGACGCACGCCGCGTTCTAATCCGGCGACGTTCACGGGGCTGTTTACGCCGCTTCGCGAGCTGTATGCGATGCTGCCCGAATCAAGGGTTCGCGGTTACAAGTCAGGCCGGTTTTCGTTCAATGTAAAAGGCGGACGCTGCGAGGCTTGCGAGGGCGGCGGGATGAAGCGGATCGAGATGAATTTCCTGCCGGACGTTTACGTGACCTGCGACATGTGCCGCGGGCATCGGTATAATCGCGAGACGCTCGCTGTTAAATTCAAAGGCCTTTCGATCGCGGACATGCTCGACACGACCATCGAAGACGCCTTGCCGCTGCTCGAAAATATTCCTGCGATCAAAAAGGTTTTGCAGACGTTGCTCGATGTCGGCCTCGGCTACATCAAGATCGGCCAGTCATCCACAACGCTCAGCGGCGGTGAGGCACAACGCATCAAGCTTGCGAAAGAGCTGAGCAAACGTGCGACCGGCAAAACCATCTACATCCTCGACGAGCCGACCACAGGTCTGCATTTCGCCGACGTTCACAAGCTGCTCGACGTCCTGCAAAAGCTCGTCGACACCGGCAACACCGTCATCGTCATCGAACACAATCTAGACGTCATCAAATCCGCCGACTACATCATCGACCTCGGCCCCGAAGGGGGCTCCGGCGGCGGCAAAATAGTCGCAACCGGCACACCCGAAGAGGTCGCCCGCGTGAAGAAGTCCTACACCGGGCAGGCTCTCAAATCAGTTTTGAATTAATTAGTTTTGAATAGCGGCGAGCATTTCTCGGACGGCGGCGTCGAGGCCGATGAAGACGGAGCGGGAGATGATGTGATGGCCGATGTTGAATTCGGTGATCTCGGGCATCGCGGCGAGGGCTTTGACATTTGCTGTGGTTAAACCGTGGCCGGCGGCGGTGACTAGTCTCAG
>JAYVUD010000505.1:0-6527 GCA_043788335.1 Chloracidobacterium sp. | reverse complement strand
TGCGGGCAAATGCGATAAGTGGCTCGAATCAAATGCGATAGAGTTGGGAATTATGGGTTGACTGTATCAACGTGGATGACGGGTTAATCTGGGTCATTTTTGGTGTTTTTGATTGGTATTGGTCGATCTGCTCTCTCATGCTCTCGGTCCCGAGGTGGGAGATCTCGCCTCTACTACCTCGGTCTACTAACCTCTACTGCTCCGCTCCGCTGACGTCTACTAGCCTAACTCTGAGAATCCGAAGGTGTAGTTGAATCTGAATGACGTGTCGCTGCCTTGTTCGCGGAGCGGCGTTGCTATCCAGCCTTCGGAGTCGCGGGACGGGTTAAACCGGTTGTCGCGATAGATCGAGTGGACCGGGGCACGATGTGTGGTGCAATAGCTCTCTGCCGCCTCGAACTCCGGTTGGATCCGCAGCGAGTATTGAGCGGTAAAGTTACGTTTTGCCTGCCCACGCACGAGCACGTCAGGGTCGCCGCTGTATGGCGTGCTCGAGTACTGTTCCTGATCCCGATCGGACGACTGCGTTTTATCTGCCGGGAAAGGAAACACGTCGAGCCCGGCGGCCGTCTTCGTCCATAGATGATATCGCATCGCAAAGTAGCGGTAAATCATCAGCCGTTGAAAATCGTTCTTGACTGTCGAATAGGCGAGGTGCTCGAGAAAGTATCCTTTCCACAAACGAGCGGTCAGATTCTTATGTTTGCCGATCTGAATGCCGTCGAGCGAGACGCCGGCGTTGTAAATGATCTCGACCACGGCAAAGGCTCCGCTGACGGGAGCGAGAGCGGCACTGCTCACATAGCTGACATTCGCCCGATAATAGGCGGTCGGCGAGTAGTCAAAGAAGTTGCTGGTGCCGCTGCCGCCGGTCAGGATGTCGCCGGTGGTGAGACCAGAGACCAGCCCGCGGTAATCGCCAAATACCGCTTCGTCCACGCTGCAGACGACGAACACGTGTTTGAGATTGACGCCGCCGGTCCACGCGAGCGGTGATTTCGTTCCATTAAAATACCAGCCGGATTGACCATTCAGCACGTTTGACGTGAGCACGGGCGTATTGCTGGCGACGGCGATATCGCGGCCCTTGCCCGAATAGTCTTTGCAGAGTCCGTTGGCTGAGTCAGCCGCGACGTATTGGTGCCAGGCTTCGACGCCATCGATCGGGATGACGTTCATTTTCGTCCAGTCGTATACCATATATATATTACCAATCCAGCAGCTTGAAGATCCGTTGATCAGAGGCCGTGTCGATCGACTTATCGGTGCCCTCGAGCACGATAAATGTTTTCGTGGTCCAGCCCGGCAGCGTGTGCGTGACGGTGACCAGGTCGCCGGGTAAAACCTGCAGCGTTGACGGCATTCCCTCAAATTCGCAGATCAGCCGTTTTGTCTTTTTCTTAGCGTACAGAGCGAGATTTTCGAGGGCCTGCCAGCGGGTCGAGTTGCCGATCGCGACATTTTCCTCGATCACGCGGCCGGCGATCGCCTGCAGCTCGGGCACGTCATAAAACAACGGCGGGTCAAATTTCTCCAGATACCGCGAATCGAGATCGCGGCCGTCCGCGACAAAACGGTTCGGCAGCTGCAGCAGCTCCTGCTGTGAGTATCGCGGATAAAACTGGACCGTATCCTTTATTATATTAGCTTCCGTAAACGCAAAGCTCGTCGTCAGATCCGAGAGGCAAAAGAATGTAAGTTTGCCGTTGCCGTCCTGAAAACCGCCGTTGCAGGTGAATAGCACCGACCGCAGAAACTCGTCAAATGTCGTCCGCTGGGTAAACGCGATATTAGTACGAAATCGCGGAACGTTCTCGGCTTTCGGGTACAGTCGATCCTGCGTGACGACCTGCCGAGGCTGGGTTGTCGATTGCCACTCGAACATAAACTGCGAGCTGCCGGCCAGATTTTCCCACTCGAGCTTGATGTCGTACCAAGTATCGGCGGTGGCCGCAAAGGTGGCCGAATGGGTGCCGAGAGCCGTGGAATTGATGAGCGGCGTCGTCAGGTCATCGATCCACAGACGGCCGTAATCATCATTGGTCACGTACAGGGTGTAGGTTTCGGTGTACTTGAACCGGATCTTGCCCTCCCAGCGGACGCTGAACGTGGCTGGCGTCAGATTGATCGCCGGAGCTCCGGCCGACGTGTCATATTGGATAACTGGGTCAACACGCTTTGATTTGAACGTCGCGAAACCGGTACCGTCATAGTACGAACCGGTCAACCCGACGCCATTCGGCAACGTCGTATAATCGGGCAGCACCAGAGCGTCGCACGCGGTTCTCAAGCTCGCGAGCGAGGCAAAATCTATCCGCGAATTTGGATAACCGCGGATCTCTTTCAGCCCAAACGCGATGACGTCAGCCGGATTATTGATCAGCACGTTCGAGCTGGTCACGGTGCCGCTGCTGTTATAGATGTCGCCGAGCTGGCATTGGTAGATGCCCGTGAGCTTATTCGGCGGGTTATTTTTGGTATCAAAATCGGGAATACCGACCTCGGAGCCGTTCGGGCATTCGACGCGGATCCACGCGGTGTTTGAGTGCGGCGTGTCCTGGTCAAATACGCTGTCGATCCCTTGGACGGTGTCGCTGTTGCCGGGCGACATGATGCCCGGATAGAACTTAAATTTAGACGTCGCACGGTTGGTGCCGTTGTACCAGATCGCCTCCGGGCCCTGCCAGCCTTTGCCATAGGCATCGCCGAGCAGATTCTGGATCTTGACTACGTGCGTCGGCGACGCACCGGTGACGATCGATTTGGCGAGATCGCCGGCGATGACGTGCTTACCGAACGCGGCTTCGAGAAAGAGATTCTCGGGTTTGTTGCCTTTCAAATGGTCGACAAAGGTCATGGTATCGGATCTCCTTTCGAGTTGTGAGCGACGATCTTGGCGTCAGGTGCTACGCCGGCCGAGTAGTGATGGCCGCCCGCCATTTCGATAAACAGCACGTCGCCACGCTTGCCCGCGTAGGCCGAAAATGCAGCGGTTGACTGCAACATTCCGTTGTCGCTATCGGTCAGCACCTGCTGTCCGGTTCCAAACGTTTCAGCGGGCAGTCCGGTCGGGTGCGTCGGGTGCGGCATCACGCGGTGCGAGAAGGACGACAGGCACTCGGCACCATTTTCGGCGATCATCTGCCAGATCGGCACGTCGCGAATGACGCGAGCTGTGCGCAGCGGGAAAAACCGTCGAAACGTCGGATCCCAGACCCAATCGTCGTCACGGACGAAATAGCACTGTTTCGCCAGCACCTCGCCATCGGGCCCGCGGACGTCGAGATATTGGTCGAGCCGCGGACAACCGCTGCCATGGCCGCTGCTGTTGCCGGCCGTGCCGGGTACGTCGAGGTCAGGATTATAGCGATGTTCGGTGCCGCCGAAATGATGCGAATTGGCGAGGCCGTCGCATCCGGTGACGGATTTTAAATGATGATCGCAGACGGTCGCCGCACCCGAATAAGCACAGGTTTTCGGGTCCTTGAAAACGAAACCGCACGTCGGGCTCTCGGTTCGCGAACAGACGATCTGGCCCGGCGATAGCGTGTCGGTGATGATGGTGAAGACGACCTCGGTGTCGCCGGCGTTCGGCTGCTGGATCGCTCCGCGAAACATCTCGATCCAGGCGGTCGAACCGCTCCGAGTCCCATCCGGGTTTACCTGATAATAATTGCGGCCGACGACCGCGTTGGCCGACTGCCAGAGCGTCGGGTTGGCGGCGAGGTGCTGACCCAATACGCGGTCGCGATTTTGCAGCGAGATGCTCACCTGATCAGCCGGAGCCTCCCACGTTTGCCGGATCTCGCCGACCTTTTGCAGATCATTGGTGTAGGTGTGGCCGTTGACGCCCGTCATTGGCGAAGTCCCAAAATGAAACTCGCTCGCGTCCGGAAACGTGATATCGATCGTATAGTCGATCTCACGTTTACCCGGGGCGATGATCGTCGCCAGCGTGCCTGAAATTACACGTCCCATTTATATACTCCCCGCCTTTTTCAGCGTCTTATTGACCTGAACCTGCGTCCGCAAACCGGTGTCGCTGGTCAGGTACGCCTCGACCTTGTCGTCGAGCGAGACGCCGCTCAGCTCGAGCGTGAAATGCGGTTGGACGACCATCGGCTGGGCCTGCAGTGCGAGGCTGCCGTTTATAATGCCGCCGGTCGCCATTTTCGGCACCGACGCCGACCGCGAATAGTTTGGGATACCGGCACCCGCGAATACGTCAAACCCGGCCCGGGCCCGCACGTTTGACTGCTGCGACGGATTGAGCACCATCTCGCCGCGTGAGAGCATCGCGAGCATATCGTCGCGGCTGTCGAAAACGCCGGGGATCAGACCGTTTGGCCGGAAAAAGTCGGCGAAATACGTGCCGCCGGCAAACTCGGGCAGGATGCGTTTATTGCGATCCGCAGCACCGCGGGCGATGCCCGCCGCGGCGATGATCTGGGCCATCAGGCCGTCCGGTTCGCGGTCGATCGTCGCGAGCTGCTGGGCGATTAGCTTTTGCGACTCTTTTTTGCCCCAACCCGACGCCATCTGGACGCCGAATCCGCTCGCCATCTGCGACCGAACGTCGCGTGCTTTTGCGAGCAGAGCGTCCGGGTCGCCATTCATCGAACGGATATCCTGCAGGATCTGCGTCAGCTGCGACATCGCATCCGAAAACCCCTGCTGGAGCTTCGGCAGGTTTTCATTTTTATCGGCCTTTTTCTTGGGGTCACCCATCAATATACCGATCAGAGCACCGATACCCGCACCGATCGGGCCGCCGAGCATGAGCCCCATACCGGCAAAAGATATGATATTCCCGAGTTGTCCGCCGACGGCGCCGCCGATCATGCTGGCGATGCCGCCGACCGCTCCGTACGTCCCGGCGTTGAACCCAAATCCTTTTGCTCCGAATATGCCGCCTTTGCCAAAGATGCTGGACAAAATACCCTGCGAGTGGCCGCCCGGCCCGCTCGGTGACATGTCGTGCAGGCCGGCCATTATTCCGGCGATATCCGATCTGCCCGAACCGCCGCCGCCGCTGCCAGCGAGAATGCCGCCAAGGCCGCCGCCGTTGAGCCCGCCACCGACAGAACCGCCGAGACCGAGCATGCCGAGCAGCGAACCAAACATCCCGCCGCCGCTGCCGGTGATCTTACCGCTGCCGAGACCGCCGCCCATGCTTTTCAGGATCTTATTGGTTTCATCGAGCTTGTCGACGATCGGCCGGGCGACGGGGTTGTTGGTCTTGGTCATCTCGGTGCCCATGCCCGGAAAGATGGAGTCAACCACATTCTTAAAGACGTTCGACAGCACGTTGTGCTGCATCGCCTTGAGCGGTTCCGTGATGAACGACAGCATGCCCTTTGACCAGTTATTAAGCTTGTCGAGCTGCGTGTCCATCTGCTTAGCGATCGCATCATACGTCCCGTTGATGCCGTCTGCCATCGCCTGGTTGAGCGATTTCTGAGCGGCCAGATGCTCATACACGCCCGCCCTGATCTGGTTGTTGGAGATGTCCATCTGCTGCGACAGCTCGAGCTGGGCCCGGTTGATCCTGATCACCGCATCGACCTCGCGGTTGCGTAGATCAACAATATCCTGCAACTGTGCCGCCTCGATCTTCAACTGATCATTAACCCCGCCATTCGCGAGCTGATCCTTTAAGGCTGTGATCTGCGAGATCAGTGAGTCCTCTTCGGTCGTAGCCTTGAGACTGCGGCGTTCCTTGATGCGGTCTATGTTTTCGGTCAGTAAGAGATTGATATGCTCCCGCAGACGTTCCTCAGTCGTAAGGGCCGGAATATCTTCATTATTATTGAGTTCTTTCTCGGCCACCGCCAACTGGCCAAGCAGAGCAATCTTCTTTTTGTTAAGTTGTCCTTCGAGGTCGCCACGCGTATCTATGGCTTGTTGGGTAGCGTCGATCTCCTGCTGGAGAGCCCATTTTCGCAAATTGACATCATCCCAAGCTGCGTCCTTACGGAACGCCAGATATTCCTTTTCCGACTTAACGCCCTGATCAAATGCCTGCTGGTTCAGGAACATTTTCATTTCGTTTTCAGCGGTATGTAATTGCAACGTCTGGTTTACTTCAGCCGCGACGTCGGCCAGATGATCAACTATTGCTTTCTTTTCCTCCGCCGCCATTTTACTGGCTGCCTGCCGAGCTTTGTCGCCGTTCCGCTTCTCTGCCTCCGCTATCATCTCACCGCGTTTTTGTACCCAGTCGGCTGCTTTCTTCCGATCCTGAGCGTCGGCCTGGGACTCCTGTGCGTCCCTCAGATCCCTTGCCGACTTCGACTCAGGATGGAGCGGATCGATATTAGCTTTAAGGTTGGCAGCTTTATTACGGGCCGCGATCATTTGGTTGATGACCGTCGTGTAATCATGGGCTGCATCGTCGATCGCCCGGCGAAGCCACTGGATCCAATCATCATTTTGGGCGGAAGCCCGAAAGTCCGCGAAGATCCTCTCGACGAGTATGGCAAAGTTGGTCTGGAGCTCTGACGCATGGACCGCGATGATCTTCAGCT
>JAYVUD010000504.1:0-3698 GCA_043788335.1 Chloracidobacterium sp. | reverse complement strand
ACGAACCTTTCAGGGACATCGGGTGTCCCGATCGTAAACTGGCCGGTAGTCGCGAGAAATCCCCGTACAACGTCCTCGTTCTCTTCTTTTTCAAGCGAGCAGGTCGAGTAAATAAGCGAACCGCCCGGAACCAGCAACTTGGCAGCGTTTACTAGGATGCACAATTGCTTGTGGGCGAGTGCCGCAAAATCCTTTGATTCAATACCATATCTGATCTCCGGGTTATGCCGGATCGTCCCGGTGCCGGAACACGGAGCATCAACAAGTACCAGATCGAAACTCGCGTCCGCAAATGGCAGAGCGATTTCGGCGTCATATCGGACAACATTTACATTTTCAACGCCCTGAGCGGCACAATTCTGGCGTAGAAACGACACGCGGTTCTCACTTACATCCCCGGCAACGATCAGGCACAAAGTTCCACCGATATCAGCGTGGTCGGCGATCTGCGCTGTCTTGCCACCGGGCGACGCACATACGTCCAGAAACCTCTGCCCGACGTTGGGACGAATCAGGCCGGCGACCATTTGCGATGCCTCGTCTTGAAAGTAGATCAACCCGCGGGCTTCGAGGTCCCTAAGTTTAGTGGAAAACTCCTCGGCAATATAGCAACCCCGCACATTAGACGACGGGTCCGCCCCAAGGCCGAAACTGTGGGCAAAATCGTCCGCATTTTCGAGTCGATGTCGACTTGTGAGCCTGAAACCGATCGGCGGACGTTCGTTGTTGGCCTTCGCAATGCTCTCAGCTTGGTCGACACCGAAATCACCCGTCCATTTCTCGACCAGCCAACGCGGATGCGACGTCTCGAGACTAATGCGGTCAAATTCATCACGATAAGCCGGCACCCGCGGTTCACGATCAAAACGTCTCAGAATGGCGTTCACAAAGCCCTTTGCGGAGGTCTTTTTGGCCCGGCGAACGAGTTCAACAGCCTCGTCAATGGCGGAATAAGCGGGGATCCTGTCCAAATAGATCAGTTGATAAAGACCCATCCGAAGACTGATCCGGACCTCAAGATCCAACTTTTTGCCATTTGAAAGTTCATGAACGATCCGGTCAAGGTATATCTGCCGCCGCAGGACGCCGAGCACCAGTTCATGGCACAGTGAACGATCCCGTTCTTCGAGATCTTCGGCACTTGCAGCGAGGAGTTCGGACGAAAATCCACGACGCTTGTCGATCTTAAGCAAAATGTCGAAGGCTGAAAGCCTTGCGGGTGAAATCGCCATTTAGTTTTTAACGTTGAACATGCTCCGCGGTTATGCGGCCTTTTCTTGTGAATAGTCCGGGCCGATGCCTTTCTGCAAATGGTGATCGACTGTTCGCCGATCGTCAAAAACGAAGCATTCGCCTTCCCACAGAGACGTTTCCGGCGGCGTCGTCTCCAAATAACGCAGTATTCCGCCGTCAAGTTGATATACGTTCTCAAATCCGATCCCTTTCATATAAGGGGCAAATTTCTCGCATCGAATGCCACCGGTGCAGAACATCGCAATATTTTTATGCTGTGCCCGATCCAGGTGCTTCTCGATAAAATCTGGAAGATCGCTGAATTTGTCTATCGACGGATTTACGGCACCACGAAATGTACCGTTGCGATATTCATAGTCATTGCGAGTGTCGAGAACAAACGTGCCCTCATCGGTAATCAAACGGTTCCACTCAGCGGCAGTTACGTGCGTTCCATCGCCACGGGACATGTCCACGGGCCGCTTTAGTGTCACGATCTCGGGGCGGATCTTAACGTCAATCTTGCGGTGGGGCATCTCTGTGTGGAATGAAGATTTGTAAACGAGGGTTGTCCGGAGTAGTTTTCCAGCCTCCGGAACAAATTGCTCTATGTCCTCCGGCGTCCCACAGATCGTCGAGTTAAATCCCTCTTGGGCGAGCAGGATCGTACCGCGGATGCGGCTTTTATGCATTAACGCTTTCAGCTCGGCCTGTAGTTGCTCCAGAGCATCGAGTCGCTTGAACTCATAGAAAGTAATGATTTGAAACTTTTGCTCGCCTGCCACGTCGTTCATTGTCCTAATATCTCTCCCACCACCGGCTTAACTCCATTTATAAAATCCCGAACCGCCATCCGCCGTTTGCCCTCCTGCTGAACCTCGGCGACTCGGAGCAACGTGCGGTCGCCGCACTGAATGATAATATGTCCGCCATTCGCTGAAACAATGCTGCCACAAGGTCCGGCCGTTGAGATCTCATCAATTTCGTTTTCGGCTTGCCAGATCGTCAATCGACGGCCACGATACATTGTAAACGCAGTCGGGAAGGTCTGAAAGCCGCGAATCCGATTGCGGATCGCTGCAGCCGGCAGCGTCCAATCGATGCGACCGTCCTCCTTTCGCATTATGGGTGCCAAGGTGGCAAGTTCGTGGGGTTGCTCGCGGGGTTCGATACGGTCAAGCTTTTCCAACGTCTCGATAAGCAAGTCGGCCCCAACGGCTGCCAATCGCTCCATCAGCTCAATCGCATTCTCATCGCTCGCGATCGCCGTCGCACGCTGCAGCAGAATGTCCCCCGTATCAAGACCGGCGTCCATTTTTATCGTGGTCACGCCGCTTTCACTTTCCCCGCGAACGATCGCCCAATTGACCGGTGCCGCCCCGCGATACCGCGGCAGAAGCGAAAAATGGACATTTATAGCTCCGTGCGGAAACGCTGTCAGATACGATGCGGGCAGTATGCGACCATATGCCACTACAACCGCCACGTCCGCCGAATGTGAACGAAAAGTCTCAAGAGCCTCGTCAGTCTTGATCTTTAACGGCTGGTAGACCTGGATGCCGTGGTCGGTGGCGAACTCTTTGACCGGCGAAAACGTGATCTTGTTTCCACGCCCGGACGGCCGATCGGGCTGTGAATAGACCGCTGACACGTCGTGCCCGGCATCGACCAACGCTTGCAGTGACGGCACGGCCGCCTGCGGCGTCCCCATAAAGACAATTTTCATTTTCGCCCGAGCCTCAGAGCATCCGCCATGACGTAGAATATCCAGTTCTCTTCCATAGAACCCCGCACGAGATGGGCATTTACACCCGTGGCAAAGATCGCGACGTCCTCGCCCCCATGAGTCTCGTCGCTGAGCGGAACGGTGGCCTCTTGCAGATATTTCGGAGCGGTAGTTTCGACGTTGGTAAGGTTGGGCCTGCCCGCGGTGATTCCCTTTGCGCCCTTGGTGTCCGCCGGGTATTGCTTTGCCCCTTCGGGCTGTTCGTCGGTCGCTCCCGTGTAGCCACGTCCGTTTGCGTACGTCAACGTGGTATATGGGCGCCCCAGTTTGTCACGCTTCACGTCCGGCTCAAGATTTCCGTCATTGCCGACTTCGCGAACCAGGCCGAGGATATTGTTGCCGCGTGCCGGATAACCGCCGATCGTAAGCGTGTGGCTATGGTCAGCCGTCACGACGATCAGCGTGTTGTCGAGGTCGACCTTGGATACGGCGGCACGAACGGCATTCGACAATTCAACGGTGTCCTGCAGGGCCCTGTATGCGTTTCCGAGATGATGAGCCTGATCGATACGGCCGCCCTCGACCATCAGAAAAAAGCCTTTTTTGTTTTGAGACAGAACATCGATCGCCTTGGTCGTCATGTCCGTCAGCGAAGGTTCATCGAGATGCTTTGTCGTCCGGTCCTTGTCAAATTCAAGGTGAGTCGCGTTAAACAGTCCGAGTAGATGAGTAGTCGTTT
>JAYVUD010000503.1:0-5127 GCA_043788335.1 Chloracidobacterium sp. | reverse complement strand
CGAGTTGAGTAGTTCATTTGTCCTCGGACATAACCCTTGATCGTCAACCAAGCATTTCTCTGAAGCCACCTTCGTCCAAAACACTAACGCCCAAACTCTCCGCCTTGGTCAATTTCGATCCTGCATCACTGCCCGCGACGACGTAGTCGGTCTTTTTGCTGACGGACGACGAGACGCGGCCGCCGCGGTCTTCGATAAGTTTGGCTGCCTCGTCGCGGGTATAGTTTTCGAGTTTTCCGGTCAGGACGAATGTCTTGCCGACAAATCGTTCGTCGAGCATCGCGGTGCTCCCGGCGTCCGTTTCGGTATTGACGCCGTGCAGTTTCAGGCGGGCTATGAGATCGATGTTTCGTTCGTCGCGAAACCATTCGTAAACGCTCTCGGCGACCGACAATCCGATCTCGTGAATATCGTCGAGTTCCTCCACGGACGCCTCGGCAATGCGGTCAATGCTTCGAAAATGGTTGGCAAGTATCTTGGCGTAGCGTTCGCCGACGTGGCGAATGTCAATGCCGAACAGCAACCGCTGCAGGCCGCGTGTCTTGCTCGCCGTGATCTGTTCGATCAGGTTCGACCCCGACTTTTCTGCCATGCGGTCAAGTCCGGCGATCTGTTCGAGCGTGAGCGCATATAGGTCGGCCACGTCGCGGATCATCTGATTATCGACCAAGGTCTCGACCAGCACCTCACCGAGTCCTTCGATATCCATCGCCTTTCGGGCGGCGAAGTACAGGATACGTGCCTTGAGCTTAGCTGGACACTCCGGGTTTGTGCAGCGCCGAACGGCCTCGCCGTCAGGGCGAACGGCGTCGAAACCGCAGACCGGACACGTCACCGGAAACGCAAATTCCGTTTCGCTGCCGTCTCGCTTTGACGCGACGACCGACAATACCTGCGGGATGATCTCGCCGCTCTTTTCGATTATCACATAGTCGCCGACACGCAGATCGAGCCGTTTGATCTCGTCCTCGTTGTGCAGGCTTGCACGCGAAACGGTCGTACCGGCGAGCAGCGTCGGTTCGAGATGTGCGACCGGCGTCAGTGCTCCGGTGCGGCCGACCTGGATACGGATGCCGAGCAGGCGTGTCGTCGTTTGTCGAGCCAGATATTTATAGGCGATCGCCCAACGCGGTGCCTTGGTCGTCGTGCCAAATTCGTCCTGCAACGCCGTCGAGTTGACCTTGACGACCACACCGTCGATCTCGTAGTCGAGGTCGTCGCGGAGCGTTTCCATCCGCGCGACAAATGCCGCGAGCTCGTCAAAATCGCGGCACAGAGCTCGGTTCGGATTGACGTTAAAACCATTTCGTTCGCACCACTCGAAATTTTCCCAGTGCGTCGCGAACATCTTCTGATTGCCGGTAAACGCGTCATACGGAAACATATCGAGCCGCCGCGAAGCGACAACTGCTGAGTCAAGCATCCGCAGCGTACCCGATGCACAATTTCTCGGATTCGCGAACCTCTTTTCGTCCAACGTTTCGAGCTCGGCGTTGATCTTGGCAAATTGCGACCGTGACAGAAACACCTCGCCGCGAACCTCGGCGTGCTCCGGTGCGTCGGCTCTTAACCTCAGCGGAATATTGCGGATCGTCTTGACGTTTTGCGTCACCTCGTCGCCCGTCCGCCCGTCACCGCGGGTCGCACCCGTCACGAGGATGCCGTTTTCGTAATGAAGCGAAACGCTCAGCCCGTCGATCTTCAGTTCGGCAACATAGTCGAGTTTGCGGCCCTCGGCGAGCTTTTCACAACGCTCGGTAAACGCCCTTAGTTCGCCTAGATCGTACGAATTATCGAGCGACATCAACGCCACCGTGTGCGTAAACGGCCGCAAACTGTCCGCCTTGCCTCCGACCCGCTGCGTCGGGCTGTCCGGCGTGATTAGCTCAGGATGTTCTGCCTCGAGACGCTTTAGCCGCTCGAGTAGTTGGTCAAATTCGAAATCTGATATCTCCGGCTCGGCTTTCTGATAATAAAGATCGCTGTGCCGTTCGATCTCGAAACGGAGGGTTTGAATCTCCAACTCAAATGATTCTTCGCTTTTCATCAAGTTTCAAGAGAAAGGACGAGTTTCAGGCCTCGATCGACCTGCTCCATCTCAGACCTCGTGGCAATGCCTATCAGTTCAATCAGATCGCTCTTATCAACCGTGTAAATCTGGGTGACGTTAACGACTGAAAGCTTCTCGAGTCCGCCGGGCCGTGGAGTAAGTAGCACGTTACCGTCCATATTAGCGATCCGCAAATTGGTTGTAAGCAGTGCGACAACAACCGTTTTGAGCTTTGTCTTATTAAAATTGTCGTCTTGGATAACGATCGCCGGACGTTCATAGCCCGGTCCCGAACCGCGTGGTTGCCCCAGATCGAGCCAATACAACTGTCCGCGTCGGATCACCATTCCGTTTCCCGCAGTCTCGTCGCTGTGTATGCCTTCAGGATCGGATCAACCGAAGTGTCAACTTCGTCGCATACCCTATTGATACGCGCGATCATGGCCTTTTTGTCGAGTTCTTCACCCAGTTTCTTAACGCCCAACGCGAACACTGCGCTTCTCGATACTTTTAGCTCTTTAGCCAGCTTTTCGCTTAACTTGAATACATCATCCGTAACTGATATTGCGGTTTTCATAACAAGAGTATAACCACGGTTATACCGGAAATCAACCTATAAATTCCGCTATCAACCTATGAAAATGGTGTGTTCCCTGTTCCCGCGTCGGAGAGTATCTGCCGTGCGTATAAAACCGTGAGCGTATGTCTTTCTGGACGCTTTCGACCACCGCCTCGTCTTCCATTTCCACGGTGTGCAGGTCGGCGCCGGCACCGGTGCCGAGCAGAGATCCATCACGTACATAGGTGAGAAACTGGACCTTAGTGTGCTCAGGCGTGATCGGCCGCACGACATTGATCGAGATGCCCCATGGGTAGAAATTGAACATCATGTTAGGAAATATGAATAGGTATCGAGCCGCCACCTCGCCGGCCGCGTCGTAGCCGGTTTGAAGGCTCGAATAGCGAAACGTCTCGGTCGTGTAACTGCCGTAATCGACCACCTCGTTCAAGCCATGATGGACGTAGGGGATATGAAAGCCCTCGAGGTAGTTTTCGCAATACAATGCCCAGTGTGCGGCGACATCGTACTCGCGGGTCGCCGTTAGTTGCAGGCCGGCTGTATCAATGTTGTCGAGGCGAACCGCTGCATCGCTCACAAACGCCTCAAACGACTCTTTGGGGTCGAGCGAGGCAAACATAAATCCGGCACGTGCCGCAAACGGCAGTTTCGTCAGATCGTCGCTTTCAGATGGAAACCCCTCAACGCCCTCAAATTCGGGCATTGAGATACATTTACCGTCGAGCAAAAATCGACGCCCGTGATATCCGCACCGGATGAGGCTTGCCTGACACGGATTTTCGACCAGTAACTTTCCGCGGTGCGTGCAGACGTTAGACAGGCACGACAGCCACTCTGACGTCTTTACGATCAATACGGGCTCGTCCAAAAAACCGGGCAGGATCGTTGCCGGCATCAGTGTCTCGACCTCGTCCGCGCGGCCCAGAAATTGCCACGTGCGGGCAAAGATCGATTCTTTCGAGATCTCGAAATTTGCAGGCTCGGTGTAAAAGTCCGCCGCGAGCGTCTTTGCCTTTCGAATGTCAGCGTCTATTTGAAAGTTGGACATTTCTATACTCTGTAAAGCAGATATTTCGGATGTTCCGCGTCTCGGCGAAACGCCCGACCGACCATTCCGTCGGCAAACGCTGCCTCAAACTCGCCGCGGATCCGCAGCTGCAGTTCGAATCCTTTTACCGGGTCCGAACCAACCAATGACGACCAATCGTTGACGATCTCGATCTCAGCGTCCGGCGTCCGGTCGTCGGACCATCGTTCGCCATTTGCGAGTGCAGTGACCTTTTCACTCTCGAGATGCCACTCGGCAAAGAGCCTGTCGCTTTGCAGTCCGATCTGCTTACCGCTTTCCGGCAAAACGGCATAATCCGTCCCATAGAAATTCCGGTGATATTCGCAAACCTCTGCACCGAGCTTTTCGAGATTAAATTGAGCATTGCGTGCTTTGACCGGCTCGAAGGTCCATTTTATAAATTTCACGCCCTCAGCCAGGGCTCGCTCACGCTGCGCCCATTTTAGAGCTGCACCTACGCCGTGGCTTTGATACTCGGACCGCACTCCGGTCATATGAGAATAGTATGCCCGCACGCCCCGAACGTAGGCCGGCACGCTCAAAACGTATCCCGCGAGACGATCACCGTCATACGCCCCGAGCGTAAAACCGCCCGCATTTCGCGTCACGATAAAATGCCGCACCGGCGAGAGTTCGACCTCCGGCAAGGCAAAAACCTCCCGCTGCAATTGGACGCATTCAGCCAATGCGTCCAGCGTTATACATTCGCGAATCTCGATCGATCCAGGCATATTTGTCCCTATCAATTCCGCAAGAAATACATCCTCTGCAACTCTCGCAATTTGTTGATCGGCTGTCAAATATTAGCCCGATCGGCGAAAATTTTTCTTAACAAATTATATCGATCTTTGTTATGATAGATGAGCCCGCGTCAGTCCGGGCCTGCAGATCGCCCTTACTCCGGATGACTCCGAAAAATCAGTTAACGATCGATGGTAATTTTCACGAGCACCCTTTTGCCGAAGTGGTGGCGGAGATCTCGCACGCCCGGATCACCGGCAGCCTTCGGTTAACGAACAACGATCGCAAGGTGGTTATCTACTTTAAGAATGGACGGGTTTTATTTGCGGTCTCGAACTCACGTTCATCGCGGCTCTTCGACATTCTGCTCAAACGCGGACGTGTTACCTCCGAGGAGCTGGCAAATATACCAAATTTTACCAGCGACCTGGACCTTGCCAATTTTTTCGAAGGTGCCGGTTTTATAGACCGGCAAGAGCGAACTCAGCTTTTCGTCGACCAGATCGAAGCGATCTTTGTCGACGCACTTAGCTGGAAATACGGAGCCTGGACCTTCAGTTCACTTGCCCGACTGCGTGACGGCCTCGAATTTGACGTCGACACCTCCACGCTGCTTTGCGAATATGGCCGGTGCCTGCCCTCTGAAACGGTCGTGAATCGTTTTCGGAGAGTTTCCGAGTCGTTTGC
>JAYVUD010000502.1:0-9195 GCA_043788335.1 Chloracidobacterium sp. | reverse complement strand
CCTTAACCTTGAGAATATTCTTGGCAAGACGCGCTGGCACCTCACCGAGATCCGGAACGCCTACAAACTGCACACGTACGATGCCGGCGGCAAGTCGTTAATACTCAACGTCGCCGTCGCCCCGCTCCGTTCGATGACCAATCAGCAAACCGGTGCGATCATCGTTTTGGAAAACGTTACGTCACGCGTCAAACTCGAGGAGACGCTGCAGCAGAGTGAAAAGCTTTCGAGCATCGGCCTACTCGCCGCCGGCGTCGCTCACGAGGTTAACACGCCGCTGACGGGTGTTTCGAGCTACACGCAGATGCTGTTAGGCATGATCCCCGAGACCGATCCGAAGCACGCTCTGCTCCAAAAAATGCAGCGTCAGACCGACCGTGCGAGCAATATCGTCGGAAATCTGCTCAATTTTTCACGTGCGGGCAGTTCGACCGAGTTTAATGATATCGAGATCAACAAGTTGCTCAACGACACGCTCCAACTTCTCGAGCCACAACTCCGCAAAACACAGGTCGATATCGTCAAGGAATACAGCCCCGATCTGGCGGCGATCACAGGTAACGGCGGCAAACTGCAGCAAGTATTTACCAATCTTATATTGAACGCCCGCGATGCAATGCCGAGCGGCGGAACCATCACGCTCAAAACGCTTTCAGATGGTGACGATTCGGTGATCGTCGAAGTAACGGACACCGGCGAAGGCATACCGGAGGAGAATCTCACACGCGTATTCGACCCATTTTTTACTACCAAAGGGGTCGGTAACGGCACCGGTCTCGGGCTCGCTGTATCGTACGGCATTATTCAGGAACATGCCGGCTCGATCGAAGCCCGTAGCGAGCTCGGCAGCGGAACAACATTTCAGATCATTTTTCCTGCGGCCGAATACGATGCCCGGCGGGCCGTCAGCTGATCACCGTCTCTCAGGCGATCGCTTTCGCTTTCAAATTATCGGCTCGCGTATAGACTAGAGCCGCCACAAATGCCACGGCCAAGATCGCGGACGCCGTCCAAAACGTATGCGTTATAGACGTGTCGTCGATATGCCCGATCAAGTTTGACTGCCCGAGAGCGTTGTTGAGTAGGTAACCGGCGATCAGGGGTCCGACCGCCCGTGCGAGACTCGCACCCGATTGCATGACGCCGAGGGCTTTGCCCTGCTCGTGGTCACCCGCATTTTTGGACGCAAGGCTCGACAGGGCTGGCGAGGCGATCGAATTACCGATCGAAAATAAGGCGATACCGACCATCAGTCCCGCCAAACCGCCAAATTGCGGCCCAACATAGGGCACTGCAAAGAGACTCACGGTCAGTAGGAGGCACCCGACCGCCACCAGTTTTGCCTCGCCCATAACGTGGGCCAGGCGTCCAAAAACCCCGCCCTGCATAATGACCGCCAATACGCCGATGTACGCAAATAAATAGCCATTCTGTGCCGCATCGTAATTAAAACGGTTCATCGTGTACAGGGCAAACCCGGTCGTCATTATCGAAAAACCGGTAACGACCATAAAATTGATGAACGTCACCATCCGAAACCGGGGGTCGGCGAGCGAGTCGAATATCTCGGCAAAACGGTTCGTTTTCCGCGGGAGGTCGCCGGCTGCGACTTTTTTCAGCGATTCCGGCAGGAAAAAGAATAGTGCGATCGCGTTCGCCAACGCCATCCCGCCGGCAAACAGGAACGGCACGTGGTTGCCAAATTTGCTAAGTATGCCGCCGATCGCCGGCCCGAGCACAAACCCTATACCAAATGCCGCACCTATTAACCCCATCCCTTTCGCACGGTTCTTACGGCTCGTCACGTCAGCGATATATGCCTGTGCGGTCGATATGTTGCCGCCCGTAATACCGTCGAGTATTCGTCCGGCAAATATCATCCAGAGCGTGGTCGCCATCCCGACAATAAAAAAACCGGCGGCGGTACCGAGGAGGCTCAGGAATAGGACCGGCCGGCGGCCGTATTTATCAGATATGCTCCCAAATATGGGCGAAAACACAAACTGCATGATCGAAAATGACGCCACCAGCAGCCCCAGTTGCATCGGCGTCGCATCGAACGCGGTTCCCTCGACATAATACGGCAGCACCGGTATCACGATGCCAAATCCGATCAGATCGATCACTATTGTGATAAAGATGATGGCGATCGGCCGCGTGAAAAATTTCTCTTCCGGCTCCGTTGTTTTGCTCGTCGATGGTGTTTCGTGTGTCATTATGCTGATCGAAACAGCGGGATTCACTCGCCGGTTCAAATATCTGATTCCTTTTCCAATTTACCGGCTAATCGTCGCGACTCACATATTTGGGAAGCTGGACGCGTTGGTAAAGATCGGGGAGCGGTATGAGAAGGTCGACGGAGGCCAGTTCGACGACCTCGGTGCGTTCATTAAAATAATAGGTGATCCATCCGCCGTTCGGCTGTCGTCGATGAACCTCGACATTCATCCGATGCTGGTCGACAACGACATATTCCTGAACGCTCGGCATCTGCTGGTAAAATAGAAGCTTTTCGCGGCGGTCGATCCGCTCGGTTGTCGGGGACGTGACCTCGATTATCAGGATCGGCTGATTGCGAAAATACGAATCTTCGGGTGTTTCCTCGCACGAGACAAGAACATCGGGATAGTAGTACACGGTGCTCGTAACGCGGACCTTGATATCGCCGAAAAACGGTTCGCATTTCGAGCCGCGAAGCTTAGTCGAAAGCAGGGTGACAAATTCTCCTACGATCCGGTTGTGGTTATCGCTCGCTCCGGCCATCGAGTGTACCTCGCCGTCGATGTACTCATGGCGGACGGGGCTGATCTCTTCGGCTGCCAAATAGTCGGCTACGCTGACCTTTGTTTTCAATTTCGGCAAACCCATAGCGAAATTTTAGCAAATATTTGATTCATAGTAGAATAATTGATTAAACATAGCCTGAGATTCGCGGATCACCGGAGATTTTTATCGAATGACAAATTACAAACTCGCGTTCGTCATCATCGCAACCCTTATATTCTCAATGCACCAAGACACAAATGCCCAGAAAAAGCAGCCAAAAACACCGAAGACTCCGGTCGTCAGCGTAAAACCCGCTGTGCCCGAGATCAGCTATACGGTTTCGATGACGAAACCGTCAACCCATCTGCTTGAGGTGGAAATGCGGTTCAAATGGGCACAGATGCCCGAAAAGGCCGAGTTAAAAATGGCGGTCTGGACGCCCGGCAGCTATCTCGTTCGCGAATTTTCCCGCCACGTTCAGGATTTTGCCGTCAAGGATGCCGCCGGAATGGAACTCCCATGGCGAAAGATCACCAAGAATACATGGCAGGTCGACACCAAAGGCGGCAAGGAGATCGTCGCGACCTACAAGGTATATGCCAACGAACTCACCGTTCGCACGAACGAACTCAATGACGAACACGGATTCTGGAACAATGCCGCGACATTGATGTTCGTCAAGGGCCAACTTGCCGCCCCGTCAACGCTGACGGTCAATCCGTTCGGCACCTGGAAGGTCGCGACCGGTTTGCCAAAGGTTGAGGGCCAGGCAAACACATTTCGTGCCGAGAATGTCGATGTGCTGTTCGATTCGCCGTTCGAGGTCAGCAATTTTCACGAGGTTTCGTTCGTCGTCGAGGGCAAACCCCACCGCATTATCTTCAGCGGCGAGGGCAACTATGACGACAAAAAATGTGCGACGGACGTAGCCAAGATCGTCGAGGAGGCGTATAAAATGTTCGGCGAACTGCCGTACGCGGATTATACCTTCATAGTCAATCTCCGCGGCGGCGGCGGCCTCGAGCACCTAAATTCGACCGCGTTGCAATTTAATCGCTTTGGTTTCAAGCCGAAAGCACGCTACGACGGATTCCTGGGCCTGGTCGCTCACGAATATTTTCACGCGTTCAACGTCAAACGCATTCGGCCCGACGCTCTGGGCCCGTTCGACTACGAAAACGAAAATTATACAAAGCTGCTCTGGGTAGCCGAGGGCGGCACCGAGTATTACGGCAATCTTTTGCGGCGGCGTGCCGGGTTGATCTCGGATCGAGATTTTCTTGCGGGCATTGCTAACGGCATCCAACAACTGCAGGAAAGGCCCGGCCGATTTGAGACAAGCCTCGAGGATTCGAGCTTTGACTCGTGGATCAAGTTTTACCGTCCTGATGAAAACGCTGTCAATAACCAGATCTCGTATTACGACAAAGGCGAGATCGTCAATATGATGCTCGACGTGACCATCCGATCGGCGTCCGGCGGTGCCCGATCGCTCGATGACGTAATGCGTTATCTCTACACCGAGCATTACAAAAAAGGCAAAAACTACACGCCCGAGGAATTTCAAAAGATAAGCGAAACGATGGCCGGTAAGAGTCTCGACGAGTTTTTTTCAAAATACGTTCGCGGCACGGCTGATATCGACTATGACGCGATCGTCGGCGGTATCGGCCTCAATTTGAAAACTACGCAGTCGGGGGCTAACCGCGGGTACATCGGAGCCGATCTGACCGAGGCCGCAGGGGTGTTGACAATCCGTTCGATACCGGCCGGTTCGCCGGCCTACGAGCAGGGCCTCAATACCGGCGACCAGATCGTCGCGGTCGACGGCTACCGTGCTAGCCAAAACCTCCTTAACAGTTACATCGGCGAACGAAAGCCGGGCGACAAGGTCAAACTCACGATCTTTCGTTTCGATAAACTGCGTGAAGTCGATTTCACGCTTGGTTCAAGCGGACGGAAAGAGTATCAGTTTGCTCCGCTTGCCGCAGCATCTGATGAACAAAAGAAGCTGTATGCAGCATATTTGAACGCCGAACTCTAGTTTTATGCGTCTTCAGCAATTTCTAACCCTTTCGTTGATCGCGGCGGCCGTTCTGACGGCGGCGTGCGAAAACAACGTCCTCAAGCCGCAGGAGCCGGCGGTGGTACCGATGCGGGACGTCTCGTCTGTCCGGCTAAATTACAAATACGAGCCCGACGTACCGGCCCCGACGATCGAGGCGGCACCGCGTTCCGACGTTGACCGCAACGCGGGAGTGCAGGCGGATTTTGACGCCAACCGTCCGCAGGAACTGCTCGACCGGACGATCTCATCACCCGATAAACGCCGAGTTCTGGCCGTCTATCGCGGCATTAGCGATCTTCCGTCAGAGGTTCGGCTCGATATGTACTCGGCCGAGGGCAAACTGCTGCATAAGGTCACGGCCGACTCGATGGCGGGCCATTTTCCCGACACGTTTCTCTGGTCGCCTGACTCCAAGAATGTCGCCTTCGTTGCGACCAACCGGACGGTCGGGCTGACGCCGGCTGCAACACCCGTAACCAACGTGCCCGTCGTCGCTGACCCCGACCAACCGCCTACTCCGACACCGACGGTAGCGGCTCCGACGCCGGTGGCTCCGACCGGTATTCTGACATTTAAGACCGAGCAGATCTACATCTGCGACGCCGAGGGCACCGGCATTAAAGCTCTCACGCAGAATGAGGGCCTCATCTACTTTTATTACGTGTGGTCGCCGGACAGCTCGATGTTGGCCGCTCTCGCGGCAACCTCACGCGAATGGCGGATACAGGAGATCATGTCCGAGGGCAAAGGCGAGCAGATAGTGCCGCAGGGGCGGCTGCGGATCATCGAAAAAAACAGCCGCGAACGCCGTCTGGACGACAACCTGACTGCCGTCAGGCCGATCTGGTCGCCCGACTCGGCAAAGCTCGTGGTAGCGTATGACACGCAGGTTCGCGTCTACGATGCCGGCGGCAATAATCCGACCCAGGCCGCGATCCCGCTCCGCAACTCGCTCTTGATATCGTCACAGGCATACGACCGCGAACTGCATCGCAAGTCCGAGGCAGCCAATGCTGATCCGAACACGACCGCGTCCCCCGTCCCCGACCAGCCGTTGACAACACTGCCGGACGAGAAGCTGTTGGTTTCCTACAATCCGATCGTCGAGGTCCAGTGGGCCGCTGACGAAATGATCTATCTCAAGACCGCCTACGTTAAGCGAATGAAAAACGATGCCGACAGCGTGACCAGCTATGCCCGGTGGCATCGCTTGGTTTTGTCGCCACAGCCGGCCGCTCCGGTAAAATGAACATTATGGAATACAGATCGATCGCCGACATTTTCTCGGCACACAAGCATATCCGCGAGAATTTTTTAAGCCTCGTCGGCACGGTGACTGCCGACGAGGCCGTTGGCGTTCCCGCGGGCGGCGGTTGGCCGATCGGCTACATCATGGAGCACGTCTCGATCGTCGAGTTTAGTATGCTGCGCATCTGCACCAAGCTGGTGGGAGCGTCACGAGAGGCGGGCGTCGCGTCGGTCGGCGGCTATTCGCACTCCCCGGAGTTTGCGGCCAAGCTCGCTGGTATTGGCGAGACCAAGGTCGACGCACCCGAACGCGTCCACCCGACGGGCGGCGTAACGATCGCCGACTCGCTGGAAAGGCTCAACGCAACCACCGCGTCGCTCGAAGGCCTGCAACCGGACCTTGAGGCGTTTGACGGCACTGCCCAGCGGTTCCCGCATCCGTTTTTCGGCGACTTGACCGCCGCCGAATGGCTCATCGTCCGCGGCGGCCACGAAGTACGCCACACCAAACAGATCCAGAGCATCCTCGCCGCGATCCGCGTATCGTAGTCGCGGGGCCGTGATCAAGCGGCCGCGCGACGTCAGTCGGCCAGGAAACGGGTAAACCGCCTGCGTCCCGAAAACGCATCTACCAGAAAGTTGTTCTGACCGCCGCCGACTATCCATGTTTCGATATTTTCGCGTTGGCAGAGCATCGCGGCTTCGAGTTTGGAGTTCATGCCGCCGGTGCCGAGGCCGGAGTCGCGTTCTTCGACCAAATGGCGGGCTTCATCGATATTTTTGATCTCGGGTATCAGAACGGCGTCGGCGTGGAGGTGCGGGTTTTTGTCGAACAGGCCGTCGATGTCGCTGACGAGCACGAGCAGGTCGGCGCCGATCAGCACGGCCACGCGGGCCGAGAGGTTGTCGTTGTCGCCGAGGATGATCTCCTCGACCGCCGTCGTGTCGTTTTCGTTGATGATCGGCAAATAGGAATATTTCAGGAGTTCGGTGATGGTGTTGAGCGTGTTTCGGCGTGAGGTCTCGTTCTCAAAATCGCGATACGTCATCAGGCACTGGGCGGTGGGGATACCGAAATCGCTAAAGATCTCGTTATACGTACGCATCAGCAGCGGTTGTCCGATCGCCGCCATTGCCTGCTTGGACTCGACAGGTTTTCCGGCATCCTTGATGTTGATATACTGCTTTGCCGCCGCGATCGCGCCGGATGAGACGAGTACGATGTCATAGCGGTCACGCAGTTCCAGGATCTGCCGTCCGATGTCCTCGATCTTGCCGCGGGAGATCAGTTTCGTTCCCGCCGTCAGCGTCGACGTGCCGATCTTTAGTACCAGTTTCTTCTTCATTCTAATTCCGGATCTGCCCGGTCCCGAAAACAAACCACTTGTTCGTCAAAAGATGCTCGGCACCGAGCGGCCCGCGGAAATGGAGTTTCTGGGTCGATATCGCGATCTCGGCGCCGAGCCCGAATTCGCCGCCGTCCGTAAATCTGACCGAGGCGTTGTGATAAACGGCCGCACAGTCGACCTCCGCCAAAAAACGCTCGGCGGTCGCCGCGGTCGCTGTAATGATCGCGGCCGAGTGGCCGCCTGAGTATTGGTTGATCTTCGCGATCGCGTCATTGGTATCGTCGACCAGGCCGACCACGATCTTTGCCGCCAGAAACTCCTCGTACCAGACGCTGTCGTCCGCCAACGGCTCTGCCAATGCGTCGATCTTGCAGACATCATCGTCGCCGAAAACCTCTATGCGGCGGGATCGCAGTGAGTCGTTCAGGCGAGTTGTAACGGTCGCGAGATCAGGCACGCCGCGGTGAATAAGTACCTTGTCGAGGGCGTTGCATACGCTCAAACGTTGTTTGCCGTCCAGTACGATCGCGATCGCCATCTCACAGTCGGCTTCGCTGTCGATGTAAAGAAAGTTGTTACCGCGGCCGCTGACGATGACCGGAGCGGTCGAATTATGTAAGACAAAATCGATCAACGTCTGACCGCCGCGGGGAATCACGAGGTCAAACTTTTCGGCTTCGCCGCGGACGAGGGCCCGCGTCTCATCTCTGGAAATATCGAGGTATCGGACCATTTCCGCGTCGGCTCCGTTCTCGACCAGAGCGGCACGCCAGAGGCCGGCGAGAAACAGATTGGTGTTGCGGGCCTCTTTGCCGCCCTTGAGCAATATCCGGTTACCGGCTTTCAGTGCAATTATCGCCGCCTCGATACACACGTCAGGCCGAGCTTCGAAAATGATAAGGATCGTACCGAACGGAACCCGCCGATTCTCGATCCGCAGCCCGTCCGTGCGCGTGTGTGACGTGATCACTCTGTCGACAAGGTCCGGCGACGCCAGCACTCGTCGAACCGATGCCGCCATCGAGCCAACCTTTGCCTCATCAACCTTCATACGGTCGACGAGCACCGGGTCGTCCGCGAATGCTGCGGCAATGTCTACTGCATTTGCCGCTACGATCGCAGCCGCATTTGCGTCTAATAACCCCGCCAGGCTAGCCAAAACATTTCTTCTTAGAATCTCGTTCATTCAGGATATGATTTTACTATATTAAAATGCAGGATCGGGTGCTCTGCCGGCATGTGAGGTTTTGTTAAACATGAATTCGATCCTGGCTTGAGAAAAAACTTGATTCCAGTCGATAGAATGCTAAGATTCTCATATGGACAGTGCCATAAACGTCGATAAGGATATATTGAGCGGAACTCCTGTTTTTCGCGGTACCCGTGTTCCGGTTTCGATCCTGTTCGAATACCTCGAAGACGACGGTCTCAGTTTATTTTTGGACAATTATCCCACTGTCACTAAGGAACAGGTCGCGGATGTCATTAGGACGGCATCGCGCATGTTCAGCAGCGGGCGGATCGTCAATGAAGATCTTAATTGACGAAAACCTACCGCTGAAGCTAAAGAGCAGTTTTGGTGACGAGCACGAAGTCTACTCTGCAAGAGAGATGGGCTGGAACGGCCTGAAGAACGGCGAACTGCTGGGCGCGATGACATTGGCCGGTTTCGAGGGCTTTGTCACAATGGATAAGAACCTTTCCTCTCAACAAAACCTGCGGAAATTTAAGATCACCGTGTATGTCCTTAGAGGACTTAACAAC
>JAYVUD010000501.1:0-18686 GCA_043788335.1 Chloracidobacterium sp. | reverse complement strand
CCGGCGACCCCGAGATCGGCAACATTCGCGGTCAATTTACCAAAAAGAACGCAGACGTCGGCAACGCTTCGCCCGAATACCCGGTGACGCTGTCGTAGGCCGCTATTAACCAACCTCAGACGCGGTCGTGTCACTTGGCACGGCCGCTTTTTCTGTCATTCGTTAAGATTCGACGTGGAAACCCTTTGCGGTGGCAGGTCAGCACCGAAATCCTTTCCACCGCGCCCCTTTCCCCGGTATTTGCTCGACGGCGACAGGCGATAGTCGTTGCGGTTCGGGTCGACGAACCCGACATCCGCAATCCCCGGGACAATAATGTTACCCGCCGGAAAGACATATTCATTCGGTGGGACGCGATTGAGATTAATGAACAAGTTGTTTTGGAACATCGACCGCGCAAAAGGCGATCTGATGTCGTCGAGTCCGTGGATGCCGTAGTCTCCATGGCCGACAATGTTGTCCCGAACTATGCAATTCCTCGGTAGTTTTCCATAGATGGTCGCGATATTGCCTTTGTTGATTGACGTGTTATTGGCAATGAGGATATCTTCGCCATCCGTGATCTGGATGAAGTAACCCGAACCCTCCCACTGCGGGCCGCCAATATTAAGCATCAAATTATTGGTGATAGTCAGCCGCTTAAGCGTCTGACTAGGATAAAGGTTGTCGGAACCGAGAATATTTATTCCGTCACCCGCACCGTTGATAACGTTGTCTTTGATCAGGACATCCTCGATCGTGTTGTACGGCGAGCCGCCCGTCTCGTTGCGAACCGTGATTCGAAAAGCGACTCCTACGAGATTGTTCTCAATATAATTTTCGACGAATTGAACGTGTTTTGCGTTCTTTAGTTCAAAAAGCGTTTTCATCGACGCCTTGCCCTTCCACTCATTCGGCTTTTTCAGATGATTGTTTTTGACCTCAATATCGGTGGGAATGAGATCCATCGACGCAATGTCCGAACCGCCGAACATTATGTTTTCGGCACCGCCCTCGATGTAGTTGTTGAGTATCTTGACATTGCGCGTGCCCGTCCAACCGCAGATACCCTGGGTCTCTTCGCCGGGAAAGCCAAAGCCCTCGATGTAGCTGTTTTTGACGGTCGTCGCGCCGCTGTTGAGGGCGATGCCGCGGCGGATGACTCCTTTCGGCCCCGGATGCAGGTAGCTGCGGTCGATCTCGAGATCGTGGGGAATTTTGGCGGCCGGTTCGCCGTTGCCGAGGAGGATGAGATTGTAGACATAGTCGCTGCCCGTCGCCGTAAACTCGATGCCGACAAAGCGGTATTGATGGGCACCATTCTCCGCTGAAACGGCCGAACTATTTGGACCGCGGGCGATGATCTTTGCCATCGACGCGGCATTTGCCGGGCCGACGCGTTTGTCGGCCGGCAGGTTATCGGCAGCCGACGAGCGGATGGTGACAAAATCGGTCAGCGGCTTGTTCGGCAATTTGATCTCGCCGAAATAGGTCGCACCGGCCTGGAGTTCGACAATGTCGCCGCTCTCCGCACGGTCGACCGCCGCCTGAACGCTGCCGCCCGGCGGGACCCTGATCGTCCGTCCGGCACCATTGGCGACTATCTCGATCGGCGGCGTGAAAAGGCCAAATTCGCCGGAATAGACCAAAAACGCGAGCGTTCCGCCGGCAGCCACGATCAAAAATGAGCAGAGAGCCAACCAGACCCGTTTCAGGGAACGTCGTTTGGGCTCGAACGGTTTGCTCCGGACCTGATTAACGTTTTGCGTCATTTTGTATGTATGGTTCACCTTGATAACTCAATTAAATAGCGAAAACGGCGAAAGCTCCAGGAACATCGTTCGGGTCCTCCCTGGCGAACCTTGCGGTGAAAAAGATCTTAACCGCAAAGGCCGCAAAGCGAAGTCGCGAAGGGAGCACAGACCTTGATCAAGATCTACATGAAATAGAATACTACAAGACCGTTCGCCGGAAAATATTTGGTCAAACAATGACCAGCATTATGAAATGAGTCTGGCGTAACCTTTTTCTAATGCGCAATTTGGGGTAATCTAAATTGGTCTCGCGGACGAGGCCCGAAAATCTGCAAAACTACCTCTTTTCATACTTTAAATATACTTATGTGCGGTATCAACGGCATTGCATTTACGAAAAGATCGGGCCGCGAGGTTTCGCCCGACGTCCTGACGCGGATGCGGGACGTGCTGCATCACCGCGGGCCGGACGACGGCGGTATTTTTGTCGACAAGAATATCGGGCTCGGCCATCGCAGGTTGAGCATTGTCGATGTGATGCACGGTATGCAGCCGATGTTCAATGATGACCGAACGTGTGCGATCGTTTACAACGGCGAGGTTTTTAACCACGCTGATCATCGCGACGATCTGGCGGCACGTGGATACGTCTTTCAGAATCAAAGCGACACCGAAACGATAATTCACCTCTTCCAAGCTTTTGGCCGCGGATGTGTTGAGCACATGCGGGGAATGTTCGCGTTCGCGATCTGGGACGCCGGGAAACAAGAGCTTTTCATCGCTCGCGACCGGTTCGGCGTCAAGCCGCTGTATTACGTCCACGACGCGGACGGCAGCTTGTATTTTGCATCCGAGATCAAGGCGTTATTGGAGGCGGGTGCCGTCAAACCCGAGATCAACTTTAATGCTCTGCCTGACCAACTAGCTAATCACGGCACGTCCGGCGACGAGACGCTTTACGCCGGCGTCAAACGCCTGCTGCCGGGCCATACGATGGTCTGGCGAGAAGGGAAGCTCGACATCCGCGAATATTGGGACCTTAGCTTCGAACCGAAACACGAGGCCAAGAGCGACGCCGAGTACGTCGACGAATGGCACGAGTTGTTCCGAAAGTCCGTCGAGCTTCGCCTGATGGCCGATGTGCCTCTGGGGATGTTTCTCTCGGGCGGTATCGACTCAAGCGCGATCGCGGCGATGATGTCGACGATGGTTTCGGAGCCGATCAAGACGTTCTCGGTCGGCTTTGCCGAACGCGAGGCTAACGAACTCGAATACGCCCGGCTCGTCGCCAAAAAATTCGGCACCGACCACCACGAGATCACGATCACGCCGGAGCAGTTTTTCGCCGAGCTGCCCAATCTGGTCTGGCACGAGGACGAACCGATCGGATTTATCGCGTCGGTGCCGCTGTATTTTGTTTCAAAGCTTGCTGAGCAGCACGTTAAGGTCGTGCTCACCGGCGAGGGAGCCGACGAAACCCTCGCCGGCTACGGCCGCTACGCCAAAACTCTGCAGTTGCTAAATTACGGTGGGAAATACGAGAGTGTCACGCCCGGATTTTTGCGAAACGCGGTCAGAGCAGGCGTCTCGGCGTTGCCGGGCGGCGCCGGACGCAAGTTGGAGCGTACGTTCCTCGCTCGCGGTGCCGATATCGAAAATCTGTTTTTCGACAATTTTGGCGTCTTTCCGAGGGCGATGCAGGCTGAACTGTTTTCAGCGGCGACGAAAGAGAAGATCACCGATCTTAACCCATACGCGCGGCAGAACGAGTGGCTTGGCCGTACAGATGCGACCGACATTCTCGACCAATTGCTCTATGCCGACACCAAAACCTATCTGCACGAATTGCTGATGAAGCAGGACCAGATGTCGATGGCCGCGTCGATCGAGAGCCGTGTGCCGTTTCTCGACCATAAGCTCGTCGAATTTTCGGCACGGATGCCGCGTGAGATGAAACTGCGGGGCGGCACGACGAAATGGATACTCCGCGAGGCGATGAAGGGAATATTGCCATCAGAGATACTCGACCGGCCGAAGATGGGTTTTCCGGTGCCGGTCGGAAACTGGTTTCGCGGCGATTTCAAACATATCGTTGACGAGTATGTGCTGAGTGCTCGGGCCGAAGCACGCGGTATTTTCGATCCGGCATTCGTCCGCTCGCTTGTCGCACGGCACAACTCGGGCGAAAATCACGACGAACGCATCTGGGCACTGGTCAATTTTGAGATCTGGCAGCGTCGATTCTTTGAGGGCGAAGTGCCCCCTGCCAACTAACCAAACGCACCTACATCGACTCTTGTTTTGTTGGGATTGAAGCATGAATATTGAATACGTTTCCCACGCCTGTCTGCTGATCGAGACCGAAGACCTCCGGATCGCCACTGATCCGTGGTTTGCCGGGCCGTCGAACTGCGGGCAATGGCACGTATTCCCAAAGCCGGTCAACACCGAAAAGCTCTTAGACGTCGATGCGATATTGATATCGCACGGGCACGAGGATCATCTGCACGAAGATTCGCTCAGGCTGATGCGAAAAGATGCGGCAGTCTACTACCCGTATAGCTTCTTTGGCGGGGCGAAGGAGTATATTGAGATCATCGGTTTTAAGAATGTAAGAGAAGCGGTGACGCTAAAAAAATATCGGATCTCGCCCAAAACCTCGGTCACATTTATCGTCAATTCGCACGACAGCCTAATGGTCATCGAGAGCGGCGGCAAGGCGCTGGTCAATATCAACGACGCGCTTCACTCTTATCCGGTGAAGGTGATCGATCACTATCTCGCGGTGATAAAGGAGCGTTGGGAAACGGTCGACTATGTGTTTTGCGGTTTTGGCGGTTCGAGCTATTTTCCGAACACGATGCATCTCGCGGAAAAGGACGACGTCCAAATTGGGTTTGCGAGAGAACAGCTTTTTGCCCACAATTTCTGCCATATTGTTCAGAGCTTAAATCCGAAGGCGGCAGTACCGTTTGCTGTAGATTTCGTGCTGCTCGACAAGACTCATGAGTGGATAAACGAGGTGCGGTTTCCGCTTTCGAAAATCGCCGACTACTATCGGGACTACTTTTCGGATGGCCGTCACGTGCCGAACATCTACCCGATGTACTCGGGCGACCGTCTCGAGGACGGCGAGTTGCATCAGGCGTCGCCGTATCATAAGAATGTTAAGAACGGGAATCTTCGACACCTGATCAAGAAGCAATACGGAGCTGAGATCAAAGCGAAGAGAAAGTGCGATCTGATTTCGGAGGACGCCGCCGAGGCATTGGTTATCAAGGTACGGCGAAACGTCGAAAAGCGGATGACGCTGTATAAATTTAACGAGATTCGCGATCTGAAATTTTGCCTGCAGGTCGCGGATGTGGCGGAAAACAACTATATTCACGTCGCCTTTGCCGATGAAAAAGCTAAGGTTTGGCGTGCTGCCACGCCCGAACCCGACTGCCTATTGACTATGAGCCTGACCAGCAAGGTGCTGGCATACTCGATCGGGAGCGACTGGGGTGCAGACGTTATCAGCGTCGGTTATGGCGCAGAGATCTACATTGCCAATGAACGGACGGTCGAGGTCGATCTCGAGCGAGTCTGTATGAATCTGCTCGCGTGTTATCCGACGTTCGCTGATCTCAAAAAGCACCCGATCCGAACGCTTCAGTTCCTGCTGCTGAGCCCGCCAAAATTCACGACCTCGATCAGGAAGCTGAAGAAATTTAACCTCGAGAGCGAAAATTACGACCGAAAGACCTGGCTGCTAAAGGACAGCAAGGCGATACGCAAACTGTACGGCCTGCCCGAATTAGGGCCGGATTTTTTTCGAACCACATAGATGAGCACTAGCAGCGAACAACAAGCAGAAAGAGCCTCGGGCGAACTCCGCGGCCGCGATATAATCTGTTTCAGCCACGACTGGACCGGCGATCCGCTGTCGAAAACGCACCTGATGCGCGTGTTGGCTAAGGACAATCGCATTCTCTGGATCAACGCCATCGCCAACCGGATGCCGACCGCCTCAAGCAAGGATATGTCGCGTATCTGGCGGAAAATAAAGGCATTTACCGAACCGGTCCGCGAGGTTGAAAAGAATATTTTTGTGCTCAATCCGTTCGCGATTCCGGCCTATGGAAACCGGGCCATCGTCGATCTGAACACGCGGTCATTGGTCCGCCAGGTTAAAACGGCAATGAGCGGCCTCGGGTTTAGCAACGTCATCAATATGGTCTTTAATCCCGCGGCGGGGATGGTCGCGGGCAAGTTGGGCGAGAGCCATCTGATCTACTATTGCGTCGACGAATACACCGCATTTACCGGGTTAGCGGCGCTCAAGGAGATCGAAGAAGAACTTTTCCGGAAAGCCGAGCTTGTCATCGTTTCGGCTGAAAAATTGTACGATTCGAAAAAGCAGTTCAATTCGAACACGCATATCATCCGCCACGGCACCGATTGGCGGCATTTCCGCACCGCACTCGACCCCGATCTGGCGATACCGACCGACGTCGCCGACCTGCCGCGGCCGCTCATCGGTTTTCACGGGCTGCTGGCGGATTGGGTCGATTTTGAACTGATCAAAAAAACGGCCGAGCATTTTGCCGGTGGCTCGGTCGTACTCGTCGGCAAAATAGCGGTGGACGCCGAACAAAAAGTCAAGATCCTCGATAACGTGCCGAACGTCCATTTTCTCGGCCGCAAGCCTTACGCCGAACTGCCGGCGTACTGCAAGGCGTTCGATGTTGCATTAAATCCGTTCGCGATCAACGATCTGACGCTCGCCGCCAATCCGCTCAAGGTCCGCGAATATCTCGCCGCCGGACTGCCGGTCGTCTCTACGGATATTCCTGAGGTGCGGATACTTGCCGATTGCCTCGTCGGAACCAACCACGCGGATTTTATCGCCAAGATCGAGGGAGCCATCGCCGATCCGAAACCGCGTGCCGAGGTGAGCGACGCGATCGCCCATGAGAGTTGGGAGGCAAAGATAGACGAACTGCGGGTCATACTCGCCGCGGAGAGAGGATGATGACCATCGGGGCCAAGATCGTGATCCTCGCATCGATTGCCGCGGTCGTCTGGGTCATCACGGCACCGCTGCTGGCACGGGCTCTGGTCGTCGAGCGTCCGCTCGCCCATGCCGACGCGATCATTGTGCTGAGCGGGGCCAAGGCGTACAGGGAACGCACCCAACGTGCTGCCGAACTCTATCGCGGCGGCATTGCTCCGCTGGTGTTTATCACAAATGACGGCAACCGTGCCGGCTGGTCGGTGATCGAGCGGACCAATCCGTCGTCGGTCGATCTCGAGACACGCGAATTGGTCGCCGGCGGTGTACCGCGTGATGCGATCGTCGTTTTGCGGGCCGAGGTTTTCGGGACGGATCACGAGGCGAAAGAGATGCTCGCCGTGGCGGGGACGCGGTCGATCACGTCGCTGTTGGTTGTCACATCGGGCTACCATACACGGCGGTCGCTTCGCACATTTGAGAAGATATTTACCGGAACCGGCGTCGAGATAGGCATCGAACACCCGATCGCCGGTCGCGACTCGCCCGGGCCGTGGACTTGGTGGCTGACGCCGCGAGGGTGGCAGATGGTCGCATACGAATATGTAAAGATCGCCGGTTACTACGTGTTGTACTAACCGGAGGCGATCGACCTCGGCCGGAGCGGCGAATATGAAATCGCCGATCTATTGCGTCTTTTATAAATGGGCATTTCAGTCGACATGCCTGTTTAATGATGGATATAACGATGGTTGAAAATTTGGAAATCGCCGAGCAGCATGCTGTGGAGGTCGCGAGCGGCGACAGGTTTGAGTTTGGCCGAAATTGGAGCGCGTTTCTCTCGGTGCTCGACGACGAGCGGATCGCAACGGCGGTCCAGTCGCTGCGGACCATGCTCGAATGCGAGAGCCTCGCCGGCAGATCGTTTCTCGATATCGGATCGGGGAGCGGGCTATTTTCGCTGGCGGCGAGAAAACTGGGTGCGCGCGTTCATTCGTTCGATTTTGACAGCAATTCGTTCGCCTGCACACAGGAGCTCAAGCGGCGGTATTTTTCCGACGACGCCGATTGGCGGGTCGAGCAGGGCTCGGCTCTCGACGCCGGATATGTCGCGAGCCTGGGCACGTTTGACGTGGTTTATTCGTGGGGTGTTCTCCATCATACAGGCAAGATGTGGCAGGCACTGGAAAACGCGGTCATCCCGACCACGCCGGGCGGCAAGCTTTTCATCGCCATTTACAATGACACCGGCAGCCAGGCACGCCGCTGGCACTGGATCAAACGGACCTATTGCCGCCTGCCTCGGTTGCTCAAAACACCCTTCGCTGTGGCCGCCATCCTCCCCGACGAAGGCAAACGCCTGATATCGTCGCTCATCCGGCTTAAACCAATGGAGTATGTCCACTCTTGGACCCGGTACAAAAACGGCCGCGGCATGAACCGCTGGTACGACATCATCGATTGGGTCGGCGGCTACCCATACGAGGTTGCCTCGGTCGACGAACTGTTCGAATTTTACAGATCCCGCGGATTCACACTCACCAAAATAGTCTCCGGCGGCGTGGGATTAGGGTGTAATGAATTGGTGTTTGAGCGGTTGACCTAAGCGGCAATATTGGCGTTGGGAAGTGGCGGAATTGCGGACGGAGTCACGCTATTTGAGCCCATTCCATTCGTCAGCTGAAATCGCTCGACCTATTATCTCGGCGACCTCTCGCAACATCATCTTCAACTGCGGAATAGAGTATTCCGAGTTTGATGGAACGGTCAGCCGACCTGTGCCCAGGATCATAAAGTGATGCCGTGAACCGGAGTACGGCCCGTCAAATCCCAGCCGCCGAAGTTTTCGGACAAAATCGTGGCGTTTACACGGATTCAATTGACTCATAAGCAGGAGCTTTGTTCAGGTCGAGATCAGAAAGTATCGGTAACGGATGACCCAGCTTCAGGCCGACCAAAACCCAGTCTTCGAGCGTCGAATGTAGTTCGCTCTCACATTCACGCAGACTTTTGCCGAATGCGACAACGCCCGTACACGACGGTATCCGCCCGTAAAATGAGCCATCTTCAAGCTTGTCAAATTCGGCCAGAGCCATCGCCCAACCCAGATAATCAGTTAAGATGTATTGTCCTGCCATATTTTTGATTTTACCACACGTCGATCTATAGGAAGACGATATCTCGCCGGACTCTGATCTCGTCAACTTTTGAGGTCGCGGGTCACTCTGAGACATATATCACGTCCATATATCGTCTCAGTATAAGACCGCCGCGTCACATCATGTCAGTATTACTTCATCGCCTGGGTCGGCGGTTAAGGGTTAGAGGTCGCCTCGGTCGACGAACTGTTCGAATTTTTCAGATCCCGCGGCTTCATACTCACCAAAATAGTCTCCGGCGGCGTGGGATTGGGGTGTAATGAGTTGGTGTTTGAGCGGCGGGAACAGTAGATTGTCGGTCCCGGAATTTTGAATTTCGATCGAAAAATTAATTATCCCAGTATCTCATCGACCGAAATATCCAGTTTCGGCATCGTTTCGGAGACGAGCCGTTCGCCGCGTTGGTATATTTTGACCAGGCCGTAGGTCGTGGCTTTCGCGACGGAGTGGACCTCGACGCGTTCGGCGGTGAGGTCGATGAGCCAGGCTTCGGGGATGCCGGCGGCGGCGTATTTGGGCAGTTTTTTCGAGCGGTCAAATTCAACCGTCGTGTCCGCGACCTCGATTATCAGCGACACATCCGTCGCTGCGGGCAGCGAGTCGCGGTAAAAATCGTCCCGATACTGAACCACTGAAATATCCGGCTGAGGTTCGCTGAGGTCGTTGAGGATGATCGGGTTTTGGATACGAATAATGAACTCGCGTCCGGCGAACAAAACGAAAAACCGATTAAGAAAATCGACTACCCGGGCGTGGGCTCTTCCAATGGGTGACATTTCAATGATCTCTCCTTCGAATAATTCGACACGTTCATCAGGCTGAAACGCCCCGTGATCAGCCATCACGTGATACATCTGAACTGAGATCGGGTATTGTTTTGCAGCGGGTTCCATCATTCTGCGATTATAGATCAAAACGCGAGCGGTGAAAATAGAGATCTTTCGTAAACCGCTTGCCGGCGTCGCCGACTGTTCGAATTATCGAGGAATGTTTTTGAGAGACGGCTGGCTAAACCCGAGCGTGCCAGATCACTCGCTCTTCCCTAACTTTTCCATCATCTGCTGAAAACGCGGGTCGTCGCGGAGGCCGTCGAGGTTGGTGTCAAACATGAAATAGGGCTTGTTTTCGTTGCCGAGACGGATGGCTTTGCCGATCCATTTGATGGCGAGGTCAGCTTCGCCGAGCAGGGCGTAGGTCGAACCGACCCAATATGCCATGTCGTGGTCGGCTCGGGAAATGGCGAGCGCGTCTTCCGAGAGTTGGGCACGGGCTTCGTCGACGCGGCCGTCCTTGGCCAAAAATATCGCGTAGAGCGGACGGATGCCATCCATCTCGGGATGTTCATCGAGAACGCTTTTCATTAGATCGATCGCGGCGTCCGAGTCTCCCTGATAATGGTAGACGGCCGAGCGAAAGATCTTGAGCATCGGGTGGTTCGGTTCTGCCTTGGCACCTTTTGCGAGCTCGTCGAGGGCGTTGTCCCATTCCCGCTTATATATAAAGATGCGGGCCCGGTTGTAGGCAGCCACGATGCGGGCCGCCGGATCGAGCCGCGCCAGCTTTTCGTAGGCTTTCAGCGCCAGCTCGTAGTCGCCGTCGAGACGGTGGACGACCGCCTTTACAAAAAACAGAGCTGGATCGTTCGGAAACTGTTTTTCGAGCAGGGAAATTTCGTGGCGTGCCTTTTTCTTTTCGCCGCGTGCCATATAGATCATCACCATCAGAACGCGTGCTTCGACGACGTTTTGGTCGTAATAAAAGGCTTTAGTAAACGCAGCTTCGGCGTAGGTGTAGTCCTCCGCATCACCCATGCCTTTCATCACCCGATTTGCGTAACAGGCACCGAGGCCGCTGTATGCGAGGGCGAAATGCGGGTCGAGTTCGACCGCATGCTTAAAATTTACGATCGCAGCTTCGCAATCGGCCGCTGCCAGGGTCCGGAAAATATAGCGTCCAAAATTGTCGCGTCCCCGCAGATACTCTTCCCATGCTTCCGGATTGTCGGTCGCCCGTTTGGTGAGCGTCTCGGCCTCGACGTCGGTCAGTTCGAGCCGGAGACCGTCGAGTATTCGTTGGGCGATGCTGTCCTGGATGACTAGGATGTCGCCGCCCTCAGCGTCGATGCGGTCGCTCCATAGTATTTCGCCGCTCGCCACCTCGAGCAGTTGGGCGGTGACCCGCAGTTTGTTTCCGGCGCGGATAAAACCGGCGGACAGCACGGCGTGCACGCGGAGTTCGCTGCCGGCGTCACGCGGGCCGATGTCCTTGCCCTGGTATTTGGCTATGACGGAACTCGGACGGACGATCAGCGAGCGAATCTGCGCTAACTCGGTAATGACGGCGTCAGCGAGGGCAAATTCGTAAAAATTAGATTCGACATCGCCGCCGAGATTTTTAAAGGGCAGGATAGCGACGCTCTTCTTTTCCGACCCGGCGGATGTCATTGAGATATCCGGGGCAAACGACGACGATGACGCGGACGAATAGTTGGGCGTCATACCGATCGAGGTTTCGGAACCGGTGCGGCCCGTGATCCAGTTCCACGCACGTTTGACCGGGCTCTTATCGGCGTGCGTCGGGGCGTATGTGTCGCCCGGCATTACCTGTGCCCCGGCGACCATCTGCAATACGCCGCGGAGGTCGTCCCGCATCTGGCCGATCTTCTGATAGCGGTCTTTCGGGTCCTTGGCGAGGGCTTTGTCGACGATCTGCTGCAATTGCGGCGGCAGCGGCTCTTTACGCATATCCGCGAGAGGTTTCGGCGTTCCGTAGAGGACCTGATGCCGTACGTCGATGACGGTTTTGCCCTGAAATGCCCAGATTCCGGTCAGCATTTCATAGAGCAGAACGCCGGTCGAAAATATGTCAGAACGATTGTCCGCCCGTTCGCCCTTGGCTTGTTCGGGAGCCGCGTACGTTGCCGTCCCGTACGGGATCCCGAGTTCGGTGATCTCGTTTCGGTCTTTGCCGCCGGTTCGGCTTATCTCGTCGTCCTCGACCAGCTTGGCGAGACCGAAGTCGAGTATCTTTGCCTGGCCGCTCTCGGTGACCATTATGTTGCCGGCTTTGATGTCGCGGTGGATGATGTTTTTCGAATGGGCGTAGGCGAGTGCGTCCGTCACCTGAATGGCGATCGAGAGAGCACTCCGCAGTTCGAGCGGCCGGCCGGCGACCAACTGCCGCACGTTCTTGCCGTCGACATACTGCATCGAGATGTAATAAACACCGTGGGACTGGTGAAAATCATAGATCGTGCATATGTTCGGATTATCGAGCTGTGAGCAGAGCTGGGCTTCGCGTTCGAAACGCTTGAAATTGGATGTCTTCTGAGTAAGTTCCGGAGGCAGCACCTTTATGACGACGGTGCGGTTTAATTTGGTGTCGAGGGCCTTGTAGACGGTCCCTTGCCCGCCGGAACCGATCTTTTCGAGTATCTTGTACTGGTTAATTTGCGAACCAACCATAAAAAATGCGGATTGCAGGTCGCGGATCGTAAACTAACGACCCGAACGTCAAATTTCCGCGAAAGAAATACTATAACCTATCTTCAAAAATCCGCAATCTGCGATCTGCAAACTCCAATTGTAAGGGCCGGCAAACTGCCGGTCAATCCGGATGGATCGTTCAGCCACGGGGCGGATCGCCCCAGCCCGAGCCGATATATGCTCCGTTCTCGACGATGCAGGGAACGACGAGATCGCCGCCCGAATATTCGAGCATTTCACGCTGCCGCACCTTATCGTTTTGGGCGTCGTAATCGGTGAACGCGATGCCGCGGGCGTTATAGTGTTCTCGGGCTTTCTCGCAATACGGACACCCCGGTTTTGTGTAGATGACTAATGCCATTGTTCAAAATTACACCTTTTCTGTAAGATAATCTAGCGTTCACGGCCGCGCGCGCGGCCACTGAACCCAACCTTTATGGAAACGGCATATCCCGACATTTTTGCACAGTTCGAAAAGTTGATCGAGATCGACATCCTCGGCACCATATATATGGTCCCGGAGAATAATTCGCTTCTCCGCTGTTTTCAGTTTCTTTCGATGGAAACTATTTCGCTTGGCGAATTTTGCTGGAACGGCGATTGCCTCAATTGCTGCGTTATTCTCAGCTCCGACGGTAAGGAAAAAAAGGTCATCACCTGCCGGACGACCGTCACCGAAGGAATGAGAATAATTAAGCTCGACGACCATATTGAGCTTTGATCAAATTTGCATTCGTTTCATTAGTTTGGTAAAACAACAAAGTCTAAAAAAAAATAAGGTTTACCGACACAAAATGAAAAGAGTAGTTTTTGTACTCAACGGCGTCTTTTTGTTGCTCGCCCTCGTTACCTTTGTCGCCACCCGGGCAGAGGCACAGATCACCGAGACATCCCTGCGGGGAACCGTTACCGACAATGCCGGTAACGTTATTGTCTCATCGGCCGTCGTCGCTCAGAGCGAAGCCACGGAGCAGAAATCGACGACAACGACCAACGGTTCCGGCGAGTTTGTCTTTCCGTCGCTGCCGTCGGGTACGTATACCGTTTACGTCCGCGTTCCGGGATTTAAGACCTACGAACTCCGCAGCCTGAAATTGAACGTCGGGCAGACGAGTTCGCTCAATATAAAGCTTGAGGTCGGCGAGATCCAGACCGTCGTGCAGGTCGGCGGCGACGCCGCGTCCGGACAGGTTTCGACCGAGGCACGCGTTTCGGACACATTCTCGCGGCAATCCGTGACCGATCTGCCGCTGCCGCAGCGTGATGTTTTCGCTCTGGTCAAATTGAGTGCCGGTGCGACGGCGATCGCTGGGGCGGCAAACTCGACCAAACTGACAAATTCGCCGGTCGTCACCGTCAACGGCAACCGCTATCGCGGCAACAACTACGTGCTCGACGGTGCACTCAACGTCAACGCTAACAATACCGGCGAACCATCGATTGTGCCCAGCGTCGAGGTGGTCGAAGAGGTGCAGGTTCAGACGTCCAATTTCTCTGCCGAATTTGGCCGCGGCAACGGTTCCGTCGTAAACATGAGGACCAAATCAGGCACCAACCAGTTTCGCGGACAGGGTTGGGAGTACACCCGCAACGCCAACCTGAACGCGCGAAACTTCTTTTCGGCAAAACGTGCCCCGCAGGTCTTTAACCAGTATGGCGGCAGTTTCGGCGGCCCGGTCTTCCGTAACAAAACATTCTTTTTCGTCAGCTACGAGGGGACTCGGAACGCTCTCGCCAAAGCTCTTTCGTTTCAGGTTGAAACGCCCGAGCTAAGAGCTTTCGTCGCCGCAACCCGGCCTAATTCGATCGCAAACCGGCTTTTCCAAAATTATGCTGCCCAGACGCCGGACCGCACCGGCAGCGGCTATGTTAATCAGACTAATCTGACGATCGGGGGCACGACACTGGCGGCGACCGGAACGGCATCGGTAAACCTGCGCGACTATATTCGGTCCGACCAGTATATGGCTCGCGTCGACCATTCGTTCCACTCGGACAAGGAAAAGCTGTCATTTCGTTGGATCGAGGAGTTTCAGAAAGACCAGGGCGGAACAAGTTCGGCGGCGGCGACAAATGGCAAGGCAATGCGCGGCGAGCGCGGATTCTTTACCGGCAGATTCGGCAACTTCAACTTCGGCTACACCAAGGCGTTCAATGACGCGGTCAATGATGTCCGTTTTTCAGCGAGTTTCGTCAATACCAATCGCGGAAACGACGCGGCGGCCACTCCCGAAGTGACGATAACCGGCATCACGGCACCGTTCGGCGACTCGTTCAACTCCGGCACCAAGCTCGGCACCTACGAGGTCCGAGATACGTTTTCGCTCGTGCGTGGTTCCCACACGATGCGTTTCGGCGGCGAGGCGAGATACATATTTAAGGGGCTCTCGATCGGGCCCGCGTCGGCGGGAACGTACACATTCACGTCCGTTCTCAATTTTATCAACGATAATCCCTTTCGACAGACCATCACCGTTAATCCGACGACCGGCAGGCCGACGGGTTTTCCACGCTATTTCCGCGTATTCGAGACGGGATTTTTTGCCCAGGACGATTGGAAGGTCAATTCGCGGGTCAATCTTAATCTCGGTGTCCGCTGGGACTATTTTGGCGACGCCAAAGAGCGTGGCGGCGTGCTATCGTCGATCATCCTCGGCCCGGGCTCAAACTTTGGACAGCAGATTGCGACCGCGGCGATCGGCCGCGTTAAGCGGCTCTATAAGCCGGAGCTGACCGATTTTTCGCCGCGTGTCGGCATCGCGTTCGATCCGTTCGGCGATGGTAAAACGTCGGTCAGGCTCGGTTACTCGCTCGCTTTCCAGCCTCATCACGGCCAGTCGATCGCGGGTGCCCGTGCATTGCCGCCCGACGCGGTGCAGGTCGTTTCGCAGCCGTCGCAGGGCATCGGTACGCAGATCCTGTACGGCATTCCGGTGCCGTTCAATCCGGAATTTGCCCGCGGCCTCAACCCGTTCGGCGGCATCAATCCGCTGCCGGGCGAAACCCGCCGCATCCGGCCGACCGGCTTTGTGGTTAATCCGATCATCAAGACGCAGTACAGCGAGAGCTTTTTTGCCAACGTTCAACGTCAGATAGGAAACGGATGGATCGTCGAGGCAGCCTATAATGGCACGCTCGGCGTCAATCTCGAGCGGATCGACGACATTAACCGGTTCTCGGGAGATCTGTTCGACGGTATCGAGGATCGGCTTAATCCGAATTTTGGCGTCCTGCTGTTCGTTACCAATGGCGTTAGTTCGAACTATCACGGCGGGACCTTGGAGCTGCGAAAGAGCTTTTCGAAGGGCTTTTCGATACAGACCAACTACCGGTACTCGAAATGGATCGATACGTCGAGCGATACGTCGACCGGGCAGTTTGCGGATAATTCGGAACCCGGCAAAGGTGCCCAGGACATCAATTGCCTCCGATGCGAGCGTGGCCGGTCGATGTTTGACATCCCGCAGCGTTTCTCTTTCGTCGGTATGTGGGCGCCGATGTTTTGGACAAATCACAAGGGTGTTGCGGGCTACTTATTAAAAAACTGGCAGATCTCCACCATCTTTACCGCTCAGTCGGGCAGGCCGTTCTCGGTTTGGACCGGAGCTGCGTCAACGGCGGGCGGCGACTATAATCGCGATGCCGGCGGCGGAGCGGTCGGCGGCGGATTTTACGACCGCCCGAACGCACCCACGAACATCAATACCAATTTTAGCCGGCGGGATTTTCTGACCGGGCTGTTTCCGGCATCAGCGTTTCCGGCGCCCACTCCGGGAACCAACGGCAACCTCGGGCGCAACACATTTCGCGGGCCCAGTTTTACGACACTTGATGTCTCGGTTTCGCGAAAGTTCGCGTTTTCGGAAACAAAATGCCTCATCTTCAAACTTGATGCGTTCAACGCACTAAACAACGTCAACCTCTATTTGCCGAACGCCGACCTGTCGCTTGCGACCTTCGGCAAATCGACGCAGGCATTTGAACCGCGAACGCTGCAGGCGAGTGTTAAGTTTCTATTCTAGTTCGGATAAGCGAGTAGATTATTTATATGCGAATATTGACGTTATTATTTCTGACCGCATTTTTTTCATTGAACGCGATGGCTCAGGGTTGGCACAAGATGTCTGAAACCGAGCTCAGATCGGCTATTCCTGAAAAAGCTCCGGTGATCAAAGAGAATATCGAGACCGAATTTCGCACCGCGTCCGGTATCATCAGCGGCAAGACGACGATCTTCGGCGTCGTTATTATTACAGCCGGATATGAAGCGGATGGAAAATATACGCATTTTCTGAGGACCGGAACCGATCTAAGAGTCGGAAACCTCGACCTTCCCCCCGGCGATTACATCTTTGGTTACCGCCGTATCGATGCCGAAACGCTGGGTGTTACCTTTTATCAGGCCAAAACCGGCAAGGCAATTGGGGCGACCAACGCCCGTTTGGAGCAAAAGAAAGGTGCGATCTACGCATTTCTGATCGCACCTCCGGCCGAAAGGTCCGGCAAGATCTATATCGGCAGATTTGCGTTCGATTATTCGATCAAATAGGCGGCGAGGTCCGGCCGGACGTTTCCCCCGGCGACGAAACAAAATGGCAAAACTCATTACGATCGCGATGCTTTTCATCTCGTTTTTCGGTACGGCGATGGCTCAGGACGACGCTGCCAGAGGGCCGTTGCCGTCTATCAACTCGCTTGAACGGGAAGCCCGGTCAAAGACCTCATTGAAACCTAGGGTGCAGTTAGCCGATGTCATCGACATCAAAAACGCGGACGCTCTCGGGTCCGCCCATGTCCCAAACTATATCCGGGCACTGGCACAAAACACCAAGTCGGCACCGCAGTATGCAAATCTCGTCCAAACCTTCGTTTACGGCGGCACGGTTCCGCCCGAGACAAAAATGGCGATTGCACTCCGGGTCGCCCAGATCTGCTACAGCCCATATCTGTATGCCCAGACGAGCCGTTGGCTTCGTGCATCGAAACGCGGACGCGAACTGCTCACCGGTTGGGATGGCGGTAGCTCGCTGACGCTTGCCGAAAAGCTTGCTCTCGGATACGCCGAGAAATTGACCGACGATATCCACGGTGTTTCCGAGTCTGATTTTGCGGCCGTCCGTGCCGCATATAACGATTCGCAGATCGTCGAACTGACGATGACCGTAAGCTTTTTCAACCACTTTGTCCGTCTTGCCGAGGCGCTCAGTCTGCCGGTCGAAACCTGGGTCCTTGATGACAGGACGCCCAGGTCGCCGGATGTCCCTGCCTTTACGGTCCCGACGGCGAGGATATCACTCGTCTCCGACAGGGAACTCGACGCCGGGTCCCTCGCACTGACGGCCGCGAAACAGGCTCAGGCACAGGCCCCGCAAAACGGACTCGGGATCGGGATCGCAAATTCCCAAAGGGCGATGATGCGGGTTCCCGATCTGCAGGCAGCATGGCGTGACTTCGGAAATCAGAACCGTCAGACCTGGACGATCGACCGCAATATTCAGCTTCAAATATCGTTTGCCGTCTCGATGGCCAACGGGTGCCGCTATTGCACGCTCCATCAGGTACTCGGCTTGCGGCGTCTGGGCGTCGATCCGAAAAAGCTTTTGGCGATGAAGAAGGACGATTCGGCGTTGACTTCGCGCGAAATGGCCGCCGTCGAATTTGCCCGCAAACTGACACGGCGCCCGGCATCGGTGACGGACGAGGATTTTGCAAAATTGAAGAAAGAGTTTGGCGATGCGGGTTCGGTCGAGGCAATACTGCAGACCGGCAATTTCGCGTTTATGAACCGGTTCACTGACGGGTTGCGTTTGCCGTCCGAGGACGAGGCCGTCAAAACTTATCAGGAAACCTACGGCGACGGAACCTACAAGACGAATTGGAAGATACCCAAATAAGCGGCTCGGTGCCTAGTACTTCGGCACGCGTTGGTCGACGTCGTTTGACCAGGCGGTGATACCGCCGACGAGATTTTTCAATGTGCCGGTGTAACCTGACCGTTGCAGGGCCTCGATCGCCCGGGCGCTCCGGCCGCCCATTTTGCAGTGGATGACGGTTTCCCGGGTTGGGTCGAGTTCGTCCATGCGGGCAATTATCTCGCCGAGTGGAATAAGCTTAGCTCCCTCGATCTTTGCGGTCGCATATTCGTCCGGCTGACGGACGTCGATCAATTGAATATCCGCTCCGCTGTCCATTGCCGCTTTCAGCTCAGTCGCCGTAATTTCCTGCATATATCCGGTTGCCTCAGTCCAAAACTGTAACTATTATCGTGGCTTAATCGTATCGTGAGGTGCGTTGGATTGGCAAATCGGGGGGC
>JAYVUD010000500.1:0-2137 GCA_043788335.1 Chloracidobacterium sp. | reverse complement strand
CGAGCCAAACGAGCTGACGAAGCAAGGGCTGAGATACTGGCGCGTGAATCGGATGATCGCATTCATCGCACTGAGGATCCCGGAGCCGCCATACATACGCAAGAACGGCTTCGAGCTCTGGAACGTGATCGGGGCGGCAAGTGGCTGACCTCGATGCTCGTAAATGGAGCGGGCGCGTTAATAACCCTTGTGGTGTTGATAGTGATCGCGGTTACCAAGTTTACCCACGGCGCGTGGGCCGTAATTGTATTGATCCCAATTATCGTCATGATGTTTCGAGCGATAAGCGGTCACTATCGAATGGTGGCGGTACAACTGACCCTGGAAAAGGCAGTTCCGCCAACTGAGCCGAAGCCACCGAAGAAAAATTATGTGATCGTTCCAGTATCAGGAATACACAAAGGAATACTACCCGCCCTGAAATATGCTCGGAGCATCAGCGGCATCAGCAATGCTTATGTCACTGCAGTCTACGTCGAGATCAACCCGCAGAACACGAGCGAACTCCGGAAACAGTGGGAGATCTGGGGCGACGGAATTCCGCTATATGTAATTGCCTCGCCTTACCGTTCGGTGACGACGCCGCTGCTGGAATATATAAATGAGGAGGCAGAGTTCAACAAGAATGCAATTACGACGGTAGTCATTCCTGAATTCGTGCCACGCGTTTGGTGGCAGCAGCTGCTTCACAATCAAACAACGCTTTTGATAAAAGGCCGATTGCTGTTTGCACCAAATATCGTGGTCACGAGTGTCCCTCATCATTTGCGAAAGTAGCATCGTTCGCACCTCCTGCTTTGCTTAAGCAATAATTTTTAGGGCAAAATGAATCTGCGAAAGATATGACCATTTTGCCGCAAAAAGTAAAAGATCTTGCAACCCGTGTCCGCGAGAACGGGGGGCGGGCGATGCTTGTTGGCGGGTGTGTCCGCGACGAGATAATGAGCGTCGGGCATAAGGATTGGGATGTCGAGGTTTATGGAATTGAGCCGTCGAAGCTGCGTGAGATACTCGATACATTTGGTGAAGTAAACGTCGTAGGAGAGGCTTTCGCGGTCTATAAGCTCGGCGACGATCTTGACGTGTCGATCCCGCGTCGCGAGCGTAAAGCGTCGCTCGGGCATCGCGGTTTTGTCGTCGAAGGCGACCCGGAAATGTCATTTGAAGAGGCTTGCTCGCGAAGGGATTTTACCGTTAACGCTATACTCAAAGATATTTTGACCGGCGAGACCGTCGATCCATTTGACGGACAATTAGATATTAAACGAAAGACACTGCGGATGGTTTCGGGCGAGACATTCGCCGAAGATTCGCTTCGGGTTTTGCGTGCGGCACAGTTTGCAGCGAGGTTTGAGTTTGATATTGATGCTGAGACGGTCGAGGTCTGCAAAAAGATCGATGTTACCGATCTGCCGAAAGAACGCATTTGGGGTGAGGTCGAAAAGCTTTTGCTGCTTGCGGAAAAACCGTCGATCGGACTGAGGTGGCTTTATGATCTGGGCGTTGCACGGCAGATATTTCCTGAGTTAGCATCCCTTGTCGGCGTGCCGCAGGAGCCGGAATGGCACCCTGAGGGCGATGTCGATATTCACACACTGATGGTGACGGACGAGGCTCGAAAGCTGATCGATGAACTCGATTATCCGCGTCAAGTGGCCGTAATGCTCGGAGCTTTGGCTCACGATTTTGGTAAGCCTCCGACTACGGAATTCATTGACGGTAAGACGCGTTCGCGTGGACATGACGAAGCAGGTGTCGAGCCGACGCTCTCGTTTCTGGATACGCTTGGCATTTACACCCTCGACGGTTATGACGTCCGAAACCAGATCGTCCAGCTTGTTCGCTATCACCTGAAACCGGGCGAATATTACGGTGCGAAAACTCCTGTTGGTGAAGGAGCGTTTCGGCGGCTTGCGCGAAAGGTCGAGCCCGATTTGCTTTATCGTGTGGCAAAGGCAGATTCGCTTGGACGTAACCCTGACTGGCTGCCGAAAGAAAAATGGTTTGACTCGAAAGCTCAGGAATGGTTTATTGCAAAGGTCAGAGAGTTAGACATCGAAAAGAAAGCTCCCGATCCGATCCTGATGGGCCGTCACCTTATCGAGCTGGGGTTGACGCCGGGACCGCTGTTCAAACA
>JAYVUD010000499.1:0-15358 GCA_043788335.1 Chloracidobacterium sp. | reverse complement strand
CTCAGTACTACCGGTTCACAATGCCCAAACACCGGGACACTAGTGACCTGACCTAATTATACCATGTTGTATCATCACCACACTATAATATTATCGATGAAACGAAATAGGGGATCCGTCATTTTTCCTATGAAAGCTCCCTCAATAAAAGAAACGAGATAGAATAGAAAGATGTTTCGGCGTATTTATTTAGATAACAGTGCAACGACGGCAGTCGACCCGGCCGTGGTCGAGGCGATGATGGCGCATCTGACCGAGGAATACGGCAATGCGTCGAGCATCCATTTTTTCGGGCAAAGGGCTCGAGCGGCGGTCGATAAGGCCAGGCATCAGGTTGCCGATCTGCTCAATTCCCGTCCGAATGAGATCGTTTTCACGTCCGGCGGGACCGAGGCGAACAACCTCGCCGTTCGCGGGTTTGCCGAGGCCAACCGTCAGCACGGCAGCCACATCATCACATCGGCGATCGAGCATTCGGCGGTCAAGAGCGTCTGCGAAGACCTTGGACAGAACGGGTTTGAGGTCACGTATCTGCCCGTTTACGAAAACGGTATCGTCCGGATCGAGGACGTCGCGGCGGCGGTTCGGGACGACACGATCCTGATATCGATAATGACGGCAAATAACGAGATCGGTACGCTCCAGCCGGTCGAGGACATCGGCGGGCTTGTCCGGGACCGGCGTGCCGAGGGGCGAAAGGTCAGGTTTCACACCGACGCGGTCCAGGCCGCGGGCAAGATCGCGGTCGATGTCGAGGCGATAGGCTGCGACCTGCTGACGATCTCGGGCCACAAGATCTACGCGCCAAAAGGCGTCGGGGCGTTGTACGTCCGCCGCGGCACGCGTCTGCACGCCCAAAATATCGGCGGGCGGCAGGAACGCGGTATTCGCGGCGGCACCGAATCGGTCCACAACATCGTCGCTCTCGGCAAGGCTTGCGAGCTAGCCCACGCCGATCTCAATTGCACAAGCCCGCGTGTGAACAAGGGCGTAACAACGAACGTGGGTATCCCGCCGACCAGCTCAATCAAGGATTTACGTCTTCTGAGGGATAAATTCGAGGCCGCCGTGAGCGAGGCAATTCCCGACATCGTATTCAACGGCGACCGCTCAAAGCGTCTGCCAAATATCTCAAACATCTCGTTCCGCCGCGTCGAGGGCGAAGGCCTGCTCATCAATCTCGATATGCAGGGCGTCGCCGTCTCGACCGGCTCAGCCTGCTCCTCGGGTTCCCTCGAACCGTCCCCCGTCATCCGTGCCCTCGGCCGCGACGACGAACTGGCAAGAACGGCGATAAGGTTCAGTTTTGGGAAATTCAATACGGCTGATGATGTCAATCAGGTTCTAGAGGTTTTGCCCGCGGCGGTAGTAAACCTACGTCGCCTGACTCCTCCAGGTCTGTGATAGAACAAATGGGGCCCGGAAATTAAGAAGATTCCCGGGCCACGCATTTTAGGATTGGAAATGTTTGAAACTCATTCGAATAACGACCGGTGCTTGTCAAACCAAACTTTCCAAATAGGAATATCTTTTTCCGTCGGGATCGCGTCGGGGCTAACTGGCGGATTCTCTACGAGCGTTGAGAGCAATTTCATGACGAGAAAACTTCTGGGTTCCAGTATCTGGTCGCCTTTTCGCATGACGGTGGCTCCAATTTCCCGCATTTTGGCAATATCCGCGTCCGTAACTGTCTCAGAGCGATATTTCTTATCGTCAAGCAGTCGGAAAAACTCCTTGAAGGCAGGCCTGCCGCCCACCTTTCCTAGTCTTTCGATCGCCCGATCCTGAGCAAAAATGTTGGTGGAGTCAAGATCTTTGATGATCGCCGAAAGGTAAGGTTCCTCTCCCAGCTTTGCTAATGCCATCTGAGCGTACGAAGGTAGGGTGTAAATACTCGGCCCGAAATCCGGACGCGACGCCAATTCCTTTAGATATGGAACAAACGCTTTGTCTCCTGATTTCCCTGCCTCCAGAATCGCCTCTAGTGCTTCTCGGGTCTCGCCCCGTTTCAATTTCTCGCGCAGTCCCACAACCCCTTGGGCGTGAATTGGAATGAAGAATAACAAACAGACTAGTGTGAAAAATATTGCTTTCATTTGATCGATACCTCCTAATTTACTGAGAAGAATAGGGCCTGGCCTGCGTTTCGTGCGATTCTCGGTTCATGATCACCTTGCGTTCCCAAGATCGGAGATCTGCCGCCATATTTATGTTGTTGCTCTGATCGGTGCGAAAGATACTTTGGCCCGATAGCCGAGCGAATAGAGTATCCTCAGCAGAAGGTCGCTGGACACGCCGGAGGTATTGCCGTTTAGTATTGTCGTGAGTTTTGTACGCGAGGTTCCCGAGAGTTTTGCGGCTTGCTCGTGCGTGAGTTTGCTTGCCTTAACAACGTCCTTGATCTTATCTCTCAGCTTTGCTCTGAATTCTATCTCGATAGCGTCTTGCGGCGTCAGATCAAGAATGTCGCAAAGCTCAAAAACGTCGTTTGCAACATAGACTTCCGTCTTACCCATCTTTACCGGTTTAACATTTCCCATAATCTTTTCCTCGCCGTTACAATTTCGTTTTGCGGAGTGGTTTGCGTTTTCTTTGCAAAGGCATGAAAAACCAAAATGCCATCCGCCGATTTCAAATAATAGAAGATGCGGTAAATGCCGTCAGTATCCTTTACCCGCAGCTCATAGGCTCCGGCCGCTATCGTTGGCATCGGCCTCGCGTATGGCATTCCGATATTCTCTCCTCGCTGCAGATCGAATAACAGTTCGCCAATGCCCGTTCTGACGTTTTTGGAAAATCCCTTTATTATCTCCTTCGCCCGTCTGTGAAAAATAACATTTTTGTTCAATTCACCCACCTTCCTATTGTCCCATATACGAGACATTACATACAAGTTGCTATTTTCTTGGGGCGGTTGTCGACGGATAGGGGGAAAACGGTGTCAGGTAAATCGGTGCCGGGCCAGCCATTTTGCGATTACAGATCTTGCTCAGACGATCTTGTGAAATATGTCCAAATGAGCCTAAGAATAACGATGAATCTACTTGTACGTCCGCCGCGTACTTGTCCACGCTGTGCACTCAACTAAACAGATGCCTAATGTAGGAATATGGCTTGCGGGAGACAGTATTTTATGTGGCCCTGTTGTTCCGTATGAACAAGAAAATAGCCTTGCCGATCTCTCGACAAGGCTACCCGGTTTGTGAGGACCGTTCTTCCCCCCTGGCTCAACTGGATATGTGGACTAACCGGCAACGATGATGCCGCAATTAACCGGTGTGGTGTCGTCGGCGAAACCGGCGACGATGATGCCAGTGAATCCGGCGACGATGATGCCTGTAAATCCGGCGACGATGATGCCGTCGAGGCCTGCGACGATGATGCCGTCATTCTTAGCGACCGCTTCTTTGCACGGGTCGCCCGAGTTGTCCTGGTCGAGGGCTCCAGCGACGATGATGCCGGCATTTGCAAATGTGGTTCCGAAGGTGAGGATTGTAGCCAAAAGGATTGTTGTCAGTGTCTTTTTCATTTTATTCTCCTAGAGATCTTTTTTTGGTCTCGAAGCCCGACTTCTTTTTCTTTCGTTAGCCTCGGTATGCCATACCTATTACAAACCTCGTGCCACAACCTTTTGATGCCCTGATAACGCTCGCTAAACCATTGATAATACTGATAGTTACGACATTACGGCGGCATCGGCAACAGCTTATATCGGCTCGACAAAAACTGTATACCGAGTTTCCATCAGAATCCCAATATCCGCCCAAATCGTTATTACACCTACACTTAGCGATGTGTATAGACTGTATACAACGCGACTATGTATATGTGGTATACAAACCGGCCGATCTTTTGCGAAAATTTTGCTGGTGCTTTTTGGATCAAACATGTTAAACTACGTTTGCTGCACTTTAGTAGCAAGTTTTCCACGTCACCTCCTTCCGTTCTCCGCAGTTTAATTGATCGACCTGTTTTTTTGATCGTCCCTATGGATAGAACACAGGCTTCTACTATCGCTAAATGGACTCTGATCCTGGCCGGAGCAATATGCTTTGGCTGGGCCGTATTCAATTTGGCAGCGGAGGCTTACAGTTGGGGATTCGTCTTTATTCTGGCTTTTGCAGTTTCGATCGCTCCCCGGATGAGTTTGGCCCTGCCGCGTTCCAAGTTCGCGATCAGCTTTTCTGACGCCCTCGTCTTTCTCACGTTCTTGCTCTATGGCGGGCAGGCCGCGATACTGGTGGCGGCACTCGAAACACTATCGAACTGTCTTTACCTGCGTGACCGAGGCTTCCCGTTCGGCCGGTTGATGATACCGACAAACATCGCGATCAACACCGTTTCGATAGGATTCACCTATCTCGTCTGGCTGTTGGTTCCGCGAGCATCGTTCATTACCACCAATGCGGGGACGACCCAGCATCTCATAGCAACGCTGACGTCGTTGGCAATCCTGCAGTTTGCTTCGTCGTCGCTATTTGCAGCGGTTTTCCAGTCGCTGAAGGACGGTTCAAACCTCTTCAAGACGTGGCGGAAAGACTGCTTTTCCAGTTCGATGACGCAGATCATCGGGGCCGGCCTCGCCGGACTTATTCATAAGCTGCTCTATTTCGGCGATCTGGTGACCGGCATTATGGCGGCGTTGGCTCTGGCGGTCGCCTATACGAGCTACCGCCAAACGATCGGCGAGATCAACGAGGCGATAACCCATGCCGAAGCGGCCGAGCGCGAAAAGGCCGAAGCGGAACGCGATCTACGACGCGAGGCCGAGCAGCACGCCCGGCAGCTCGCAGCGTCGCTCGAAAAAGAGGAACACGCCAACAAGGCTCTGCGCAAGAGCGAAAAAGATCTGACGCACGCCGCACTTTACGATTCGCTAACGAACCTCGCCAACCGCAAACAGCTTGGCGACCTGCTTCGCGAATTGATCCAGGATTATAAGGTCGATCCGTCGGTCACTTTCCACGTCCTGTTTCTGGACATCAGCCGCTTCAAAAATATTAACGACAGCCTTGGCCACACCTTCGGCGACAGGGTCCTGGTGACCGTCGCAAAACGCCTGCTGCGAATGCTGAACCCGACCGACGTGGTCGCTCGGATCGGCGGAGACGAATTTGCTATCGTTCTCCGCAACCTCTCGACCGTCAGCAAAGCCGAAAAGGTGGCCCGTCGGATCTACGAGGCGATATCCCAGCCCTTTTCGCTCGGCGGCAACAACATCACCATCAAGGTCAATGTCGGCGTCGCCCCGTGCGATGTCGAGTACAATGCGCCCGAAGACGTTTTGCGCGATGCCGACATCGCCATGCACTTTGCAAAAGAGCGGAACAGCGGCGTCGCCGTCTTTTCGAAGGAACTTCGTTTTCGGTTCCTCGAACGCATCAGGTACGAAAACGATCTTCGCCACGCGATCGACCGCAATGAGCTGTCGATGAACTATCAGCCGCTGGTCGACCTATCGGATGGCAGCTTGTTCGGAGTAGAAGCTCTGTTGCGCTGGAACCATGGCGAGTTTGGCAATATACCGCCGAACAAGTTCATACAAATTGCCGAAGAGTCGGGACAGATAATTCCGATCACGATCTGGATACTCCAGCAAACGTGCGGCCAACTCGCCCGCTGGCAAAAGGTCAGTCCGGCCTATGCGAACCTCATCGTCAGCGTAAATATCTCGGGCAAACATTTGCAGCACGGCGATTTGGTCGCCGACGTCGAACACGCTCTCGAGATGTCGGGCATCGCCCCCGAGTCTCTGAAACTCGAAATCACCGAAAGCGTCGCGATGGAAAGTGCCGATCAGACGATCAATATTCTCAACCGTCTGAAGCAGATCGGAGTCAAGCTAAGTATCGATGATTTCGGGACGGGCTATTCCAGCCTGAGCATTCTGCACCGTCTGCCGTTCGACACGCTCAAGATCGATCGTTCGTTCGTCAACGCGGTTGGTGAGAACGGCGAAAATTCGGGCATCCTGCAAACTATCATTTCACTTGCCAAAAACCTAAGGATGAAGGTCATCGCCGAGGGCCTCGAAACGGAGGTTCAGCTATCGGTGCTTCACAATCTCGGATGCGACTTTGGGCAGGGTTATCTCCTCGCTCGTCCGCAGACCGTCGAAAACCTGGAAACAATGCTCTACCAGGGCAAGCATTGGCTGCCGAACACGGATGTTCCGGATGGTGAGTTTGAGTCCGCCACAAGGGTCGAGGAGATCGCGATGTTCAGCTAGGTTCACCACATTTTGCATCCAATAGCGGGCGTTCTATACTAATCGTAATTTTTCGATCAGGAGATAGGACGCTTTATGTTTAAGAGATCAGTATTTTTTTTAGTCGTTGCATCGTTTCTCACTCTGCAGGTTACGGCGCAAACGAAATTTAATTACCCTAAACCGCATCGCGGTGATCAGGTCGACGATTATAACGGGACCAAGGTCGCGGACCCATACCGCTGGATGGAGCAGACCGAGTCGGCTGAGACCAAAGAGTGGATCGACGCTGAAAACAAGATCACGAACGCATATCTCTCGACGATTCCGGAACGCGAAAAGATAAAGAACCGTCTGACCGAGATCTGGAACTACGAACGATACTCGGCCCCGCAAAAGGTCGGCAATTTTTACATCTACACCAAGAACGACGGCCTACAGAACCAGAGTGTTCTGTACAAAGCTTCGTCAATCGACGACCCGGGAACGGTCTTTTTCGACCCGAACAAGATCCTTGCTGACGGCACGGCCGCTCTGAGCGGTTCGCAATTTACCGATGACGGCAAACTGTGGGCATACGGTGTCGCGATCGCCGGATCGGACCGGACCGAATGGCATGTGATGGACACGGCGACTGGCAAATTGCTGCCCGACACGCTATCGCCGAATCGCCAGGGAGTCGCCGCTTGGCTCATGGACAACTCCGGCTTTTACTACACGAGTTATCCGCCCGCGGAAAAGGGCCAGGAACTAAAGGTCAGTACATATTACCAAAAGCTCTATTTTCACAAGCTCGGTACGCCGCAGTCGGCAGATTATGTGGTTTATGAACGTCCTGATAACAAAGAGTATTTTTGTGGAGCTGAAATCTCAGAGGACGGCAAATGGCTGATCATCACCGTCGGTAAAGGCACCGAGCGGATGAATATGATCTATTTTAAGAGCCTGACCAAGGAAAAGGCCGAGATCCTGCCGCTAATCACAAATCTCGAAAACAGTTGGAATTTCCTCGGTAACGACGGCTCAGTATTCTATTTCCAGACCGACAAAGACGCGTCCCGTGGCAAGGTCGTCAAGGTTGACGCGCGGTCGATGGCACAGAAATGGACCGACGTCATACCCGAGTCGGCGGACACGCTGAACGGCGTGCAGTTTATCAACGATCAATTCGTGCTCAACTATATGCACGACGCCTACACCAAGATCAAGATATTTGAAACTAGCGGCAAACCGGTCCGCGACGTTGCGTTGCCGGGCATCGGAACGGCTGGCGGTTTTGGCGGTAAACGAAAAGAGTCAGAGACGTTCTATTCGTATTCGAGCTACAACGCACCACCGACGATCTATCGCTACGACATGAAAACCGGCAAGAGCACGCTTTTCCGCCAAGCTAAGGTCAAATTTGACCCGACGGCCTACGAGGTCAAGCAGGTTTTCTATCCGAGCAAAGACGGAACACGGGTACCGATGTTCCTAACCTATAAGAAAGGCACCAAACTTGATGGTACGAACCCGACGATACTCTACGGATACGGCGGATTCAATATTCCGTCGACGCCGGGGTTTTCGGTCGCGCGGGTTGCGTGGCTCGAAATGGGCGGCATTTACGCCGTCGCATGTATTCGCGGCGGATCGGAATACGGCAAAGACTGGTGGAAGGGTGGTTCGCGGCTCAATAAGCAGAACGTTTTTGACGATTTCGCCTATGCGGGCAAATGGTTGATCGCCCAAAATTACACGTCGACGCCGAAACTCGCCATCCAAGGCGGTTCGAATGGCGGCCTGCTCGTCGGTGCGGTCTTAAACCAGAACCCGAGCCTTTTCGGTGCCGCACTGCCGGCGGTCGGCGTGATGGATATGCTGCGGTTTGATAAATTCACGATCGGTTGGGCGTGGAAGTCGGATTACGGTGACCCGATGGACCCGGCGGATTTCAAAGTGATGTACGCCTATTCTCCGTATCACAACGCCAAACCGGGTACTAAATACCCGCCGACACTGGTCACGACGTCCGACCACGACGACCGTGTTTTCCCGGCTCACAGCTTTAAGTACACGGCGTCGATGCAATTTGCGCAGGCGGGCGATGCACCGGTGCTGATCCGCATCCAGGTCCGCGGCGGCCACGGAGCCGGACTCCCGACAACGCAGCAGATCGAGCAGCAATCCGATATCTACGGCTTTTTGGTCAAGAGTCTGGGTATGACGGTGAAGTAGGCCCGTACTCGAACGAATATTTGCGACAACACCGCAAAAAACAGGAGGACGCCGCGTTCTAAATCAACGAGGCGTCTTTTTTTGCACTAAAAGCTGATTTTGCGCTTGAAAAAAACTTCGAACCGTTAATAATCAGAACAGTAGGATTTCGGAGCCATTGAAACTATGAAAAATCTAACAAAACTCATCGTGTTTACGGCCGTAACGATTTTTGGTTTGGCCACGTTTGCCGCGGCCCAAAGCTCGACCTGCGGCGCGACCGATTACCAGTGCAAGGTTGATTCTCTGACCAAGCAACTGGCCGCCAACCCGGGCGACAGCGAAACGTATTATAACCGGGCGATAGCGTACCATGCTCTGGGCCGTGAGGACCAAGCGATCGCGGACTACACGGTTTATATCAACTCGAAACCGGCAAACAAAGAGTATTTGGCTGACGGTTACGACGGCCGCGGAAACGCATATAAGAATCAGGGCAACTACACGCGGGCACTTGCAGATTACAACACAGCTCTCCAACTGCACGTAAGTACCGTCTACCTGAACAACAGGGGAAACTGTTATATGTCGATGGGCAACAATACGAATGCGATGGCCGACTATGACCGGGCGATCGCTCTGGACCCGAAAGATGCTGAGCCCTATTACAACCGTGCAAAGTTATACAGCTCTCAAAAACTTTACTCGAAGGCGATTGCGGATCTAAATATCTATGTTGAGCTGAATAAGACCAATATTCCCTTCCTCGCGGACGGCTACCAGAACCGTTCGCTCGCATACTCGAATATGGGCAACAACACGCAGGCGCTAAAGGACATCAGTGCCGCGATCGACCTCGACCCGAACACCGCTTCCAGGTTCAAAAACCGGTCGATCCTTTACCGAAAAATGGGCAAGATCGCACTCGCCGAAGCCGACGAGAGATCGGCCGCCGAACTGGCTCAATAGACCCAACCAGGCAAATTTGCGGGATCAGGCTCTGTCATTTATGGCGGGGCCTTTTCCGTTAATGGGCGAGCGCTCGCGAACGCGGTTGCAACGGCAGTCGTTAGGTGGTATACCTCAAATTGGAAGACCACAGAACTGCGAGGGACAGGGATATGGCATTATTCGGGGACGAGCCCAAATTCGAAGAAGAGGTCGAGGATGACAAGAATCGGCTATTCGAAACCGTTCAGAAATCGTCAAGCAGCATCGGCAATTACGTAAAACTCTTGTTGGTCGTTGCGGCCGGAGTGATCGTTGTCGGAATACTCGTTTCGTACCTTACACTTCCCGGCGTCGGCGACAAGGTCAAGGCACCGAAAGGGCTCGAAGAACAGGTTCGGGACCACCTCTCGATCAAAGAAAAGCGGACCGCCAAGGATATGACCGTATATTATTGCGGTTCGTCCTATTGGGCCGATGTCGAGGTCGAAACCCGCCCCGACATCCCCAATAGCCCGATCAATCTCGTCTCTCGCTACAGCGTGACCGCGATGCGGGCTGACAAAGACGATTGGAACATCACATCGACGCCGGTTGCGGGCGAAGCACCGGGTGTCCCGTGTCAATAACCGGAACAGAGATTCGAGGTACGACGGTCAGTGACCCGCCCTTGAATAGCGATGCCTAACTACTTAAGCTCGGCGATCGCTTTTGATCCGTAGCCCTCGCAGATGACAAATTTACCGCTCGGATTTTTCTGGATGTTCGCGACGACGTGTTTGTCGGCCCAGTCGACGGGCATTGGCTTGTCTATTTTACCTATTCCACTGAGAGCCTTGGCGTAATTGATGTAATCGGCGATCTGCGAATCGTCATCGACGAGTATAAGTTGAGTGTCGGGTTCCTGCTCGTGAAGTTTTTGGGCGGTCTCGACGAGTTCTTTCTCTTTCAGTCCGGCAGGGATCTCAAAATACGCGATTTTGATGCCCCTGATCGAATAGGCATCAAGTTTCGCGGGTTTCACCATGTTCACGGGCGGTTTCGATTCGACGGCGGGTTTCGTGTCGTTCACGGGTTTATCGTTGGCCTTGGGATTATCGCTAAGACTCGAACACGCCAGGCCCGATAACACGAGGATCGGGATGATCATCAATAGCGCGCTCACGTTGCTTTTCATAGGTGTTACTTACTGGATTTGAGGATAACACACCCGGATCGTCCGATTTCAAACAGAATAGGGCGAGCCCACAGGCCCGCCCTTTCCTAAGTCAGAATGCCGGGTGCGGCTACTGAGCTTTTGGCGTTACGGTTGCGACCGGTTTCGCGTCTTTGGCCGGCGTTGCCTTGACGTCGGCCTTTTTATCGTCCTTTTTGACCTCAGGCGAAGGGGTCGTCTTGACGGGCGATGCCTTGGGGTCGACCGTCGGGTTGGCGATCGGCGTCGCAGGCGTCACCGGGGGCGGCGAGATCGGTGTCACGGGCTTATTGTCCGGTTTGTTTGGGGTCGTGGTGGTGGTGCCGCCGCACGCACCGAAACTGACGGTCGAAACCGCTAAAAATGTTGCTAAAACTAATCTTCTCATTGTATTCCTCTAAATGAATAACTGTCCGCGGGCTCGTGCCGCCCGCAAGCTGACATCCATACAGTCGGAATGATGATCGCCGTCTTTCCGCTCGGAACCGGCCAATTTAGCCCGTTCCCCGCCGGCAATTATCAACACTGCGCACCTAGAACGCGGGAGGAATCAGTTCTTGCAGAAAATATTGCGATCGGATGAAATTATTTTTGTCAGGACGAAAAACCGGCGTTGTTAGTGATGAAAAGTGCAAAATTCTCTCGGCTCGGTTCCCTCTCGAAAGCTTTTCTCTTCTCGTTCCGGACATTTTACAGTCGCACGCTGGCCCGATATCGGGCAGATCATGACCGTGATATTTCCCTGTAATTTATCAGGCACGGCGCGGTTCGCCGGGGCGTCTGTTTTTGTAGTAGGCGGCTCGATACGGTCTTGCCACGTTCCGGTCACGGGGGACGAGTCGGGCGTTGGCTGTGGTTCCGGTGCGTTAACGACGGTCGGCAACAGTTGCTTATTCGGCAGCGTTCCGGCCAGAAACAGTTCGACGCGGCGAAATTCGGCCGGCACGTTCGTCACATAGATATCGAGCGGTGCCACGGGGACCGGATCGTCGATCAGACCGGCGTTCGGGTCAGCGGCAGCTTTTGCGGGAGTCGGCGTCGGCGTCGGAGTCCGGTCGGCAGCGGCCGCGTCAGACGGATCCAGTTCGCGGATAAGCGTGCCGTTTCGGATGTCGATCTCGCCTTTCTTCACGCCTGCCGGCGGCGTCCAGTCGGCATTCCACTCGGGGTGGAGCCGAAGGGCGTCCTGCATAAAATCAGCCCAGATCGGCATAGCCGAGTCGGCACCTTTCATATCGAGGTCAGAACCATCGTCAAAACCGACATAGACCACGCAGACGATCTCGGGCGTAAATCCGGCAAACCAACCGTCACGCGAAGTGCCGGTCTTACCGGCGAATGCGGCCTTGCCGGCAACGTTGCGAAAACCCATTCCGCCGAGTTGTGCGGCCGTGCCTCGATTGACGACGTCTTTCATAATGTCGTCCATTATATAGGCGACGTCGGGACGAACAACATTCTTACGGTTCGGAGTTTGGGCAGAAAGTGTTCGGCCGGCACCGTTCGTGATCAGCGTGATAGGCATCGGCGAAACGCGGTCGCCGAGATTGGCGAACATCGTGTACGCGGTCGCAACCTCGAGCGGCGTCGCCTCGGCCGTGCCGAGAGCCATCGACGGATACGCCTTGTCGACCTTTGGAAAGCCGGCTTTTGTTGCGAGGTTCATAACCTTTCCGATGTTCAACTGCATCCCAAGATCTACCGTGATGACGTTCTTGCTCTTGACGAGGGCGTCACGAAGCGTCATTTCCTTATTCGAGAACGTGTCGCCGAAATTGTTCGGCGAGTATGAATCTTGATTAAAGGTAAAGGTCTTTTTCTCGTCCTTGAAGATGCTCGCGGCGGTAAATATCTTTGACCCGGAATCGTATGCGGAATTTATCGCGGCGGTATAGACGAACGGTTTGAAGACCGAGCCGGGCTGGCGTTTCGCATCGGTCGCCCGGTTAAATTGGTTTTGAAGGTAATCGCGGCCGCCGACCATTGCGACGATCTCGCCGGTTTTGGGCCGGATCGCGACCATCGCGGCATTAAGGTCGCGTTTATCCTTTTTCGGAAAACGCTTTTCGAGGGCCTCGAGGCGTGTCGCGACCGTTTCGTAAGCCATCCGCTGCAGGTCGGGGTCGATCGACGTGTAGACACGTAAATGCTGTATCGCCTCGGGGTCGGCAATTATCTTTGGCAGTTCCTCGATCGCGTATTGCGAAAAATACGGCATTCCCTGCAGGTCCTTGCGGTTGGAGATCTGTTTGAGTTCGACCGGAACCTCGCGTGCCTCGGCGAACAGCTCCGGCGATATCTCGCCGGCCTCGGCCATCGACTGTAGCACCTGATTGCGGCGATCCCGGACCTTTTCGGGGTGACGGTACGGGTTGTAGCGGTTCGGGCTGCGGATGATGCCGGCGATCAATGCCGCCTCAGGCAGCGTGAGTTGCGTTACGTCCTTGCCAAAATACGCGCTCGCCGCTTCGCCGACGCCGTAGATCGAAACTCCGCCCTGCTGCCCGAGGTAAATTTGATTGGCGTAGAGCGTGAATATCTCCTGTTTTGTGAGGCGCGTCTCGAGGATCACGGACATGTACGCCTCGGTCACCTTTCGCTGGAGCGTCTGTTCGTTGGTCAGGAGCAGGTTTTTGACAAGCTGCTGGGTGATCGACGATCCGCCCTGATTGTTGATCGGCGAATTGTCCTCGGCCTCGTACCGCCGCCATAATGCACGCCCAATGCCGCGCAGATTGACGCCGTAATGCTCGAAGAATGCCCGATCCTCGGTCACGGTTATCGCTTTGATGAGGTGCGGCGGCAGATCGCCAAAATTTATTGTCTTGCGCCGTCCGTCGCCCTCGGCGGCGATGGAACTAAGTATTTTGGGCTCAAGATGGGTCTCTCGGACCTCGGTTTTGGCATCGCGGTCGGTGATCGCGGCGATAGATCTACCGTCTTTTTTGAATTTGACGGCAAGGACAGGAAACACCTTCTTTCCGTCGATCACGCCGTTGATGCCGGGCTCGATAACGAGCTGATCGTTGTCGATCGTATATCGACTTCGCGAGGCGTCGGCGTGGTCACTTTTTTCGACGTAGCCGGCAGTTTTGAGATAATCGATGAGCTGTGCCTGGGAAATATCTTCGTCGGTCTTTAGAATCTTAGGTGCGGAGTAAATGCCGGCTCCGGGCGTAAAGACCTCGCCGCTCAGCAGTCGGCGATCGATACGGTCCGAGAACTCAAACCAGTAATACATCGCCGTCAGCGAGCAGGCCAAAACCACGAGTATCGCAGCGACGGCCGTCCACCGGTTAAAAAACATCCGGAAAATTCGCCGGATCCGCGTCGGCGGCTTGGCCTGATAGACGGGGCCGCGGCGAGCCTTGACCCACGCTTTTGGCGGCGTCTTTGAGCGTGTGCTTTTGGCGTGGAACTTTTCCTGCATCGTGTCGGTTGGAAAACCATCGACAATAGTGAGAATATCGTCTTGGCGGGAGCCGTCTCTATTCTATATAGGTTTGGCATCGGTTGTCGAACATTTTCTGGAAGATGCCCAAAGGAATCCTTTCCACACTCTCACAAATAACGCGCAAGACGCTGATCTTTGCGGGGATCGTCGTCGGGATGATCATCCTCGCCGGTGCCGCCGGATTTCGCTATTTTGAGGGATATTCGATCCTCGAAAGCCTATATGTTTCGACGCAGACGGTGACGACCGTCGGATACGGCGATCTGGCTCCGATAACGGCCGGCGGGCGAATATTCTCGATCGCGCTGATGTTGACGGGCGTCGGGACAGTTTTGTACGCGTTGACGGTGCTTGCTCAGGCGGTGATCCAGTCCGAGATCGTCGAGGCGATAGACCATCGCCAAAAATCTAAAGAAATGGACAAACTAAGTGACCATTACATCGTGTGCGGTTCGGGCCGTGTGGGCCGCCGCATCATCCAAAATCTACAGCGGCAAAAATTGCCGTTCGTCGTTATCGAACACAACGAACATCACCTGTCGGGCGTTGAGTTTGACGGGGCGAAGATCGTCATCGGCGACGCCACGTCCGAAGCCAATCTGATCCAGGCGGGCGTCCAGCGTGCCAAGGGGCTCGCGAGTTGTCTGGCGGACGATGCGGCAAATGTTTACGTCGTACTCACGGCCCGCGGCTTAAACCCCGACCTGCACATCGTCGCCCGGGCCGTCGAGGAACAGGCTGAACCGACGCTCATTCGTGCGGGTGCGAGCCGTGTCATCGCTCCGACCATCATCGGCAGCCAGTCGATGGCCCGTGCCCTGCTCAAACCCGCGGTCGCCGATTTTATGGACTCGATCGTCGCCGAAACACTCGATCTGGTGTTCGAGGAGGTCGCCGTCGACGCCGCCTCGCCCTACGCCGGCAAGCAGCTCAAGGACACCGATCTCCTCAGCGAACTAAACCTGATTGTCGTCGCCATCCGCGGCAAAACCGGCGAACTCACGTTCCACCCCAAGGGCGACACCCGCATCGAAGACGGCGATCTCCTCATCGTCATCGGCAAAGCCGAAGCCGTGCAGGCCGTGGTGTTGAAAAAATAATTTGAAATCGTGATCGCACATTCAGTCAACGAAATAAAGCCCGCCGCGATTCATCATGCGGCGGGCTTTTCTCTCTATCCCCGGGCCCGGACGTGAGGATGGGCGGCACACTCGACTCACGCCGAACGTACCGCCCATGTTAATACTCAACCGACCAACCTACGACAGCGTCACCGGGTATTCGGGCGAAGCGTTGCCGACGTCTGCGTTCTTTTTGGTAAATTGACCGCGAATGTTGCCGATCTCGGGGTCGCCGG
>JAYVUD010000498.1:0-2094 GCA_043788335.1 Chloracidobacterium sp. | reverse complement strand
GACGAGGAACATCGTCGTTGCCGTCAAATTTTGAATCCCGGAAACACGCCATCGCAAAAATTAACAGGATGATCAAGCCAAGCGAATTGTTAACAATTTTTTTCAACGAGTAACTTCTGTTCATAAGTGATTTGATCCCTTGTCCGCACGTCCCCCGCCGGAAAAAATGGATCCGGCCTCAATCAATAAATGCTCCGAAAACCCAGCCGGTCTTTCCTTTTGGGGTCCTCACCAAAATCCACGGCGCGGTCACGCCGTTCCACGTTTCTTCGTTTGCCGAATATTTTAGAATGACAACCTTTTGACCGCGATCGAGCCGGCCAACCTTATTCGAATTTGAAATCATCGGCGAACTTCGAACGACGACATTGCTTTCATTACAAACCCCGATCTGATAATCGCCGGCGGGATTGTCCGAAAGCGGTGCATCGGGGGGCGGCGTCGCAGTCTTGGTTAACGCGACGGGCGTCGGAGTCGGCGTGGGCTTCATCGTCATGGAAACTAATTGTGATGCCGCCGGTGCGGCTGCGCCGTTTTCGACCTGAAACGCCCACAGCCGATGCGTTCCCTCGTCAAAATTACCCTTAAGGATCGCGAATGCATAATGCCCTTTCGGCAATCCGGCAACGACCCTTATCTGCTTGAGCTGACTATTTTCGCCATAGGGCGTGACCTGATACTCCCAACTTTCGATTTTGCCATCCTCTTTCACCGTATCGAGGCCGACCAATTTCAATTCCGAGATCGGGATCATTTGTCCATCCGAGTAAAGAACCAGATTCGGATTCGATTCCGTCGTTATCAGTGAGGTATCGTTTCTTACATCGTCGCTTGCTTTCGGTATCGCGGCAAATTCCCTCATGCGAAGTTCGCTGAATTGATCATCCTTCTTCCCAAATAACCCGAAATGGTCCGGCGCTTCAGTTTCCTTCTTCAATAGCGATGGAACGACCAGATAAGCAACAACGCCGACCAGGGCGAGACATAAGACACCGAGCAAGATAAGCGGAACCTTTGACGATTTGGCCGGGGCAGCCGCCGGCGCGATTGGAAAGGGGTATAATTCCGGAGTTTTGGCGATCGTCGGATAGTCATCGCTTCGCGGCAAACTGCCGGTCGGAATCACATATCGAGTCGAAGCGACATCGGGTATTGTTTGATAATTAACCGGATTCGCCGGCAAGGCGAGGGTCGGAGATCCGGAATCCGCCGGCGGGGCATTCGTGGTAAACAGATTTTCGCCAAAATCCATACCGCATTCCTGGCAAAACCGGAACGTATCGTCATTTGGTGTTTGGCATTTCGGACAGATCATCTTGCTAACTATTTCCTTGTTAACGCTGGCCCGCTAGTCCAACTGCGGGATCCAAAAAACTTGCGACGCAACCCGCACCGGCCGTAATCCGAGCGACGGAAGGTCGCCTTCCGAAACTCCGAGATACGTAAAATGCGGAAGGTCGGAAGCGACCGTTTGAAACCATCCATTATCCGCCAGTATCTGCCGAACCCTCGGATTCGCAAACTGGGTGACGTCAAATGCCAGCATCAAATTATGCTGCGAGGTGCCGGGTGCGGCCACCGAAAATAATATCGATTTTAGATGATTCTTACTAAAATAAATGCCCTGATCCTCAAGTTCGAGAATGAGTTTCACCTGATCGATAATATTCAGCCGCGGGATCGTTTGAGCCTGTTCCGGTGTTATTTTCCGCTGATTTACCCAATACTGCAACCCGCTGACGACCCTGCTGTTCCAGAGTCCGACGGTTGCCGCAAAGCTCCGTCTTCCGGCGATCGACCCGCCCCGCGGTGTGATCATGAGGCCTTTGCTTCTTGCCTGAGCGACCGCTTGCATCAGCGCATCCATTGCCCGGGGCTGCAGTTCGATTCTCACGCCGCCGATCATGTTTGAGGAAAATCCGAGCCTGTTCTGAACCTCCGTTGCCACCGCTTCATCCTGAAAGTAACATGGCGACGCGAATGTCCCGTTTCCGACGAAGACCGCGCCGTAGTCTTTGAGGATCCGTTTCGTCAAAATATTGTCCAGCGGACAAAATTTATCGATCGTCAGATTCATCGCTGCGAGGCGGTTTG
>JAYVUD010000497.1:0-7192 GCA_043788335.1 Chloracidobacterium sp. | reverse complement strand
CGATGATGTGATCAGCATTACGGGGGTCAATATTGACCGCGAATACGTCCGAATCATCGATCATCCCGTCCTTGATCAGTCGCCAGTTCTTGCCGCTATCCGTTGTCTTGTATGCACGCCACCACGTGCCGGCGTACATCGTGTCCTGATTACGCGGGTCGATCGCGAGCGAATCAACGTTTACCGGCATCGTTGTCGATTCGATCTTCTTCCACGACGCTCCCGAATCCTTTGAGATCCAGACGCCGCGAGTCGTGCCGCAGGTAATGACGTTCGGGTCGACCGTTGACTGTGTCATCGAGTGGATCGACTCATTCGAAAGCTCTTTGGACTCTTTCCATGTCGCTCCGCCGTCTGTCGTCCGGAAGAATCCGCCCGGCGAAGTATGACGATGTCCCGATGCATAAATGATCTTGGAATCGCGCGAATCGACGAATAGCTGATCGAGTATTAACTGCGGCTTGTTCAGATTGACCAACAGAGCCCAACTCTTACCGGCGTTAACCGATGTATAGATCTGGCCGTCGAGCGTGCTGATATAGAGGCGGTTGACGTCCCTCGGGTCGATCGCTATGACGCGAACGTCGCCGCCGCTTGGGCCGACGATCTCCCAGTTGTCAAATTTGCCATGGTCCGCCGTCGCTCCGTCCGGCGCGGCAAACGCAAAGGCAATGCCGTGGATCAGGATTGATGCAATGATACCCACAACCCAACGCGTCGAGTTCTTTTGTATGATCATAAATCTATGTTTTCGGTTTACCAGCAATTTAACGAGAATGTCGCCCGGTCATGCCCACCGGAATCAAGTGTTGCGATGCAATTAATAGCCGCGGCGTTTACCGGGCAATTTGAACAGTCTCAAAAACTCAAGACCCAGCCGGCAGCATTCCCGAACATCCTTACATTCTAAACAAAATTCACGAGCAATGCCACAAAAGACGAAAGACGGCTGAGGTCTTGTGATGGAAACCTCAGCCGTCCGATTATGTTCTCACCCCTTACCGAGGTGCGAAGCTTAAGTTTTACTTGCCGGGGGCATCAGCACCAGCCGGGACGAACCATAGTTTGGTGTACTCGCCCTGGCCGTTGTCGCCGCCGTCAACGAAGATCACACGATCAAGCGGGTACTTACGGAAGTTGATCGCCTTCATGATCTGAGCTTTCCGGTGAGCTATCTGCTTCGGATTGCCATAGATCACGATGTAACCCTTAGCATTCGGATCGTTGTTGAGCTCGATGTAGAAGTTATCAACGATGGCCTTGACCTCGTCGTCCTTCTTCGTACCGAATTCGTCAACCAATCGCCCTGTCAGTTTCGGAGCAACTCCGCCGGTTCCCTGAGCAGTGTTCGGACAACGGCAAGCCTCATCCAAACCGCCAAGCGAAGCCGTCGCGGTGATGTTCGAAGGGCTACCCTCAGCCGGTACACGGACCGTGATGGTCGACGTACCCTGACCGGATTCGATCGTACCAGCCGTAACACTCCAGTTGACCGGGTTCGAACCGCCGCCGTTCAAGGTGAACGTCATCGTCGAACCGGGACTGGTCACGCCACTCTGATCGTTGACCGAGAGGCTCGGGCAATTGCAGACCTGGACGCAATCGTCACACTTCTTAATGGTTACCGTCTGAGTGTTGGTCTTGCCGCAAACTCCGCAGCCGTCGTCAACACCGGTCGTGATGGTGTATGTTCCTTCGTTAGCTCCGGAGAGATCCCATTGAACATTGGCACCCGTTCCGACAACGCGTCCACCCGAGACCGTGTAGTTATAGGTCAATACATCGTTCTCTGGGTCACTTGCACTCGTCGCAACGCTGACCGAGCGGCTGTCATCACACTTGCCGGACGTCGATCGGAATCCCGGAAGGCATCCGATCTTGATGACCGTGGTGCTCAGGTTCACGCCGCTGATATTCGGAGACTGGTTTATGACATCCTCTGCACGCTTGTTACGACGTCCGAGCCAGAACTGGAATATGTAGCCATTCGGGTCGGTCGACGGAGCAAATCCAGCCGGGATACCGGTGAAGGTGTTCGTGATCGTTACCGGGGCACAGTTTGTAACGCCCGGACGGCACGGAACCAATACCGAACCGGTAAAGGCCTGTGTCTTGTTAAAGCTCTCGAAACTCTGCTGGTTAAAGTTATATCTGTATGCAAAACCCAAACCGGCATAACGCGTGATGAACACCCTGGCACCGACGAGACCGTCGATCGGGTTGTTCTCAAATGCGTTCGGCGTGCGGCCACCAACATACATTAACGAACGGAACTCAGCGATGGGCTGGAACCATTTGTTGACAGGAAAATCAACACCAATGGACGAAGCCAATTCATCCGGGCGATCCAGCAGAGTAAATGTACCGCCGGGGAATTCGCCCTTGGCAGCACTCGTGTACTTGTAGGCGACGTTCGCTGAAAGATTAGCCCATTTCGCCAAGCGAGCATCCGCAAACAGGCCGGCAGTAATGTCGCCCATGTTTCCGCCGCCGCTAGCTCCACGCTGCAGCATATTAAAGCCGGTCGTCGAATTGGCGTTATCAGCATTCCACGTGTACGCGGCCATAAAGCCAAATCCGATCGGGCTGTTCAGGCCTGAGAGACGCCATTTGACGCCGATGTTGAATTCGTTGAACGACGATTCGCCGAACTGACGGTTCAAGAACGGAGCATCCGGCAGGTAGGACGGTTTCAGTGTGAAAACAAGCGGGCCTTCGCCAGCCGGTAAACCCGCCTGATTGACAAGCGATGTACTCTGAAGCACGATACCCGGCAGGATGCTGCCATAGATCGAGCCAATGCCCGGGAAATTGGCAGCACCGTTACCACCCAAGCGGGGTGGTCCAAGCAATGCATTGGTTCCGGCCGCAAATCCGAATATCGGACCTGAGAAGAACGGAGCCTGCAGACCGAATGTGCCTGCGTTCCCACCCGAATACGGAAACTGGACAAACGGAGCACCCGTCGGACGATAGATCGCCTGATTCGGGTACTGGCTGGCGCCGGGGCCCTGCGGCGAAAGCACGATAGCCGGTGCGCGGGTCAAACCAAAGCCCGGAATAACGAACTGCGAGTTCGGCAGATAAAAGCCCGACAGGTTACGCGGCGAGTTCACCTTGATCTGCCGTGCCATCTCTGTCGAGAAAAATAATTCTACATGGTTGGTCAAACCGACCTGAAAACTGGTCGGTAGACTGGTAATATCTACGTTGCCCGGATCCCGGTCATAGTTACTGACAGCAAAGCTGAAGGTGAATTCACCCTTTCTCAGCGTGTGGCCGTCGTAAACCGTAAAAAGTCCTGTCGGTCCACCGATGGATCCGCCGGTACCCACTGTCGGGGCCGTGTTTCTCGGATCCTTGACCGAGATTGCGTCACTTTGCGCAAATGTCGCAAAAGCAAGCGTAAGCAGTATAAGTGTAGCAAAGTACACCTTAATAGCGAGTTTCATCACATTCCTCCGCCGAAAATAAAAAATTAAATTTCAAGTTGCAGCCAAATTGAAAACATCAAAAACAGACTGTTACAAAAGGCTACTCCATTATTACATACGCTAAGGGAACTTGCCAACAGCAAATACCTACAAACACGCGCAGTAGCAAAACTTCGAACAGTTACTACCTCAATTTATAGGGGAAAAGCCGAATAAAGTCAACAAAGACTTTTCGATACTTAGCTGCTTCCCTGCCTAAGACGATAAACCACATTGATCCGAAAATCAAGTGTTTTTAACAAATTAGCCAACAGACTACGCGTAAATTCCACGCATTCGGGTGTCATACGCCACGCGGTCGATCGCCAGCATGTAGGCAGCCGTCCGTGTGTCGACGTCGTGTTTCTCGGCATAATGGCACAGCTCATCAAAGCTTGCGACCATCTTCGCCGCCAGACGCGTGTTTACTTCGTCCTCTGTCCAGAAATATCCGATACGGTCCTGAACCCATTCGAAATACGAGACGGTCACGCCGCCGGCATTCGCCAAAATGTCCGGAATAACGAATATCCCCTTGTCGTGCAGTATCTTATCCGCCTTGGGCGTCGTCGGGCCATTTGCACCTTCGGCGAGGATCTTGCAGCGAATGCGGTCGGCGTTTTCCGACGTGATCTGGTTCTCGGTCGCCGACGGGGTCAGCACGTCGCATTCGAGTTCGAGCAACTCCTTATTGTCGACATATTCGACGTCCGGATACCCATCGAGCGATCTGTTGTCCTTCAGATATTGGAGGACGTGCGGGATATTGAGCCCCCTCGGATTATAGATACCGCCGCCGACATCCGAGATCGCGACTACTTTATAGCCGGCCTCGTACATCAATTGAGCTCCGATACCGCCGACGTTGCCCGACCCCTGGACGACGACCGTCGTGTCTTCGGGTTTTAGGTTAAAGCGTTTGATAGCCTCGTTTACGCAGAACAGCACGCCGCGGCCGGTCGCCTCGCGGCGTCCGAGCGAACCGCCAAGTGCCACCGGTTTGCCGGTTACCACAGCGTTAACCGTGTGGCGGGCGTGCATCGAATACGTGTCCATTATCCACGCCATCGTCTGCTCATTGGTGTTCATGTCCGGCGCCGGGACGTCCTTGTCCGGGCCGATAAAATCGATCAGTTCGGATGTATACCGCCGGGTCATGCGTTCGAGCTCGCCGATCGACATCTGCGACGGATCGCAAATGATCCCGCCTTTTGCGCCGCCGAACGGGACGTTGACGACAGCACATTTCCAGGTCATCCAGGCGGAAAGTGCCTTGACCTCGTCGAGAGTCACGTCCGGAGCGTACCGAATGCCGCCTTTTGCGGGACCGCGGGCAAAATTGTGCTGGACACGGTAGCCCTCAAAAACCTGTATATGTCCGGTGTCCATTCTCACCGGAATATAAACCTTGATCTCGCGACTCGGCACGCGCATCACTCTGTAGAGGTCCTCGTCCAGGCCGAGCAGCATTGCGGCACGGTCAAAACGTTCACTCATCGCTTCAAAAGGGTTCTTCTCGTCGCTTCCCTTGAATCGACGCATTTCATCAGCCATCGGATTAGCCATGATCATTATATCTCCCGTATTAATTATTTTTGTTTAATGACATCGTTCATCGCGCCCGAACGAAACCCGTTTAGATCGAGCGTGACATACCTAAAACCTATCTTCTTAAATTCACTGGCCATGAATTCAATGTTTCGGGCATCGAGAGCCCGCCCGAGCTCATCCGGCGATATTTCGATCCGGGCGAGATCATCGTGAAGTCGCACCCGAAACTCCGAAAAACCTAGTTTGCGAATAAACTCCTCGCCGCGTTCAATTTTTGATAGGCGTTCGATCGTCACCGGAACGCCGTAAGCGATCCGCGACGAGAGACACGGGCTCGCGGGTTTATCCCAACCCTCGATCCCGTGAAAACGGCTCAGTGCCCGAATATCTTGTTTAGTAAAACCAGCCTCTGCGAGCGGGCTTCGAACACCGTTGTCGGTGGCGGCGGCTCGGCCCGGCCGGTGATCGCTGAGGTCGTCAGCGTTGGTGCCGTCGATAACAAATGCAAGGCCTGAATTTACGGCCGTCACACTCAACTTATTATAGAGTTCTGATTTGCAGAAAAAGCAACGATTGGTCGGGTTTGCGGCATAGCGAGGATCGGCGACCTCGTCGGTCGCGATCTCCGCGAAATTGAGCCCGTGATCGTCCGCCACCTTGCGGGCGGCATTTCGCTGAAACTCGGACACGCTCGGCGACAATCCGAGCATGCAAACGGCGTCCGAGCCTAGCTCCTGATTAGCCAACACCGCCAGATACGAGCTGTCAACGCCACCCGAAAATGCCACCAACACACTGCCCATTTCACGCATCAAATCCCGCAGGCCGCGTTCCTTTTCGATTGAGCTACTGAGTTCTAGAGGATGTGCGTGATTGGGGTTTGGGGTCATTTTTAGCCTGAATCGGCATTTCCAGTCGTTTTACAATAGAAAAGTTTATATCACCCGAATCGCCGATAGCAAATCTTTGAAACCAAAGTTTATACGGTGATAACGATTAAATATATAGACGTTCCACCCGTTGGGTGGTAGAATTTCCACAATTTGATGCTTACATACCGCACCTTCCGATCCACGTTTTTCCTGGTCGACGGCCGCCAGCTTTCCAGGTTCGCGGTTCTGGTCGTGTTGATGCTGGTAATCTCGATCGGAGCGACCGCCCAAACAGGCGACAATGACGACCGCGAAGACGCCGTTGCGATCTTTAATCAGGCACAGGACGCTCACGAAAAAGGCGACCTTGCGACGGCAATTTCCCTTTATAAAAAGGCTCTCAAGATCGTCCCCGAGTTTGCCGAGGCTGAGTACCAGTGCGGTAACGCCTACCTCGCGTTAAACGATCGGGCCGGGGCCGAGCACGCATTTCGCCGGGCTCTCGAGATTAGGGCAGACTGGACGCTGCCGATGACGAGCCTCGGTTCCCTGCTGGTCGATAACCGCAAGTTCGACGAAGCGGCAGTGTTGCTGTCAAAGGCGATCGAACTCGACGCACAAAATTTTCCGGCCTACGCCTCGTTGGCAGAATTGCGTTTGAAGACCGAATCGCCGGCGCCGGTGCTGCGCGAACTGCTCGAAAAACTTACCGCCGCAACGTCAAAGGCCAATCCGACCGCGTCCGTGTGGACGGCGAGGGCAGCCCTGGAAATATCACTCGGCAAGCGTGATGCCGCCCATGCCAGTCTCGCAAATGCACTTTCGATCGACGCCAAAAATCGATACGCCATCACGCAATCGGCCGAACTGGCGATCTTCGAGGGCGACACCGTGCGGGCGGCGGACATGATAGATAAGCTCGAAAAACTATCTGCCGTGACCGGAGCGACCCGCCTGCTGCGTGCCAAGGTGCTCGCCGCCGGCGGTAAACCGGCAGATGCATTGTCGATGCTCGCGGACATCGATCCGTTGACGCCCGGGCTCGCCGAGTTTCGGGCTTTGGTTGCGACCGCGGGGTCGAATAACGCCGCCGAGCTCGAAAAACTGCTGGATAAAGACAGATCAAATGGCTCGGTGCTCGGGCGGTTGTGCAAGCTGTATCGCGTCGACAACCCGACGAAAGCTCTCGACTATTGCCGCCGGGCGGTCGAGGCCGAGCCAAAGAATCTGGAACACGTCGTCGGCTACGGAGCGGCACTTGTGCAGGCAAAAGCATTTGACCAGGCCGTCAATCTG
>JAYVUD010000496.1:0-8859 GCA_043788335.1 Chloracidobacterium sp. | reverse complement strand
CCCGAGCAAGCGGTTCGTCGGGCACATAATCCGGCAGATCACCGGATATGCTCAATACCAGCACGCTGTTTTGGGGAACCGTTGGCCGTCCTATCCGGTCAGCGAGCAAGGCGAAAGCGACGACGCCGATGATCAATATTCCAACGACCAGGCCGCCGAGTATCAAGAGTACTTTTGATGTTTTTGAAATTGCCATTTTATAAAACCCTTAATGTAAAACTGCGTCGATACAAAACTCGTTAAAGTAATGTGTTTCGATAAGATACATTACGCTCGCCGACGCAAAAAAGTTTAGATCTCGGGGTCGAGTTTGACGTTTTCGCAGATGATGAGGTTTACGATACCCAGAGTTTTCTTTCGCACCTCGACGACCCTCAGGCCCGACTCAGCGGCGATCGATGCGGTTCGCCGATTGAAATTATCGTCGATCACCGCGACGGTCAAGCGGCTCAACACGTCGAACACGGCACCGAGGACTCCGGGCGGCCGAACGTGTTCGAGCATAATAAACATTCCTCCCGGCTTGAGGACGCGAATGACCTCAGAAAATGCGGCCAGCGGGTCGGGGATCGAACAGAAAACCAATGTGGCAAACGCGGCATCGAAATGATCTGTGTCAAAGGGCAGTACTTGGGCATCGGCCTGTACGAGATCGATCGCCCCGGATCTCTTGCGAGCGAGATCCAGCATCTTGATCGAACGATCGCTGGCGACAGCATGTCTGCAGGGCGGATATTCAGAAAAATTTGCACCGGTTCCGGCGCCGATCTCGAGAATGGTCGAATTTGCGGGAAGCAGGCTCAGAGTTTCCGCTCGCCAGCGTCCGAGAAACCATTTTTCGAACGGCCGTAACGCACGATCATAGTAGCGGGAAATGTTGTCGTAGGTCGGCGGCATTGGTCAGCAACTAGATTAGCCGACCGGAGCCGCAAAATCGAGTCAAATAGACGTTTGACGCGGGCTTAGGCTATATTGGGAGTTTATGAGTAAGAAAGGTTCCATTCTGGTCTGCGATGACGAAGAGATCATGCGTGACGTGCTCGAGACGGTTCTCTCGACCGCGGGTTATCGGGTCGAGCTCGCCAAGACCGGCGAGCAGGCCGTCGATCTCTATTCTCAGCGGGCGTTCGATCTCGTGCTGATGGACGTTTCGATGCCCGGAATGGGCGGACTGACGGCCCTCGAGGAACTGATCAGATTGGACAGCGAGGCGGTCGTCCTGATGGTCACAGCTTACGCGACATTTGATACGGCGATATCGGCGTGGGAAAAAGGGGCCGCGGGCGTTATTCGCAAACCTTTCCAGAATGAGCAGATCGTGGCCCTGGTGGCAAAGGGCATCAGAAAGCGGCGGAAGGAAGAGGAACGCCAGACGCTGCGGCACGCGATGGTCAAGTCCGTGCGGCGCGAGGGCTTTATCGGACGTTCGGAGTTGATGGAGAACGTATTTCGTCTCGTCGATCGCGTCGGGCCCGCCAGGTCGACGGTTCTGATCACAGGTGAAAGCGGAACGGGCAAGGAACTCGTCGCAAAAGCGATCCACGAGGCGAGTCCGCGGACGGACGAGCCATTCGTCGTTGTAAATTGCTCAAATATTCCGTCCGAATTACTTGAATCCGAACTCTTTGGTCACACAAAAGGGGCGTTTACCGGTGCTATCGCGGCGAAAAAAGGCCTTTTCGAGGTCGCTGACGGCGGCTCGATATTTCTCGATGAGATCGGTGATCTGCGCCCCGAAACACAGGTTCGTCTGCTGCGCGTGATCCAGGAACGCGAGTTTACGCCGCTCGGCGATACAACGCCTGCCAAGGTCGATGTACGCATTATCGCCGCCACCAATGTGGATCTGAAAGAGGCGGTCAAAAACGGAACGTTTCGCGAAGATCTATATTACCGTCTGTCGGTGGTGCCGATGGAGTTGCCTGCTCTGCGTGACCGCCGCGAGGACGTTTTGCCGCTTGCACAGCATTTTATTAGGAAATACTCCGAGGAAAACGGCCGCGACATTTCCGAAAACCTCCTGCCCGAGGTGTTGTCGCTGCTCGAAAGCTACTATTATCCGGGCAATGTTCGCGAGCTTGAAAATATTATCGAGCGTGCGGTTGTCATCGCCCAAACGGACGAGATCACGGTCGACTGCCTGCGGCCCGAGGTTCGCGATCCGGGCCTCGCGATGGAGATGGTCAAGCGAACGGAAGGGATGTCGTCGGAGATCGATATCTCGCGGGGGATCAATTTTTACGACGAGATCAAGCGGTTCGAGATCGACCTCATCAGGCGTGCTCTCGACCAGACCGGCGGACATCAGTCGCGAGCGGCCCGCCTGCTCGGGCTAAACGCGACAACGCTCAATTCCAAGATAAAGACGCACAATATCCCGACCCGTTTTTGACGGTTAATTTGTGGGCGGCCTGAGGTGATCGCGGCTCGTTGCTAGTCGCGGTCTGTTCCCTATTCTAGCCAAATCTCACGCGATCGTCTGTATTCCGTGCGGCCTTGTAGGACAACGCCTACAAGGCGTTCAGCCGTTGTCCAGGGCCGTTTTCGGTCAATATTCAAATTTTCGTAGTTTAATTCATTCAGGCGTTCAGACGGGGCCTGTTTGTGTCACTAAACGGTTAAATTATAAGGGGTTATTCCGATTTGACGCGTGGCATAGTTTTTGACTCCAAAATGGTAACAAACCACGCTGTTTTCAATCCGAATATAGCTTAGTTTTTTCACAAAGGAATTTTAGGAGGAGCAAAATGAGGAGATTTTTACTTGTAGTACTAACTACAATTTTGGCTAGTGTTGCTTTGTTTGCACAGACGCCAACCGGAACGCTTTCCGGAACGGTCACAAGCCCCGACGGGGCAGTGATCCCGGGAGCGACGGTCGAAGTCAAATTTAAGCAGACCGGCAAGGCACAAACCGTCACGTCAGCGGACGATGGCGGATACAATTTTACACAACTTGAACCCGGCCTTTATACCGTTACGATCAAGGCAAAGGGGTTCAAAACCTTTGTCGCTAACGAAGTCAAGATCGATATCGGCCGCGAATACACATTGCCGTCGGCACTCGCGATCGGAGAGTTATCCGAGGTCGTAACGGTGACCGCCGGTGCGGACGTCATCACGTCCGCCAGTGCACAGGTCACGAGCACGGTTAACCCGCAGCAGATCCTCTCGCTCCCGCTGCTTACGCGTAACCCGCTCAGCTTGACGACACTGCAAGCCGGTACTGCATCGAACCCGTTTCAGGGCACGTCGATCAACGGCCAGCGTACCTCGCTGACGAACATTACAAGAGACGGTATCAGCATCAACGATCAGTTTATTCGTACCAATGCTACCGACTTTGCTCCGGGCCGTCCGTCAGTGGACGATACGGGTGAATTTTCGATCGCCACTACGAATATCGAGTCCGATCAGGGCTCGGGCGGAGCGCAGATCTCGCTGGTTACCCCGCGGGGCACCAAGGATTTTCACGGTGCACTATTCGCATACAATCGAAATTCGCGTTTTGGTTCGAACACCTTCTTTAACAACCGTACGCCCGACGTGAACGGTGTTCAGCAAGAAATCGCAAAACGAGCGCCTTTCCGCAACCGTAATCAGTACGGCGGCAAGGTCAGCGGACCGTTCCCGGTTCCCGGTTTTGGCGAAGGAACACCGGCATTCTTTAGGGATAGGGGATATTTCTTTATTGCGTATGAAGGTATCCGTGATCCGGTAGCTTCGCGTGCAACCCGAACTATCCTCACCCCATCAGCACGCGCCGGTGCATTTACGTTTAACCGTGCTGCTGCGGGTAGCGTCATCAATGCAGGCGGAATTTCCTGCCCGGATGGAGCGGCAGGCAGCATCTGCACGATCTCGAATATTTTGACATTTGCACAGGCCCAGGGATTTACGGGTATTCCCGGGACGATCGACCCGCTCATCCAGTCACTGGTTTTGAGCCCGATGCCGACTGCAGGTAATGCGACGGGCGGCGATTCGCTTAATACCACCGGCTACGGATTTAACCGACGAGCTGACGTTACCCGGCGCACCACGACAACACGTTTCGACGTGGATTGGACGCCAAAAGATACCGTCAATGCGGTATTTAACTGGAACAAAGAGAACAACCTGAGACCGGACGTGGATACTACCGGATTTGGTGTTATTCCGGACGTTTCCCAGTACTCTAAGAACAAATCATTCGTGCTTACCTATCGTCGAATTCTTTCGGCAAGTATGGTCAATGAAGTTCGCTGGGGTATTTTCACCAGTGAAGTTCCGTTCAAGCGAACGACGCCGTATCCGGCATTCTTCCTTGGACCGCAGGGAACGACGAGCGGAACGTTGGCCGGTATTATCGACCAGCCGAATATCTTCCTCGATCAGGGACGAAACAATAAGCTCTTTAACATTGCCGACAATTTTAACTGGGTCGTCGGTAACCACTCGCTCAAATTTGGAGCACAGTTTCAGCGTTATAAGGTTAACTCGTACAATGACGTGCTGACCGTACCGAATTACATCATTGGTAATACGAACCTGTCACCTGCGACGACCACCACGTTCACGACCGGCATGTTCGTGAACACCGGCGGAACCGGCAGTTTGATCAATACGACCCAGCTTGGAACGGCTAACTCGCTGCTGGCCCTTATGGCAGGATTAGTAAACCAGCGAATTCAGGGATTTAACACCACGAGCCCGACCTCGGGTTACTCTGCGGCACGTCAACTCGCACCGTTCAGAAATGATAATCACGCGTTGTATGCATCTGATCGTTGGACGGTTACCCGCGGCTTGACCTTCTCAATGGGAGTCCGTTGGGAACTCTATCCGGCTCTCAAGTTGTTCAACGGACTGTCGCTTGAACCGGTCATCGCTGATCCGAAAAATCCGGCGGCTTCGCTTCTTAGCGGAAACGGAACCTACGATGTTATCGGAACAAACGCGGGCAAACAGTACCTGTATTACAAGACCGACTACAACAACTTTGCTCCGTCGCTCGGCGTTGCCTGGTCACCCCGGTTTACGGGCGGAGTCGGCAAATTGCTCTTCGGCAGCGAAGGAAAGAGCGTGTTCCGCGGTGGCTACAGCCAGATCTACGGAAACGACTCGATCATCACGTCACTTAACAACACGCTGGCAGGTAACGTCGGTCTCGGCCGTGCATCAAACTCAGCTCTCGGACCGACGGGGACGACTGCGTTGAACGACCGCCTCAGCGGACTGAATACGCCTGTTTTACCGCCTGCTTTCGTTTCACCACCGAGAACCTTCCTGCAGAACAACACAGCCGGTCAGGGTTTCTTCGGAGTAGCTAACGCAGTTGATCCGAAACTTCAGGTTCCCAAAACGGAACAGTACAGTTTTGGATATCAGCGTGAGTTCTGGGGCAATACGGCTGTCGAAGTTCGATATGTCGGAACACGCAGTAATAACCTGGCACGCGGTCTCGATCTCAACCAGATCGATGTTGTCAGCAATGGCGTCCTGGATGATTTCATCAAGGCCCAGTCTAATCTGGCGTTGAGCATTGCGGCAAACGGTGGAAACATCAGTCTTGCGACTCCGTTCTGTTCGGGTGTCACGACAGGCTGTGTTCCCTTGAACGTCTTCCAGAATCTCGGTGTCGGTTCTGCCGGTCATCTTCAGGTCGGCGGTCTGGTATCTTTGTCTGCTTTCAGAACGGCGTTGCAGAACGGTACCGTGGCTGATTTTGCTCAGACGTTCGTTTCGAATAATCTGAACAATCATCCGACGCTTGCGCTTCCGGGCAATACCCCGTTCGTTAAGCTCTATGCTAACCCGAACATCGGTCAGATCGAGCTGTTTACGAACGCGGGTTCGTATAGCTACAATTCACTTCAGTTAGAGATTAGACGACGTTTTACGCAGGGACTTTATTTCCAGGCCAACTACACGTTCTCCAAAAATCTGACTGATACGGTTGGTACTTCGCAGGCATTGTTCGAGCCGTATCTCGATAATAACCGCAAGAAGCTCGATAAGCAGCGTGCTGATTTTGACCAGACACACGTCTTTAACTTCAACGGCATTTACCAGTTACCGGTAGGTAAGGGCAAATGGCTGCTGAATCAGGGCGGAGTGATGGACAAGATCTTTGGCGGATGGGAAGTCTCCGGTTTGTGGCAATGGTCGACCGGTGCTCCGATCTCATTCCTGGATCCGCGTGGAACGTTTAACCGCGGAGCTCGATCCGGACGTCAGACCGCAAATACCAACTTGAGTAATGCTCAGATCCGGGCTCTGGCCGGTATCTACGAGGCCAACGGAAGAATCTACTTTATCAATCCGTCGGTTATTGGCACCTCAGGTCAGGGATCGACCGGTTACAGTCTTCCGGGCGTGAACGCTAACGTTCCGTTCAGCGGACAGGCGTTCTTTAACGTCGGCCCCGGACAGGTGGGACAACTCGCCCGTACGATGATAAACGGACCCCGCTTTATGAATGTCAATATGGCGTTGTTGAAGAATGTTCGGTTTACCGAATCGATGCGTGTTCAGCTCAGAGCTGAGGCATTCAACGTTTTGAACCATACTAACTTTTTCAACAACACGCAGTTGGCTAATATCAGCAGCACCGCTTTTGGACAGATCACGTCTTCGGCGGATGCTCGTATTTTCCAGTTTGCAGCTCGATTTGAGTTCTAACTTAGGCGTAATTGCCGATCTACAGTCTGCCAGGCTTCGGTCTGGCAGACTTTTTTTATATTGGTCCATCGTACGCCTGCATGTTGATCGAGAACCGCGTTACTGCATTCTGTGCATTTGATTGGAGCGAAGCGCGATCGTCGGGCCGGCAATCGGGGGCACTGAACGACGCAATATTATGGGTATGGATGTCGCCGGGGTCGATTTTGTTATTGAGTGATGAATCTACTCAGTGACAAATTACGATGTTTGGTACAATGGCATGATGTCTGCCTTCGGAAATGCTTCCACGCCAATTTATTCGACGTTGGGTGCCGGTGATCTGATCGATCGCGCCGTGCGGTTTTATCGCAAGAATTTTTGGACGTTGATCTTGATCGCAGCTCCGCCCGTTTTTGCGGGAACCTTGTTTTCGGTCGGTTGGACGTTTCTGGGGCGTGAGTTTTTTTCCGCTCAGGCGGCCCCAAACTCGGGCGAGCGAACCGTCTATTACTTTTTCGTTTGGTTTGGCAACATCATCATTTGGCTGGTCGAAATGATCGCGACGCTCGTCGTAATGGGCGGTGCATCGCGTAATTTTGTGCGGCATCTGCTGTTTGACGAGCCGGTCGCCTTTGGTGCGACATATCGTAACACGCTGAAACGGCTCGGCGGCCTGATACTGTCATCGACCATTCTCGTCGTGCTTCTCGGCTTTTTCGGCTTGGTAATATTCTATTTTACCCTGCTGGTCGCGGCGCTCGCGATAATGTCGGTCGTGTATCTTTTGAGCTCAATTCCGATCGTTGCGGCGATCATTTCTATTATCGTGGGCATCGGGATAGGGTTTCTCGGACTGTTGCTGTTCTTTCTGGTAGCGTCACGATTTGCGTATGTCCCGCAGGTGATGCTCGTCGAGGGACAAGGTGCATTTTCGGCGATCGGGCGGAGTGCGAGCCTGGCCGGCGGCAATGTGCGCCGACTGATGGCATTATTCGTGTTTTCGACGGTCGCGACGTATTCGGCATTGGCTATACTCTTTGTGCCGCTCGCCTGGTTCGCGTGGGCAAACGGAGTAGAGATCATGACCTTCGGGACTGAGGTGGTTCCGGCGTGGTACGAGATCTCAAACAATATTATCGGTCAGATCAGCTTTATCCTTTTGTCACCGGTTTGGACGATCGGCCTGTGTCTGCTGTATGTTGATGAACGGGTTCGCCGTGAGGGCTATGACCTGGAACTATTGGCCGCCCGGCGTCTCGGCGAGATACCGGCGGTGCCGCAGGCGTATGTAAATCCGCTTCAGCCTGCATTGGGGGCGGCTGCCGCGATCGCGGCGATACCCGTCACACCGGAACGAAAGGGTGGATTTACCACGCTTGGGCTAAAATGAGATGTTGAGTATACCGAAACACATCAAAGCTTGGTCGCGGGGGTTCGTCGCGATCGTTTTCGTTGTGATTTTGTCGGCCTGCTCAGTGTCGGTATTTGCCTCAGATCTGGACGATTATCAAAAACGGATCGGGGCGGCCAAGGTCCTCGTCAACGAACTCATCGATATCGATCAATCGCGAAAGGATATCGCCGCATTTCAGAATGATAACGTGACGATTATTCGTCAAACGTTGCCGCCGACGGAAAAGCTCGAATGGCCCGGAGGCAGCATCGATACAGATAATGCCTGGCTCCACGCCGAACTCGATCGTTATACGGCCGAGGTAAACTTATCCAAACAGACGGTGATCCTCGACCGGGTATTTGAGCGGATCGAGGCGATCGACGCAAAGATCGCCGGGATCCGGTCAGCGTCCGCCGGCGAGCACAGTAAGGACGAAGACAAATGCAAACTCGCCGAAATACTCAGCCGCGAGGAATATCAAAAGCCGGAAGCCGCGGACGAGAGCCTTTTCCAGAAGATCAGGCGAAAGATAGTCGAATGGCTCGCCAAGTTGTTTCCAAAAATGGCTATCGAGCCGAAAGCACCGTCGGCCGGCCTTGGTTCGCTCGCGACGCTGCTTCAGATATTGTTATACGTCCTTCTAGCGGTCGGAATAGGCTTCATACTGTACAAGTTTGTTCCGTTCCTGTCGGGCCGTTTTGGCAAACGTGATAAGGAATCGAAAAATGAACGCGTCATTCTCGGCGAACGGATCGCGGACGACCAGTCGTCCTCAGACCTATTTTCCGACGCCGAACGCCTCGCTCGCGAGGGCCATCT